>JANYKR010000069.1 GCA_025358155.1 Betaproteobacteria bacterium
TGTTTGGTTCGTTCCATATCTCGTAGATGCGAATCCGTCCTTTATATCGCTTTGCAACCACTTTTATATAGCGTCGCCAGTCTTCAATATTATTTGCCTCACTCGCATTGCCCAGTGCGTAGCCACTGGATTCATTGGGACGCGCTGCGGCCCAACGCGGCGTGTTGGCGAGCGGCAGAATCAGTTCAACATTGTTGCTCTGCGCCAATTCCACATATCGATCCAGGCGAGAAAACTCCCATTTATCAAGTTCCGGCTGCAAGTCGGCCCAAGTAACATACGCATCCCACAAGCGCCAGCTGCCAAACGGCACATTTGGCCAGGCTGTGCCTCGGTCAGCGCGATGGATGTGCAGCCCAAAATAGCTCAACGGAATCGGCTCAACGTTGGGTGCTGCAAGGCCATACTGATTTAGAAAAAGCAGCAACAGAAACAAATTTAGGCTGCGAAATACAGTGCACCTCATGGCCTGCCCCAACCCCACCGTACCAGCCCTTCCAAGCGCCCGAGCGATGTATATAACCCAATCGCAATAAAATCCCAACCGCGGATGCAGACAAGCGGGACCAATACCGGCGCTATAAGTCCCCGAACCACGATATAGACCGTCAACTGATGCTTGGCATACATTGCGCCCGTTCCGCGTGCCCGACTTCTGACATTTCGCAATCGCAAGGCCAACGGAGCGTTCTGGAACGCACCAAAAACATGATGAATACGCAAGGCAGGTAAACGCTGCAGGCAGGCACCAGCCGCCAGTGCTCTAAAAATCAAGTCAGTTTCTTCGGCTGCGCCAAACCATTGCCCGACCCCAATTCTTTCGTCAAATCCACCCAGCCGCAAAACGAGATCACGCCTAAAGAACAGAGAAATGGAACTGGCGTCCCCGCCACGAAATTTTCGCCATGCCGCAAGCGACAATGTGCGGCCGCTGGCGTCTTCTCCACGCACACAGGATTGCTCCACCCAATTTGCGACACATCCATCGAGATGCTCGTCACCCGCAAAAGCTTTGCGCAAATTTGAAATTACGTCCGCCTCGTACCAGCAATCGTCGTCGGGAAAACCGACAACTGCACCAACAGATTCCGCAATACCAAGATTTCTAGCACTTGAAAGATTTGGCTTTTTCAAACGGATGTGGCGTAGTTTCAATCCAAGCAACTGCGCCTCGTTAACCCAAATATCAAGTCGATCGTCCGAGTTTTGATCAATCAACAAAACCTCAAAGCTTTGATCGCTCTGTGCCGCAAGCGAGCGCAGGCATCGACCCACAGCCTGACTGCGCCCCACGGTGGCGAGAACGAGACTGATCACCACGGCGCTACCCGGTTGACACCTGCGCCGCGAGAAACCTGGCCAGACGCCGCCGACGCACCCAGTAGCGCAGCCTGTGCTCCAACGATGCTAGTGGCTTGTTCGCGCAATGTGAAATCCTGATTTGATAATCTTCTTGCATTGCAGCTTGTCGATTGCTGGTGGAAACACTGCCGTCGTGCTCGCGAAAGGCAGTGAGCGGAACATGCAACTCCTTGGCCGGCGATATTTTAGACAGCCTCAACCACAAGTCGTAGTCCATGGCGTATTTCAGCGACTCATTGAATCTACCAACCTGATTGATCAGACTCCGGCGAACAAAAGTTGCCGGATGAGGTATAAAGTTGCCTTGCAGCAAGCGCCTTGGCGAATAACATGGCGCTGAATACTTCTCGGAAACAAGGTTGCCATCAATAATCCGCTTCACGCGCCCAAAGCACCATCCAAAGGTTTCGTCCTCCATGGCTGCAGCAACCTGCGACAACACGGATGGCCCAAGATAATAATCGTCCGAATGTAGATGGGCTATGACGTCACCTGAAGCGGCCAGTATCCCGGCATTCATAGCGCAAGAAATTCCACCGCGCACATCGCGGATGATTTTGATGGGTCGGCATATGGCTTCGATGCGCTGCAATGTACCGTCTGTGGACCCACCGTCGACCAGTATATACTCTATATCACAATAGCTCTGTGCAAGAACGGATTGAATGCATTCAGCCAAGTACGGCTCACTGTTCCATGTGCAGGTAACTACTGAAATTTTCACGGCTTTTTATGCTCCGGCATTGCTTCGCTGAATGTCCTGTGACTTTTCCTTGAATAGCCGAACAGCCGCCCGCATGAAGATGCCAATAATTACAGCGTGCATGAAGAAATCGCTGGTTGTAATATTTATTGTTTTGAGCGGAACTTCAGTAACGCATCGCGCCGCCAGAAAAACTACCAACGCGATAGAAACCCATTTCGTTGACTCTGCCAATAAAAAGGCGTAGCGCACAAAAACAGTTGCGTAGACAAGCAAGCTGACTACGCCGAGCACACCTGCACTGCCAAGCGTATCAAAAAGTTGATTGTGTGCATTGGTGGCAATTCCGAAGTAGCCGAATCGCGCACTGAATTCATTACCCCAGAGGTTTGGGCCATATCCGAAAATTGGATTCCTCTCCCATTCGGCGACAGTAATGGCCCAGATCTGCTCGCGTCCTGTCAAGATAGTGCCACGGCCTTGAAGTTTATAGACAAGACTATCGACTGGATGAAGGTAGTGGTTCGCAAAATAAATTGCGAGTGCAAAGGCTGAAATGGCGACAACGATGCCGGCGCATAGGGCCGCAACAGATCCGGCGCGCCCGAACCTGTCTTTGAAAACTGCCAGGTGCCACCAGCGCAGGATGAATACTGTGACAACGAGAACTGCCGCTACCAAAGATGTCTTTGACTGCGCCAGACCTAGACTGATGCCTGCCACAGAAATTGCAAGAAGGGTCAGCAGTCGACTTTTGTAAGGTGCCCAGCAGAGAAGCAGCACAAGGAATATTGAGAGCGGACCAATATTGTTTGCGTGACTTGCCAGCCCCCAATACCGGAAGGAAAGGCCTGGTATAAATCCCTGATAGCCTCTCTGGAGCACAAGGTCAGGCGCTACCGTGATGAGGCAGAGCCCGACAATGAGGACCAGCAGGAGCAAGTTCCGAGATAGGCGAACCAACTGCCTCGCCTCCTGATCTGCCGTAATGTACAGCGCATAAATAACAAGCAGCGGGTAAAACGTTTTGTGTGACAGCGAAAATTCGGTGCCGAAGAGTCCGCCGGCAACATAGCTTGCCAAGAAATATATTAAAAAGGCAATGAATAGCAGTTTCGCTGATGAATTTGTTTTGGTCTTTCGCAAATAAGCGGCACCGACAATGACAATGGCGATCCCGATGGCGGTCGCCGTAACCAGTCTCAGCACCCAAACTTCAACCCCAGACGAGCTCGCTTCAACGATATTGGCAGACAAGCCGTATAGCGAGGTATTGCGGCCAGAAAGCATCGTGCTGGTAGCCAGTCCGAACAACAGCAGAGCCGGAAGTAGCACGGAACCGGTTTTCCGGATGTAGGGCTCAAAATGTACGCCGCCGGCAAGTGCAAGAATCAGCAGGCTTGCGCCACCAAGGGCAATCGAGCCAACTATCAAGAGTTGAGCGAATTCAGCAGCTGACATCAAAGCTTTTCACATTCGACGGAAATAATAATACACTGCTGGATGTGCCTCAAGTGGCCATCAAAGAACGATCATTTACCAGCCAGAAAACTTAAATGCCGGGCAATGACGTGAGGCATTGGCGACAGGATGCGTGCAAACAGGCTGGCGAGTTCAGGCGCGATCAGGCGCGGAACCAGGCGCAGGGAGGCCAGCCACACGGCGGCACCCAGCACCACGTCCAGCACCAACCGCTGCCAAGCAGGCAAGCCTTGCAGGTTGGCGTCTGCCAAAACCAGGCAAGCGGCCATCAATGCGCTGAGTACCAAACCGCCTCGGGCGCTGCACCAGAAAGCTGGCAGGGTCAGGCCAAATGCGCGGGTGGCCACGCCAACAATAAGCGCACAACGCAGGCCGTAGAGCGCCAGCACCATCCAAGCCACATGCACCAGCGACAGGGTGGCCGCCCAGGCACAGGCCGCAGCCCACAACAAGGCCAAAGGAGCTTGAACTTGAAACTCCTTGGCAGCGCGGCCAGATGTCCAGAGCAGCGGTGTGGTCAGCCCAAACAGTAAAAACATCGGCATGACCAAAGCCAGCGGCCGGCAAAGGGCAGCAGCATCGATCCATTTGTCTCCGTACAACGCACCGACGAAGGTGTCGGGTACTGCGGCAACCGTGGCAAAAACCGGCAGCACCAGTAACGTCAGGGCCGCGACCAAGGACCGATAGGCGCCCAGGATGCGCTGGCCCTCGTCGGCGATGCGTGATGACACGGAGAAAAACACCGGCTGCACCACGCCCAGCAAGGTGGCCGTGGGGTTGTAAAACAGGTTGTAGCCCGTGGTGTACAGGCCGATCTCGCGAGTGCCAAAGGCACGGGCCACGATCACACGGTCGATATTGCCGATGGCCCAGTTGATGATATTGGTGACCAGCACCGTGCCGCCGTAACCGGATTGCTGGCCAGCCTGGTCGTACCACAACAGGGGTTTGAGTGCGTGGCGGGTGGCACGGTACAGCAAGAGCCCACTGACCAGCGCCTGGACCAGCCAGGCGGCCACCAACGCCCACACCTGGGCGCCGGACAAGGCCAGGGGGATACCCGCCAACAAGTAACCGGCTATGTAGCTGGCCAGTTGCACCAGCTGGATGGTCTTGAAATCAAGCCGGCGCTTGAGCAAATTGAGCGACGGCGCGGCCAGCGCGTTGAGCAGGCACAGTGCAGACAACACCTGAATGACAGGTGCAGCGCGTGCATCGCCAAAAAACCCGGCAATAGCATTGCTGGCGGCGTAGACAGCGGCCGATACGCCGACGCCCAGCAGGACTTGCCAAGTGAAGACAAATCGGATGTCGCGGTCATCGACCGTGGTCTTTTGGATCAGGCCGTAGGCCAAGCCGATGTCAGAAAAAAAGCTGCTCAAACCAATGACAGTAGCACCGATCGCAAAGATGCCATATTGGCTGGGGCCCAGCATGCGCGCCAAGGCGATTTGGGTGCCTACCTGCAGCACCAGGCGCATCACCGCGCCACCGGCCCCCCAGACCCCGGCGGACAGACTGAGTGAACCCAAACTGCGCGCCGAATCGCTCACAACAAACCAGCTGTGCGTGAACCGCAGTGCCGAGGCTGCACCATGGCGCTGAACGCACCCCGCTTACCGCTGGATGTGGGCAGGTGCTGCATGCTGGAACCGTCTGCAACTTCAGGCACGCGGCTTGCCCATCACCTGCGGCCGAACGGCTGCGGGGATGGCATTGGCCATCGCCAGCACAAAGCCGTCCTGCAAATGGTGGGCAGCGGCAGCGTCCGTATCAATGCTCGACACGCGCACCAACATGCCGTCAGGAATGACACCGCGAATGCTGTAGGACAACTGCGCCAGCTTTTGCTCGGTGCCGGTGATGGTGATGCGCTCACCTACGGTGATCCAGTAAGTGATGGGCTCTGACCGGTTGCCCAGCTTGGCCACCAACTGCCGCACCCGCAAGGGATGCGTACCCAGGTTCAGCTGGGTGTTTTTTGACGACAGCAGCTCAAACCCCTGCGCCGGGTAGCACACCTCGGGCCGGTGGGCGCGGCTGGCGTCAGACTGATCACCGCCGTAGGCCACCGACAGCATGATGCGGTCGCCCTTGCTGTTGAGATAGGTACGGCTGAGGGTTTGGTTGTAGATCTTGTTCAGCATGGCCAGCGTGTCGGGCGACACCAACTGCCCAGGCATGCGGTCGTCCACCGTCCAATCGGCAAAAGTTTTGGGGAACAGCGTTTCAAGATCGACCTTGGGCCGGGTATCGGCCAGCCGGGTGTGGGGTCGCCAGGCCTGTGCGCCAGCAAAAGCCAGCAGCATCAGCACCAGCACCAGCACGGCCTTGATGCGCTGCGCTGTCACTGGGCCGTCCTGTGGCCGTTGAAAAACAGGCCCAGCAGCTTGTCCAGCACCAGCATCAGCGCCAGCGCCACCATAAAAAGCACCATGCCGGCAAAGCCATGCACAAATCCTCGGCCGGCTTCGTCGCCAAAGTGGTAGGTGATCAACACCAGGATCATCACCCGCACGATGTTGGCGACAAACGCGGCGGGCACCAGCAGCAGTGCCAACGCGACGTTGCGCGCGGCCGAGGTGTACTTCATCAGGTTCATGTACAGCATGCCCAGCGCCTCCAGCGTGAACATGCTGTTGAGGCCGGCGCAGGCATCGGCCACCAGCAACTGGTAGGGGCCCACCGTCATCACCACGCCCGATCGGCCCACCGGGTAGCCCAGTTGATAAAGCAAGTTGCTGGCCATGGCTGACACGGCAGACTTGAGCGGTGCAGTCACGGCGCCTACCAGTGCCTCAGGCAGCGGGATCATGAAGATCATGAAGAACAGCGGGAACCACACCACGCGCAACGCCCGCAGGCCGCAAAACAGCAGCAGCAGGCCGATCAGCAAAATGATCTGCGCGCTGAGCTCGATCATGATGATGTCTTGCGAGCTGCCCAGCGCATACCAAAACAGCGCAAACACCACCAGCGGCCAGCCCAACCAGGGCATGGGCCGTGCGGGCACGGCGGCAAGCTGATGCCGCTTGATGTAGAGCAGCCCGATACTGAGCGCCAGGATGATCGGGCCGTGGGCTTGCTCGTCGGTGGCCCAGATGGTGCGGGCCAGGCCCAGGTAGGCGGGGACGTAGAGCAGGCCGATGCCAGCGGCCAACAGGCAAACTACCACCCAGTCGAAGCCTTGCGGCAACACAGTCAGGCGGGGTGCAACTGCGCCGGTGGGTGGGGTGGGGTGCAAGCTGGTCATTGCAGCAGGGCGGCGAATCAAAAATTGTTCCGAAACCAGGGTTCGCAGCCAGCAATTCAGCTGCCCGTTCACCCACCCGCAGTGACTTGCCTGCAAGCCGCAGCCTTGCATTTGCCAGGCAAGACATTGCTGCCGCGGGCAGGACCGGGCTTGCCTGCGGGTGGGGTGCACAAATCACAAAACCTTGGCGCTCAGGATCGGCATCGCACTGTGACTCGGGACGGTTTCAGCGCTGCCGGATTCGATCTCGCCGTCTCGGCGCCTTTGCGCCAGGCTTTTGCCATCCAGGTCGCTCCAATGGCCGCACCGCGGTCCAGGCTGGCGATCAGCCGGTCGAGAAAACTGCCTACATCCGCCAAAGGCATACTGAAAACTTCAGCCTCACGCGCTTCAAGCATTGTGTGCATGGCGGTGCCTTTCACGCTTCTACATCCAGGCCGCGCCGCATCAATTGGTCAATTGGCCGGGCGCAGTCGCTGGCGGGTCCATCCGGCAGTCAACAAGTCGGATGATGGGTAGGTGCAATGGCCATTGCAATGGGTGCGCCATTCACGTTACCACTCTCCCGCCCGGACAAACAACACACATCCACTGTCGCAGACGCACTGTCCAAATCCGTGTCCGATGAGTGGCTTGTCTGCAGGCCGGCGGCCAGTTGCGCGCAGTCCTCGAGAGTCGGTTGAAGGGCACTGACCGCCATTCCGGCGATGGATGTGAGCACCACGGCGCGCGACCTTCAAAATTCGTTGTAAACCACGCCCACCAGCTTGGCCGGGGTTTCAGACAGATTGGCCACCAGGTCTTGCAGCGAGGACACACTGGCCTTGTTCTGGCGCACCACCAACAGCGCGGCGCCGCAGCGGGCGGCAATCACGGCGCCGTCGCTGCCGCAAACAGCGGCGGGGGTGTCGACCACCACATGGTCGAACTTGGACAACAGCTCGCGCACCAGCAGGCCAAAGGCCGGTCGCTCGATGAGTTCGAGCGGGTTGGGCGGGGTGATGCCCACGGGTAGAACAAACAGGCTGGGCACGCCGGGCACTTGCTGGATCACTTTGGATTCCGCCCGGCCGCTGAGGATGCCAGACAAGCCGGCGTTGTTGTCAATGCCGAACACGGCGTGCTGGCGCGGGCTGCGCATGTCGGCGTCCACCAGCAGGGTACGGCCGCCCAATTGGGCCAGGACGACAGCCAGATTGGCGGCAAAAAACGTTTTGCCGTCGCCGCTGTCAGGGCTGACCACGGCAATCGCCCGACGGTCTTGACCCTCGTTGAACAAGCGCATCATGATCTGGCTGCGGATGGCGCGAAAGCTCTCAGCCTGCACGCCGAACGGCTGGTTCAGCGCCACCAGTTCGGGGTTGGCCTTGCGGCGGTCTTCAGCGGCGTAGGGGTAGTGAAATTGCTGGCTGAGCGCAAACAGCACGTCATCGCTGCTGGCAAAGCCCAGCGCAATGGCCGCCTCGCCGAAGCGGATCCCTTTCTCCCGCTGGTGACGCAGGATCTTTTCGACCTGTTCGGCGGTCAGGTGGCGGGTTTCGGCAATGATCGAACCGATGGACCTGTCGGCCACGGCCGGGCCGGCGTCAACCGCAGCCGCGCCGACCATGCCGTGCGCGGTGTCGCCTTGAAATGTGGCCATCAAACGCTCTGGCTGGGGGCCGGCAGACTGTGGGCCAGCGGCACCAGCGGCAAAGGTCGGTTGCCCGCATGAAAGCGCTTGGCGCCGGGCTTGGGCAGCGTGCCCAGCACGGGCAGACCCAATGCCGCAATGATGTCGTCCGGCGCACGTACACGGCGGTTGCTCAGCTCAAGCACCAGCGCTACGCCGACAGCCAGCACCAAGCCCAGGAAAACAGACAACACGGTGTTGAGCAAGATCTTAGGTGACGAATGCTCGGCCGGCGGCTGCGCCACAGTCAGGACATTGGCGTAGCTCTGGGTGGACTGCGCCTCCAGGCCCGTCTGGGTCAAGCGGGCCATCACGCTGTCAAAGCTGCGCTGGGCGCTTTCAACCTCACGCACCAGTACCTGACCTTCGTCGCGCACGGCCTTCATCCTCAGCACTTTGGCGCGCTGCTCGTCCAATGCCTGCCGAACCTGGGTTTCGCGCTGTCGGTTGATGGTGTTGCTGATGGTGACGCCGCCGGTCACACGTTTGATCTCGGCGTCGGTACGGCTGCGCAGCTCGGCAATGTTGGCTTTGGCCTCGACCACCTGAGGATGGTTTTCGCCCAGCTTGGCGTTCAACTCTTGCAGGCGGACCTCGCTGCGGGTCAGATCGGCCTTGAGGCCGCCAACCAACGGGTTGTTCAGCACTTCTTGAATGCGGTCAGACTGGTTGCCCTGGGCTTGAGTCTGACGGCTGCCCGACTCAGACGCGATGGCCTGGATCTGCACCGCTTGGCTGGACAATTCGTTGAGGCGGCTGTTTTCAACGTCGAACCGCTCATCGGTGGCAATGATGCCCTTTTTCTGCTGGAACGCCGAGACCTTGCTCTGGGCTCGCTCAAGCGCCTCGCGGGCATCCTTACTTTGCACGGTAAAGAAGGTCGAGAACTGCTTGGCCGGGTCCACCCGAAGTTCCAGCGTGGTGGCGATGTAGGCGTTGGCAAACGCATTGGCCAGTGCGGCAGCAAAACGCGGATCAGGCGCTTTGTAGGTGACCTGGATCACGTTGCTTTCGCGTGACGGTCTGACATCCAGCTTCTTTTGCAGCAGGTCGACCAACCATTGCTCGATGGTGCCCTTGCCTTCAGCTTCATCTCGCCATTGCTGGCGTATCTGCGGGCTGTCGAGCAACTTCAAGTCACGGATCACGCGCAGCGCGACCCGGTCACTGGTCATGATGTCGACCTGCGTGGCCATGAAGCTGGGCATCACCATCGACGGGTTTGACATCACTGCCAGCGGATCGGGCTTGACATCGATCACCACACTGGCCGCACCGGTGTACTGCTTGGGCAGCAGCAAGCTGACCCCCAGTGTGCTGGCCACCACCAGCAAAAACACCAGCACCGCCGCTAATTTTCGAGCGCGCAGGATCGACAGAAACTGGCCGAACGTCATCTGGCTTTCCCCTGAGGCATCAGAACAAACTCTCACGTACAAACACCACGTCACCGTCCCGCATCGCTTCGTCCATCATCGGCGAAGTGATCACCTGCACTTTGCCGTCGGCGCCCTTGCGGTGCACACGGATGCCCTTTTCGGTGCCCCGCAAGGTCAGGCCGCCGCCGGTGGCGAGTGATTGCATCAAAGTCATGCCACGCTCCAGGCGCATCGGGCCGGGGCGTTGCACCTCACCGTAGATGTAGACGATGGGCTGGCGCTCGACCCAGACGGCGTCGCCGTTGAAGATGAGCAGATCATTGTTTTTGCCACCGGGGGCAAAAACGGTAGGCAAATCGACCTCAGCCCGAAACGGCTGGCCGTTGCGGATGCCGGTGACCACCACCAGGTCGGCGCCGTTGATGGCTGCGCCGCCGGCCATGGCCAGCAGGTCGGTCAGGCGCATGTCGGCCACTTCAAGCGGATAGCGGCCCGGCCGGTTGACCAAGCCGAGCACGCTGGCCTGGTTGCCGCGCACCTGCAGCACCACGATGGTGACTTGCGGGTTCTTGACAAAGTTGCCGCTTTTCAAGCCGTCTGCGATCAGCTTCTCGGCGGCCGTCACGCTCAAACTGCCCAGGCGGATCGTACCCAGCAGCGGGTAGCTGACGATGCCGGCCTCAGTGACCCGGGTCTCAAGCGTCAGGTCGGGATTTTGGTAGACGTTGACGCGGATCACATCACCGGAGCCCAGGCGGTATTCGGCTGCACCGTTGGATGCGGGCCCGGTGCCCTGGGCCGCTGCGGGCAACGCCGCCAAGCTTGCACCCAGCGCCAAGGTCAAAGCAGCGCAGGCCTTGAACATCGGTGCCGAACGGCTGCACATCACTTGAGGCCCATGCCCTTGCTGATGTCGGCGGCGTTGAGACCACCGCTGGCGGCAGAGGCAGGCGCCGGTGCGGCAACGGCTGGAGCAGCGGGTGCCGATGCAGCGCCTTCGGCAAACTTGCCCACGTATTCGATCTTGGCCGTCGCACGCATGGCCTTGACGTCGTCCTCGACCAGCTTGCGCTTGCGCTCGTTGATCAAAAACTGCTCGATCGCTGGGCGGGCTTGTTCTTCAGCCACCGGCTGGCTGCGCGAGCCGGCCAGCACCACCACTTGCACGCCATTGGGCCCCTGGTTCAGGATGGCCTGGCCGTCTTGCATCTTGGCAAAGGCCTCCAGGCCGGCCATCGGCAGTTGCTCGGCCGCGCGCACCGCCTGGTTGCCCGAGAACTTGAAGTCGTTCGCTTTGAGGAATTCGACGAACTCATTGATGTTCTTGGCCGCTGACAGCTTGTCGCGCAGCACGGGCACCTGCTCGGGCTTGGCCTCGATGCCAATCTCCTGGATGCTGTAGATACGGCGCTCCTTGAACAAGGCGGGTTTTTCTTCGTAGTACTTTTTGATCTCTTCAGGTGTGGGCTTGGCGGCGGCCTCTCCCACCTTGTCAAGGTAGGCGCGGGCGATGATTTCGCGCTTGGCGGCTTCGAGCTGCTGCACCACGCGCGGGTCGCGGTCTAGCTTGAGGTCATCGGCTTTTTGCAGCGCCAGCTCCTGGTCAATCAAGCGCTCCAGGATTTGCTTGCTCGCAGCGTCAGCCTGCTCGGGCCGCAGTCCGCGCTGTTGTTGAAGCACAAAGTTGATCTGGTGGACCGTCACCTCGGCCTTGTTGACCTTGGCGGCGGTCTGGCTGGCGCCCTTTTCTTTCTTGTCGCCACAGCCGCCGAGCAGGGCCACGGCCGCCATCAGCGCCACCAGGCTCATACGGTTCACGCCACGCGGGGCGGTGCTGAATTTTTGGGTCTTCATGTGCGGTTGGACTCCTGGCCCCGGATGGGACTGACTGGATTTCAGTGATGCGCAGCAGGCCTGCGGCGGTGTCAAAAACAACCGCCGAAGTGTAATAGTGAAGCTTGGCGGGCCAACGATCCAACGACTTCAAGCCATCGGGCGGGCCGGCACTTCTACCTTGTGCAACGCCGCAACGGCGGCAGCTGACCGGTGCAGGTGTTTGAGCCGCTGGCGCTGGCCCCAGTCAGCACTTGATGCCGACATGCAGCGCCACCACACCGGCGCTGAGGTTGTGCACATCGACATGGCCAAAACCGGCGGTCTTGAGCATGGCCTTGAGCTCAGCCTGGTCCGGGTGCATACGGATGGACTCGGCCAGATAGCGGTAGCTGGCAGCGTCGTTGGCGATCAACTTGCCCATCAACGGCAGCAGGTTGAGCGAGTACCAGTCATAGGGTTTGCGCAGCGGCGCCGCCACCCGGCTGAACTCCAGCACCAGCAGCCGCCCTCCTGGGCGCAGCACCCGGCACATCTCGGCCAGCGCCTGGTCCTTGTGGGTCATGTTGCGCAAGCCAAAGGCTACGCTGACCAGGTCGAAGCTGCCGCTCTTGTAGGGCAGCTTTTCGGCGTCGCAGACACTGGTGGGCAGCGCCAGGCCCTCGTCGAGCAGGCGGTCACGGCCGGTGCGCAGCATGGCCTCGTTGATGTCGGTCAGGAGCACCAGGCCGGTGTCGCCCACTTTGCGGGCAAAGGCACGGGCCAGGTCACCCGTGCCACCGGCGATGTCGAGCACCTTGTCGCCGGGCTTGAGGTTGGCCACCGCTACGGTGTAGGCCTTCCAGGCGCGGTGCAGGCCCAGGGACATGACGTCGTTCATCACGTCATAGCGCTTGGCGACCGAGTCGAACACGCCGCGTACGCGGCCGGCCTTGTCGCGCTCGTCAACGGTGTCGAATCCGAAATGGGTTTGGGCCATGGTGGGTGGGTGGAGTGGCGCGCAGGGGTGGCGCGCAGGGCTGGGGTCAGTGGCTGGCGCAGGCGCTGCCGCCTTTTTCAGCCATGGGGGCATCTCGGCTCATGCCGGCATCTGCCAGGCGCTGCCCGTAGCGCTGCCACAATTCGGCCTGCTCGGCGCCCAGCTTGTAGAGATAGGCCCAGGTGAACAAGCCGGTGTTGTGGCCATCGCTGAAGGTGGGCTGCACCGCGTAGTGACCCACCGTTTCGATCTGGGTGATGCCCACCTCGCGTTTGCCGGTCTGCAGCACCTCCTGCCCGGGGCCGTGACCCTGCACCTCGGCCGATGGCGAGTAGACCCGCATCAGCTCAAACGGGATGCGGAACACCGCGCCGTCGTCGAAACCGACTTCGAGCATGCGTGAGGCCTGGTGCAGCGTCAGGGCGGTGGGTTGCGGTGCGGTTGGGCTGGACATGGGGTGCAGGACGCGGGTTGATGGCAGTGTAGGCCGGGGTGTCAGGCCGGCGGTGGCTCAGCCTGTGGCAGGGGTGGGGCGGGCGCAGTCGCTGGGCTTGTCGCAGCTGACCATCACGTTGGGGCAGAGGTAGTCGCCTTCGGGCTTGATCAGGCGCTTCAGGTCATTGACGAACACGCTGCACGGCGCCCCGCGTAGGCCTTGCCGCAACCCGATGCAGGCACTGCCTGCAATCAGCTTGTGCGCCGCCCGTGCGCCCGTCATCGCCAAAATCTCAGCGCCCACGACCTCATGCCGCTCGGTGTGCAAGGCTTCCCAGGTCAGGTAGGCCTCGCCATCGGCAAAACGCGGGGGCGTCATCACGGCACTCATGACCCTCTGTTGAAAACCTGGCTTCACCGATTATCGGCCCGGCCCACCTAGACCAACACCCGCTCGATACCGCCCGCGTTGGCCCGACCCACGTAATCTTGCAGCCAGCTCTCGCCCAGTATCTTGCGCGCCATCTCGACCACGATGTAGTCGGCCTCCAGCAGGCCGTTGGCCATGTCGCCCTCATACCGCAGCAAGCCTTGCAGGCAGCTGGGGCAGGAGGTAAGGATCTTGACGTTGGCGTTGGCGTTGACCGCGCCCGAGCCCGTGCTGCCGCTTGCGCCGGTACTTGCCAAAAGCGCCCGAAGGTCTTTCTCGTCCTGGCGGAGCGTTTCTTCTTTGCGAAAGCGTACCTGGGTGGCGATGTCCGGCCGGGTCACGCCCAGCGTGCCGCTCTCGCCGCAGCAGCGCTCGCTCTTGAGCACATTGGGGCCGATCAGCGCCTTGACGGTCTTCATCGGCTCCTGCAGCTTCATCGGGCTGTGGCAGGGGTCGTGGAACAGGTAGCCGGCGGCATTCTGGTCACCCGCGCCTGGCAGCGTGATGCCCTTCTCCAGCAGGTACTCGTGGATGTCGATGATGCGGCTGCCGGGGAAGATCTCCTCGAACTTGTAACCCTGCAGCTGGTCGTAACAGGTGCCGCAGCTCACCACCACCGTCTTGATGTCGAGGTAGTTGAGGGTGTTGGCCATGCGGTGGAACAGCACCCGGTTGTCGGTGATGATCTTTTCGGCCTTGTCGAACTGGCCACTGCCGCGCTGTGGGTAGCCGCAGCACAGGTAGCCTGGCGGCAGCACGGTTTGCACGCCGGCATGCCAGAGCATGGCCTGGGTGGCCAGGCCCACTTGGCTGAACAGCCGCTCGCTGCCGCAACCCGGAAAGTAAAACACCGCCTCGGTCTCGGCCGTGGTGGCTGCCGGGTTGCGGATGATGGGCACGTAGTTGCGGTCTTCGATGTCCAGCAAGGCACGCGCGGTCTTCTTGGGCAGGCCACCCGGCAGCTTCTTGTTGATGAAGTGGATCACCTGCTCGCGGATCGGCGCGGCGCCCACGGTGGCGGGCGGCGCGCTGGTTTGCTTGCGGGCGGCCAGTTTGAGCACGTCGCTGGCCAGGCGCTGCACCTTGAAACCCACACCCACCATCGCGCCACGGATCAACTTGATAGTCTGCGGGTTGGTGGCGTTGAGCATCAACATCGCCGCCGCGTTGCCGGGGCGAAAGCTCTTTTGCCCCATCTTGCGCAGCAAGTTGCGCATGGCCATCGTGACATCGCCAAAGTCGATGTCCACCGGGCACGGCGCCAGGCATTTGTGGCAGACGGTGCAGTGGTCGGCCACGTCCTCGAACTCTTGCCAGTGCTTGATCGACACACCACGCCGGGTCTGCTCCTCGTACAAGAACGCCTCGACCAGCAGCGAGGTGGCCAGGATCTTGTTGCGCGGGCTGTACAGCAGGTTGGCCCGGGGCACATGGGTGGCGCAGACCGGCTTGCACTTGCCGCAACGCAGGCAGTCCTTGATGCTGTCGGCGATGGCGCCGATGTCGCTCTGCTGCATGATCAGCGACTCATGCCCCATCAGCCCGAAGCTGGGGGTGTAGGCATGGCTCAGGTCTGCGGCGTGCACATCGGGGCCGAGTGCCTGCAGCGCAGCGCCGCGCAGCAGCTTGCCCTTGTTGAAACGGCCTTCGGGGTCGATGCGGGCCTTGTAGTCGGCAAAGTCGGCCAGCTCGCTGTCGTGCATGAACTCCAGCTTGGTGATGCCGATGCCATGCTCACCACTGATCACGCCGCCCAGGCTGCGCGCCAGCACCATGATGCGGGCCACCGCCGCGTGCGCCGTCTGCAGCATCTCGTAGTTGTCCGAGTTGACGGGGATGTTGGTGTGCACATTGCCATCACCAGCGTGCATGTGCAGGGCCGCCCACACCCGGCCGCGCAACACCTCCTGGTGGATGCGCTTGAAGGCCTCGATGATGGGCACAAAGGCCACGCCGGCAAACATCGCCTGAAACGGTTTGAGCAGTTGCAGCTTCCAGCTGGCGCGCAGGCTGTGGTCTTGCAGCTGATCAAAATAGCTGCGGCCGGGCTCGCCGCCGACGGCCGCTTGCGGCGCATCGAGCTGGCTCAGCCAGCGCTGCCACAGCTCGCGCACTTGGCGCAGCTCGGCAAGTGCTTGCTGCACCCGGTCCTCCAGCAGCTCGGCGCTGGGGATGTCGTTGGCGTCGTCGGCCTTGCCCAGCGGCAGGTTGCCGTGCGCCAAGAAGGCTTCGAGCTTGGCAAGCAGCGCCAGCTTGTTGCGCAGGCTCAGCTCGATGTTGATGCGCTCGATGCCCAGGGTGTACTCGCCCATGCGCTCCAGCGGGATCACCACGTCCTCGTTGACCTTGAAGGCGTTGGTGTGGCGGGCAATCGCTGCGGTGCGCTTGCGGTCCAGCCAGAACTTCTTGCGCGCATCAGGGCTGACCGCCACAAAGCCCTCACCGGCACGGCTGTTGGCGATGCGCACCACCTCGCTGGTGGCGCGGGCCACCGCGTTTTCATCGTCGCCGACGATATCGCCAATCAGCACCATCTTGGGCAGGCCACCACCCAACGCGCCGCGCTTGCTCTTGGTGGTGTAGCCCACGGCCTTGAGGTAGCGGTCGTCCAGGTGCTCCAGGCCGGCCAGCCGGACGGGAGATGGGCCCTGGCTCTCGCCGGTGTCGCCACCTTTTTTGGACTCTTCAAACAGGAAGTTCTTGATCTCGACGATCGACGGCACGGCCGCGATAGGGTTGCCAAAAAACTCCAGGCAGACCGTGCGCACATGCCGGGGCATCTTGTGCACGATCCAGCGGGCGCTGGTGATCAGGCCGTCGCAGCCCTCTTTCTGGATGCCGGGCAGGCCGGCCAGAAACTTGTCGGTGACATCTTTGCCCAGGCCCGCCTTGCGGAATATGCCGCCGGGGATGTCCAGCCGCTCGGTTTTCTCCAGCACCTTGCCCGAGGCATCAAACCAGCGCAACTCGAAGCTGGCCACAGGGGCATCATGGATCTTGCCGAGGTTGTGGTCGAGCCGGATCACTTCCAGCCACTTGGCCTGCGGCGTGACCATGCGCCAGCTGGCCAGGTTGTCCAGGGCAGTGCCCCACAGCACGGCCTTCTTGCCGCCGGCGTTCATCGCGATGTTGCCACCCACGCAGCTGGCCTCGGCCGAGGTGGGGTCGACCGCAAAGACGTAGCCGGCACGCTCTGCCGCGTCCGACACCCGTTGCGTCACCACCCCTGCGCCGGTCCAGACCGTGGCGACCAAGCGGTCAACACCCGGCAGATCGACCAGCTCGACCTCGGTCATCTGTTCGAGCTTTTCGGTGTTGATCACCGCGCTGTTCCAGACCAGCGGCACCGCGCCGCCGGTGTAGCCGGTGCCGCCACCCCTCGGGATGATGGTCAGGCCCAGCTCGACACAGCCGGCCACCAGCGCGGCCATCTCGGCCTCGGTGTCGGGCGTGAGCACCACAAACGGGTACTCGACCCGCCAGTCGGTGGCGTCGGTCACATGCGACACCCTTGAGAGGCCGTCGAACTTGATGTTGTCCTTTGCGGTGACGCGGCCCAGCACCTTGCGGCAGCGCTGGCGCAGCGCGCTGACCTGGGCAAACCGGGCGGCAAAGCGTTGCACGGCATCGCCCGCCATCGTCAGCAACTCGCCCACATGGGCGTCACGCTGGGCGTCGGCCGCCGGGGTGCGACGCGCCGCCACCTCGTGCAGGCGGTGCTGCAAGGCGTCGATCAGCAGTTGCCGGCGCTTGGGGTTGTCGAGCAGGTCGTCTTCGAGGTAGGGGTTGCGCTGCACCACCCAGATGTCGCCCAGCACCTCGTAGAGCATGCGTGCCGAGCGGCCGGTGCGGCGCTCGTCGCGCAGCAGGTCGAGCAGCGCCCAGGCCCGCTCGCCCAACAGGCGCAGCACAATCTCGCGGTCAGAAAACGAGGTGTAGTTGTAGGGGATCTCGCGCAGCCGGGGGGCAGCAGCAGCTGCTGCGGCAAGCATCGCATCGGGGTGGCCCAGGGCCAGGCGGGTGAGATCCAGGGGTGCGTTCATGGTGCGGCCAGCGCCGATTTCTTCAAAATTTGTCAGCGTTACCCGGGGCAGGCACCTGCCTCGGCATTTTATCGCTGCACCTCCTCCGCCCCGGGTGCGCGGGTCTGGCCCGCACTGGCCGGCGGGTTAATCCCGTTGCGGCTCGGGGTGCGGGTGTGACAGAAACGGGCCTGTCACAAACAGGCGCCAAAATCAGTTCCTTTTGATTCAGCCGTTCCCTCGCCGCATCCCCTCGGAGACCGCATGAAACTGAAACAACACCTGCTCGCGCTGACCGCAGCGGCCACACTGGGCAGCCTCGGCCTGCCGGCCCAAGCACAGACGCAGACCGAGATCCTGTGGTGGCACTCGATGACCGGCGGCCTCAACGAATGGGTCAATGACCTGGCCAAGCAGTTCAACGACAGCCAGAAGGACTACAAGGTGGTGCCCACCTTCAAGGGCAACTACGACGAGTCGATGACGGCAGCGATGGCGGCCTTCCGGGCAGGCAACTCGCCGCACATCCTTCAGGTGTTTGAGGTGGGCACCGCCACCATGATGGCCGCCAAGGGCGCCATCAAGCCGGTGGCCGAGGTGATGAAGCAGAGCGGCGTCGAGTTCAACCCCAAGGGCTACGTGCCGGCAGTGGCGAGCTTTTACACCGCGGCCAATGGCGAGATGCTGTCGTTCCCGTTCAACAGCTCGACCACGATCTTCTACTGGAACAAGGACGCCTTCAAGGCCGCCGGTCTTGACCCGGACAAGCCGCCGACCACCTGGCCCGAGGTGACGCTGGCCGCGGCCAAGCTCAAGGCCTCGGGCATCAAGTGCCCGTACACCACCAGCTGGATGAGCTGGGTGCACCTGGAGAGCTTCTCGACCTGGCACAACGTGCTGTTTGCGACCGAGAACAACGGCTTTGGCGGTTCGGGCGCACGCCTGGCCTTCAACTCGCCGCTGCACCTGCGGCACTTCGAGAACCTGGCCAACATGGCCAAGCAAGGGCTGTTTGTCTACAAGGGCCGCGCCAGCGTGGCGGTGCCGTCGTTTGTCTCGGGTGAGTGCGCGATGTTTACTGCCTCGTCGGGCTCGTACGCTGACGTGGCCAAGGGCGCCAAGTTTGGCTACGGCTTGTCGGCCCTGCCCTACTACCCCGACGTACCCGGTGCGCCGCAAAACACCGCCATCGGCGGCGCCAGCCTGTGGGTGATGGCTGGCAAAAAGGCCCCCGAGTACAAGGGCGTGGCCGAGTTCTTCAAGTACCTGTCCAACCCCGAGGTGCAGTCGGCCAGCCACAAGCGCACCGGCTACCTGCCGATCACGATGGCGGCCTACCAGCTGACCGAGAAGTCGGGTTTCTACAAGGAGAAACCCGGCACCGACGTGGCGGTCACGCAGATGATCCGCAAGACCACCGACAAGTCGCGCGGCATCCGCCTGGGCAACTTTGTGCAGATCCGCACCATCATCGACGAAGAAACCGAGTCGATCTGGTCGGGCAAGAAAGAGCCTAAAGAGGCGCTGGAGGCAGCGATGAAACGCGGCAACGAGCAGCTGGAGCGGTTTGAAAAGGCGAACA
Source organism: Betaproteobacteria bacterium (assembly GCA_025358155.1). Taxonomy (GTDB): domain Bacteria; phylum Pseudomonadota; class Gammaproteobacteria; order Burkholderiales; family Burkholderiaceae_C; genus Pseudaquabacterium. The sequence goes on from JANYKR010000069.1 coordinate 19,136, forward strand.
AGCGTTGAAGGAAGGCCCTGCGCGGCCCGGCCCTGGGCCTGTGACCTGATCAAAGGACAAAGTCTTGGCGGCTGAAAAGCGCGTTCTCTTCCAGTCGAGCTGGCTGCCCTGGGTGCTGCTGGCGCCGCAGTTGCTGATCATCGGGGTTTTCTTCTTCTGGCCGGCGGCGCAGGCAGTGCTGCAGTCGCTTCAGGTGCAGGACAGCTTCGGCTTGTCCACGCAGTGGGCCGGCTTGGACAATTTCAAGACCTTGCTGGGCGACTCGGCCTACCTTGAGGCCTTCAAGACCACGGCGGTGTTCTCGGTGCTGGTCGCGTTGCTGGGCATCGCGCTGGCCCTGGCGCTGGCGATTTTTGCCGACCGGGTGGTGCGCGGCGCCTTGGCCTACCGCACGATGCTGATCGTGCCCTACGCGGTAGCCCCCGCAGTGGCCGGCGTGCTGTGGGTGTTCATGTTCTCGCCCTCGCTGGGGGTGGTGGCTTACGGCTTGGGCAAATACCTGGGGTTCGAGTGGAACCACTTGCTCAACTCCACCCACGCCATGGCACTGATCGTGGCCGCTGCGGTCTGGAAGCAGATTTCCTACAACTTCCTGTTTTTTCTGGCCGGCCTGCAGTCCATCCCCAAGTCCTTGATCGAGGCTGCCGCCATCGACGGTGCCGGGCCCTGGCGCCGCTTCTGGACCATCCAGTTCCCGCTGTTGTCGCCCACCACCTTCTTCTTGCTGGTGATCAACATGGTGTACGCGTTTTTTGACACCTTTGCGATCATCGACGCCACCACCAGCGGCGGACCGGGCCGCGACACGGTGATCCTGGTCTACAAGGTCTACCAGGATGGTTTCAAGGGCGGTGATATCGGCGGGTCGGCCGCGCAGTCGGTGGTGCTGATGTTGATCGTGATTTCGCTGACGGTGCTGCAGTTCCGCTACGTCGAAAAACGGGTGAACTACTGATGGTCGAGCGCCGCGCCACGCTGGGCCTGCTGGCCCATCTCGTGATGGTTCTGGGCGTGCTGACGGTGGCGTTTCCGCTGTACGTCGCCTTTGTGGCTTCAACCCACACGGCCCAAGAGATCGTGCAGGCGCCCATGCCCCTGCTGCCGGGCGGCCACTTCTGGGACAACTACGCGGCAGCGCTGACCGGCCAGGGCGGTGGCGCCGGGTCGAATGCGCCGGTGGGCCGCATGGTCTGGGTCAGCCTGGTCACCGCCCTGGTGATTGCCTTTGGCAAGATCAGCGTGTCGCTGTTGTCGGCATTTGCGCTGGTGTACTTCCGGTTCCCGTTCCGCAGCTTTTTCTTCTGGACCGTCTTTGTCACCCTGATGCTGCCGGTCGAGGTGCGCATCGGGCCCACCTACCAGGTGGTGTCTGACCTGGGCCTGCTCAACACCTACGCCGGGCTGACGATCCCGTTGATCGCCTCAGCCACCGCCACCTTCTTGTTCCGGCAGTTCTTCTTGACCGTGCCCGAAGAACTGGTAGAGGCCGCGCGCATGGACGGCGCCGGGCCAATGCGGTTTTTTTGGGACATCCTGCTGCCGCTGTCCAAGACCTCGATCGCGGCACTGTTCGTGATCCAGTTCATCTACGGCTGGAACCAGTACCTCTGGCCGCTGCTGGCCACCACCAGCGAGGACATGTACCCGGTGGTGGTGGGCATCAAGCGCATGATTGCGGGGGGCGACTCGGGCAACGAGTGGAACATCGTGATGGCCACCGCCATCATGGCCATGTTGCCGCCGGCAGCGGTGGTGATCCTGATGCAGCGATGGTTCGTCAAGGGCCTGGTTGATTCCGAGAAATAGAAGCGCGCATGGCCTCCATCACCCTCAAGAACCTCGTCAAACGCTACGGCAGCGGCCCCAAGGCCAATGCCGTGATCCACGGCGTATCGGCCGACATCGCCGACGGCGAGTTCATCGTCATCGTCGGGCCGTCGGGCTGCGGCAAGAGCACCTTGCTGCGCATGGTGGCCGGGCTGGAGGAGGTGAGCGCGGGCGAGATCAGCATTGGCGCACGGGTGGTCAACAACGTCGAGCCGGCCGATCGCGACATCGCGATGGTGTTCCAGAACTACGCGCTCTACCCCCACATGAGCGTGTTCGAGAACATGGCCTATGGCCTGAAAATCGCCCGGGTGCCCAAGGCCGAGATCGAAGCCCGGGTGCAAAAGGCCGCGGGCATCCTGGAGCTGGCGCCCTACCTGGCGCGCACGCCGCGTGAGCTGTCCGGCGGCCAGCGCCAGCGGGTGGCGATGGGCCGGGCCATCGTGCGCCAGCCGGCGGTGTTCTTGTTTGACGAGCCGCTGTCCAACCTGGATGCCAAACTGCGGGCCCAGACCCGTCTGGAGATCCAGAAGCTGCACCGGGAGCTGGGGGTCACCTCGCTGTTTGTCACCCATGACCAGGTCGAGGCGATGACGCTGGCCCAGCGCATGATCGTGATGAACGCCGGTCGGGTCGAGCAGATGGGCACGCCCGAGCAGGTTTACGGCAAACCGGCCAGCAGCTTTGTTGCCAGCTTCATCGGCTCACCCCCGATGAACCTGCTGAGCGGCCAGGCCGACGGCTCACGCTTGCGCGTGGGTGACGCGGTGTTGCCATTGCCGCAAGCCGCACCTCGGGCTGGTGCGCTGGTGCTGGGCCTGCGGCCTGAGCATGTCGAGATCAGCCCGGATGGGCGCTGGCCCTTGCGGGTCGAAACAGTCGAGATGCTGGGCGCCGAGCGGCTGGTGCACGGCCGGCTCGGTGGCTCGCTGTTCACGGTGCGCATCGACGCCACGCTGGCGCCGCCCCATGTGGGGCAAAACGTGGGCCTGAGCGCTGCGCCCGGCCATCTGCACTGGTTTGATGCCAGCACCGGCCTGCGGATAGGAGATTGAGCTGGCCGCCGCTGTGACGCCATGGCCCTACCCGCGCTGGCTGGCGCACCGGGGTGCGGGCAAGCTGGCGCCTGAGAACACGCTGGCGGCCTTCAGGCTGGGTGCTGGCCTCGGCTACACCGCGTTTGAGTGCGACGTCAAATTGTCGGCCGACGGCGTGCCCTTTTTGCTGCACGACGATGCGCTGGACCGCACCAGCAACGGCGCGGGCACAGCCAGCGCCTTGCCCTGGGCCGATTTGTCGCAACTCGACGCCGGCAGTTGGCACAGCCGGACTTTTGCGGGCGAATCCCTGCCCACCTTGCAAGCCGTGGCCGCCTTTGTGCTGCGCAACGGCTTCTCGCTCAACATCGAGATCAAGCCCACCCTAGGCGCCGATGTGCCAACCGGCCAGCGCGTGGCCGCCCTGGCCGACCGGCTGTGGGCTGGCCAAGCCGTGCCGCCGCTGCTGAGCTCGTTCCGGCCCGAGGCCCTGGCTGCGGCCCAGGCCGCCGCACCCGCCCTGCCCCGCGCTCTGCTGCTCGATACCTTGTGGCCCGGCTGGTTTGAGTGCGCCACCGAGTTGGGCTGTGTGGCCGTGGTGACCCAGCATGGCCTGATGAATACCGAGCTGCTCAACCGCCTGCACGCTGCCGGCTGGCGCGCTCTGGTCTACACCGTCAACGATGCCACCGATGCCGAGCGGCTGTTGGCGCTGGGCGTGGAGGGTTTGATCACCGACAACCTGAACGGCTTTGCGCCAGCAACAGGCTGACGATCAACACCCGGGTGGTCAGCGCCAAGCCCTCAGCTTGACGACTGCGCACCAGGTACCGCGCCCAATGCCGCCTCGGCACCCCAGCTGAGCTCATCCGCCTCGGGGCATGGCAGGGTGCGCAGGCTGCGGATCACACCGCTGCGCCAGGCCAGCGCCGCCAGCACCAAGGCCGTTGCACCCGCCGCACCCAGCGCCACCGGCAGGCCCCAGTGCTCACCCAACCAGCCGCCCAGCAAGGCGCCCGGGCCCGCCGGCAGCAGGATCAACCAGCGCATCGTGCTGGTCATGCGCCCCAGCAAATGCTCGGGCGTGACAGCTTGGCGCAAGGCCAGAAAGTTGATGAAGATCAGCACGCCACCCACCCCCGTCAGCACCAGCATCAGCGCAAACGCCAGCACGCCGACCGTGCCAGTCGGCGCCATCGCCGGCAGCAACCAGCCCAGACCGCAAGCAGCAGAACCGATGACGATGGTGGGCCCGGGTCCAAAGCGCTGGCTGACCCGGTTGCCGAGTGCACTGGTCACCAGCGTGCCGAGACCCAGACCCACGTAGCACAGGCCGATGGCCCGCTCATCCAGGCCCAGACCCCGGCTGGCGTGCAGGATCTGCAGGCCCATCACCGCGTTGTTGCAGAACTGCCAGCCCCCGACCACCATCGCCAGCGTCATCAGCACCGGCTGACGTCGCACAAACCGCAGGCCCGCGCCCAGGTCGCGCCAGAAGTGGGCGTCGCGCTGGTCGGGCCTGGGCTCGATCACCGGCAGGCCGCGCAGGATGGCAGCCGAGATCACCAGCATCAGCGCATCGACCAGCAAGGCCAGCGGCGCGCCTACCAGGCGGATCAGCACACCCGCAGCGCCCGGGCCGGCCACGTCCGCGCTGGAACTCGCCAGGGCGTTCTTGGCATGGGCCTCGACCAGGCGCTCCCGCGCCACCACCTGGGTCAGGACAATCTGTGCCGCACTGCCTGCGGTGGTGGACACGGTGCCGATCAGGAAACCCACGCCGTACAACCAGCCCATGCCCAGCCAGCCCAACCACCAGGCCAGCGGCACCGAGACCAACGCCGCCGCAATCGTCAGCTCGCCGGCCACATACACCGGCAACTTGCGGACGCGGTCCAGCCACACCCCGCTGGGCAACGAGAACAGCGCAAACGGCAGGATCTCGACTGCCGTGAGCAAGCCCATCTGGCTGGGCGTGGCATGCAGCAGCAGGGCCGCCGTCAACGGCAAGGCCAGCAAGGTGATTTGTCCACCCACCGAACTGACCAGGATCGATGTCCAGAGCCGCCGGTAGACGGCATCCCGCAGCAGGTCGTCCGGCGCCAAGCGCAGGTGTTGCCACCACGGCAATCGCTGCGTCGATGCATTCTTGTTGTTCACACAATTCCCCCTGTGGCTCACCGGCCCTGGTGGGCCGGCGTCCTTTGAGAGCATTGTCAGGCCAAGGCGCGAACTGGCCTCAGAGGGCATTTACCCGGCTGCGGATCGCCCTCTCGCCTGATCGGGGGGCCAGGCTCCGATCAGGAGCGGTAGTCGGCGTTGATGCTGACGTAGTCATGCGACAGGTCGCAGGTCCACACCGTGCTGCGGGCCGCGCCCCGGTGCAGCAGCACGCGCACCGTGATCTCGCTTTGCTTCATCACCCGCTGCCCATCGGCCTCCTGGTAGTCAGGGTGCCGGGACCCGTGGCGGGCAACATGCACCTCGTCCAGGAACAGGTCCACCAGCCCGGGGTCGAGATCGTCGATACCGGCATAACCCACTGCGGCCAAAATTCGACCCAGGTTGGGGTCACTGGCAAAAAACGCCGTCTTGACCAGCGGCGAGTGCGCGATGGCATAGGCCACGCGCTGGCACTCGGCTTGTGTGGCACCGCCGTCCACTTGAACGGTGATGAACTTGGTGGCGCCCTCGCCGTCGCGCACGATGGCTTGGGCCAGGTGGCGCGACACCTCGATCACGGCAATGCGCAACAACTGCGCATCGGCGGTGTCTGAGGCGGTGATCAGTGCATTGCCGGCTTGCTGGGTGGCGATCAGCACAAATGAGTCATTGGTCGAGGTGTCACCATCGATCGTGATGCGGTTGAAGCTGGCGTCGGCCGCCTCATGCACCAGCGCGTCGAGCACGGTTTGGCTGACTGCAGCATCGGTTGCGACAAATCCCAGCATCGTCGCCATGTTGGGGCGGATCATGCCGGCGCCCTTGGCAATGCCGGTGACGGTGACGGTGCGACCGCCGATGACGATCTGGCGCGAAGCGGCTTTGGGCAGGGTGTCGGTGGTCATGATGCCCTCCGCAGCCGCTGCCCAGTTGGCAGGCTGCAGCGCTGCCTGGGCGGCCGGCAGCCCGGCCAGGATGCGGTCGATGGGCAGCGACTCCATGATCACGCCGGTCGAGAACGGCAGCACTTGCTCAGGAGCAATTGCCAGCAGCCGCGCCACCGCTGCACAGCTTGCGCGTGCCCGCGCAATACCTTCTGCGCCCGTGCCGGCGTTGGCATTGCCGGTGTTGATGAGCACCGCACGAGGTCCGGCAGGGCCGGCCAAATGCTCCCGGCACACATGAACCGGTGCGGCGCAAAAGCGATTGCGCGTGAAGACAGCGGAGACGATGCTCTGGTCTGCAAAGCTCATCAGCACCAGATCACGCCGATTTGCCTTGCGGATACCGGCCATCGCAACACCGATGGAAACACCGCAGACCGGGTGAAGATCGGCTGCATGGGGGGCAACGAGGTTGACAGGCATGGGGGTTGGCAATCAAGGCGGACAGGTGGGATGGGAGGGGAGCAATCATCACTGAACCGCCCATCACCCGATCATGGGAAGTTTCTGGGCAGCTTTTGCACCGGTCGCCGTATCTGCTGCCCAGGTTCTAGGCCAGCCGGCCGTGGCAAGCCTTGTACTTTTTGCCACTGCCGCAGGGACAAGGGTCATTGCGCCCCACCCGCGGCACTTCTGCGGCCACGGTCGCGGTGTCCACATCCTGCGACACGCTGCCATCCTCATTCGGATGGGTGTAAGTGACATTGCCGACGTGTGAGGCCTGCTCTTCCAGCGCCTCGGCCGCCTGCGCAACTTGCTCAGGGCTCTGGATGCGAACCGTCAGCAGCAAGCGCGTGACCTCCATCTTCACGACATCGAGCAACTGGCTGAACAGCTCGAAAGCCTCGCGCTTGTACTCCTGCTTGGGGTTCTTCTGGGCGTAGCCACGCAGGTGAATGCCCTGGCGCAAGTAGTCGAGTGCGGCCAGATGCTCACGCCAGTGGCTGTCGATGGCCTGCAGCAACACCATGCGCATGAAGGGGTTGAACTGCTCCAACCCGACGATGGCCAGCTTGTCGTCGAACACCGTGTTGGCAGCAGCAACCACCCGCTCGACCAGGTCTTCGTCGGTGATCGTGTCGCTCTTGTCGACCGCGTCGCGCAGCGCCACCGCCACCTGCCATTCTTCGGCCAGTACCTTTTCCAGCGCCGGCAGATCCCACTGTTCTTCAACGCTCTCAGCCGGCACCCAGGTGCGCACCACGCCGGTCATCGCGCTCTTGCGCAGGTTGGTGATCTGGGCCAGCACCGAGTCGGACTCCAGAATCTCGTTGCGCTGCTGGTAGATCACCTTGCGCTGGTCATTGCTGACGTCGTCGTACTCGAGCAACTGCTTGCGCACATCGAAGTTGCGGGCTTCGACCTTGCGCTGCGCGCCCTCGATGCTGCGGCTGACGATACCGGCCTCGATCGCCTCGCCCTCGGGCATCTTGAGCCGGTCCATGATGGCCTTGACGCGGTCGCCGGCAAAGATGCGCATCAGCGGGTCTTCAAGCGACAGGTAAAAGCGGCTCTGACCCGGGTCGCCCTGGCGACCGGCGCGACCGCGCAGCTGGTTGTCGATGCGCCGGCTCTCGTGGCGCTCGGTGGCAATGATGCGCAGGCCACCGGCCGCCTTGACTTGGTCATGCAGGCCTTGCCATTCATCCTTGAGCTGCTGGATGCGGCTGGCCTTGTCGGCCTCGGGGATGGTCTCGTCGGCCTCGATCAGCTGGACCTGCTTCTCAACGTTGCCGCCCAGCACGATGTCGGTGCCGCGACCGGCCATGTTGGTGGCAATGGTGACCACGCCGGGCCGGCCGGCCTGGGCCACAATTTCAGCCTCTTTGGCATGCTGCTTGGCGTTGAGCACGGCATGCGGCAGGTCGGCGGCCGTCAGCAGGCCCGAGATCAGCTCGGAGTTCTCGATCGAGGTGGTGCCCACCAGCGTCGGCTGGCCCCGCTGGTGGCAGGCACGGATGTCTTCGAGCACCGCGTTGTACTTCTCGCGGGCGGTCTTGTAGATCAGGTCGAGATCGTCCTTGCGGATGGTCGGCCGATTGGGCGGGATCACCACCGTCTCCAGGCCGTAGATCTCCTGGAACTCGTAGGCCTCGGTATCGGCCGTGCCGGTCATGCCGCCGAGCTTGGCGTACATGCGGAAGTAGTTCTGGAAGGTGATCGAGGCCAGGGTCTGGTTCTCGCTCTGGATCTGCACCCCTTCTTTGGCCTCGACCGCCTGGTGCAAGCCGTCTGACCAGCGCCTGCCGGTCATCAGCCGACCGGTGAACTCATCGACGATGACGATCTCGGCGCCACTCTGGCCGTTTTGCACCACGTAGTGCTGATCGCGGTGGTAGAGGTGGTTGGCCCGCAGCGCCGCGTAGACGTGGTGCATCAACGAGATGTTGGCCGCGTCGTACAAGCTGGCGCCTTCGGCTAGCAGGCCGGCCTGGCTCAGAAGCTGCTCGGCTTTCTCGTGGCCGCCTTCGGTCAGCGTGACCTGGTGGCTCTTCTCGTCCACCGTGAAATCACCGGCCTCGATCACGCCCTCGCCGGTGCGGGGGTCTTCTTCGCCGATTTGCTTCTTGAGGCCGGGCACGACGCTGTTGATGCGCACGTACATCTCGGTATGGTCTTCGGCCTGGCCGCTGATGATCAGCGGCGTTCGGGCCTCGTCAATCAGGATCGAGTCCACCTCGTCGACGATGGCGAAATTGAGGCCGCGTTGCACCCGGTCGCGCAACTCGTAGACCATGTTGTCGCGCAGGTAGTCGAAGCCGAACTCGTTGTTGGTGCCGTAGGTGACGTCGGCGGCATACGCGGCCTGCTTCTCCTCACGGTCCATGCCGGGCACGTTGACACCCACGCTCAGGCCCAGAAAACCGTAGAGCCGACCCATCCATTCGGCATCGCGCCGGGCCAGGTAGTCGTTGACGGTGACCACGTGCACGCCCTTGCCGGACAGCGCATTGAGGTAGACCGGCAGCGTGGCCATCAGGGTCTTGCCCTCGCCGGTCCGCATCTCGGCGATCTTGCCGTTGTGCAGCGTCATGCCACCGATGTACTGCACATCGAAGTGACGCATCTTCAGGCTGCGCTTGCCGCCCTCGCGCACGGCCGCAAAGGCCTCGGGCATCAACTCATCCAGCGTGGCACCTTGGGCAATGCGCTGGCGAAATTCATCGGTCTTGGCGCGCAGTGCGTCATCCGTCAGCGCCTCGAATTGCGACTCCAGCGCATTGACTTGCTCGACCACGCGGCGGTATTGCTTGAGAAGCCGGTCGTTGCGGCTGCCAAAAATCGAGGTGAGAAGCTTGGGCAACATGCGGCGTCAGGGGCTGGGGGATCGGGGGGGCGGCGTTCGGGTGGTGTCAGGCAAGGTGGGGCCGGAAGCTCGCGACACAAGCGCCGCAACCCTCCCGGCGCCCGCTTGTCCCAGGCCGTCACAAGCGCTGCCAGCGACTGATTGACCCGGGCAAGCCACCCGTGCAAAGCCATCAAGTCTATCATTGAGCCCGCGCACCATCAGGGTGCGCCCGTCACCGGAATCGCCACACCCGACCATGCCGCCTCCCACCGATTCACCGAACCGCGCGCCTTTGCCCAGCCACACCCTGCCGATCGGTCAGGCCCTGGCCGGCAGCGGCCCGCTGGTGGCGCTGACCCAGCGTCTGCGGGCCTCTCAGGCGCGGCTCGATTCACTGCTGCCCTTGCTGGCACCGGGGATGCGGCCGTTTGTCAAGGCCGGGCCGATCGACGATGCTGGCTGGACGCTGCTCGCCACCAACAGCGCGGTCTCGGCCAAATTGCGCCAGATGCTGCCGGCGCTGGAGGCGCATCTGCGGTCGTGTGGCTGGCCCAGCCTGCCCATCAGGGTCAAGATACTGAGCCGGGACTGAGCCACTGAAGGGTGGTGCCGGCTATCCGAATCGAACGGATCACCTACCGCTTACAAGGCGGTTGCTCTACCAAATGAGCTAAGCCGGCATGAATCTCAATTTTAGTTCCAGGTCCGAAGCCAAAACCGGTGGGCAGTGGCGCCTGAGCCCAACGGCCCTCGAGCCTGCTGCCAGCGCTACTTGATGCGCTTGAGCTTTGGGCGACCACCCGACGGCGGCGCAGGGGGCTCGGGCAGCGGCGCAGCAGCCCCGGCTTCGACCGGTGGCGCCACCAGCGCTCCGTCCGCCGCACTGTCTTGCCGACCGGCCAGCCTCAACCCGGCCCGTGCGGGCTCAGCCGCAGCAGGCGGTGTCGCGCCACCAGCCGCCGCAGGCGGTGTCGCGCCGCCAGCCCCCGCGCCAGCCACTGCAGCAGGGCCTGGAAACGCCATGCCCTGACCATTTTCACGGGCATAAATCGCCACCACATGGTCAACCGGCACCACGATCTCCCGGGAGACGCCACCAAACCGGGCCTTGAATTCGACGAACTCATTGCCCAGGCTCAGGCTGCTGGTGGCCTCGAAGCCGACGTTGAGTACGATCTCGTTGGCCTTGACGTACTCCATCGGCACCTGCACGCCAGCCGCGACATGCACCGCCAGGTAAGGCGTGAAGCCATTGTCAGTACACCATTCGTGCAGGGCACGGATCAGGTAGGGGCGGGTGGACGTGCCTTGCTCGTCCGGGGCAGCCGGTTTGCTCATCGATGAATCTTACTTGCGCATCACTTTCTCGGACGGCGTCAGCGCCTCGATATAGGCCGGGCGCGAAAAGATGCGTTCAGCGTACTTCAGCAGCGGTGCGGCATTCTTGGACAGATCGATGCCGTAGTAGTCCAGGCGCCACAGCAGCGGCGCGATGGCCACGTCGAGCATCGAGAAGTCGTCGCCCAGCATGTACTTGTTCTTCAGGAAGATCGGCGCGAGCTGGGTCAGGCGTTCGCGAATCTGCGAGCGTGCCTTTTCGAGCACCTTGTCGTTGGACTTGGTGCCGCTGCGGCTTTCAAGCAGGTTGACATGGGCAAACAACTCCTTCTCGAAGTTGAACAAGAACAACCGCACCCGGGCGCGTGCCACCGGATCACCCGGCATCAGTTGCGGGTGCGGGAAACGCTCGTCGATGTACTCGTTGATGATGTGCGATTCGTACAGGATCAGATCCCGCTCGACCAGGATCGGCACCTCGTTGTACGGGTTCATCAGCGCGATGTCTTCGGGCTTGGCGAACAGATCGACGTCACGGATCTCGAAGTCCATGCCCTTCTCGAACAGCACGAAGCGGCAGCGGTGCGAGTAGGGGCAGGTGGTTCCAGAGTAAAGCACCATCATGGTGGTGGGCTCCTTGGTGAGCAGATCGGTCGGCTTGTGCAAAAAATACCGCACAAAAACAAATGCGCGCAGCGGGCCTGGCGCGGCCACCGCTGCGCGCGTGGCCCGGCACAGGTGCCGGACCCGCAGGACAGGCTTACTTGACGTTTTTCCAGAACGCAGCGTTCATGCGCCAGGCAAGCACGGTGAGGATACCCAGGAACAGCAGCACCCATACCCCCAGCCGGACCCGTTGGGTCTGGGCCGGCTCACCCATCCACTGCAGGTAGGCCACCAGGTCGGCCATGGCCAAGTCGTAGTCGGCCTTGTTCAGGCTGCCAGGCTTGGTCTGCTCGAAGCCCTTGAACACATGGGTCACCTTGGCGGGGTCATGCGGGTCTTTTTCTTCGGCAAAAATGGCCCGTTGCTCACCTTGCAACTCCCACAGCACATGCGGCATGGCGACGGCCGGATAAACCAGGTTGTTCCAGCCCGTAGGCCGGGACTCGTCGCGGTAGAAGCCGCGCATGTAGGTGTAGAGGTAGTCGGCGCCGGAGCCGTTTTCACCGGCCCGTGAACGGGCGATCACGCTCAGGTCCGGCGGCTGGGCGCCGAACCAGGCCTTGGCGTCCTTGGGCGCCATCGCCACCGTCATCAGGTCACCGACCTTGTCGCCGGCAAACAGCAGGTTCTTCTTGATCTGGTCGTCGCTCAACTCGATGTCGTGCATGCGGTTGTAGCGCATGTACGCGGCGGAGTGACAGTTCAAGCAGTAGTTGACGAAGATCTTGGCACCGTTTTGCAGTGCGGCGACATCGCTGATGCGGTCCTTCGGAAACTTGTCCCAGGCCGGGCCGGCCTCGTTGGCCCGAGCGCCAGCGCACAGACCGGCAAACAGGGCAACCACTGCCAGCAGGCTTGCAAGCGTTCTTTTCATGTTGGGATGCTCCTGCTTCAATGGGCCGCGAAGGTGACGCGGTCGGGCACCTGCTTGAAGGTGCCGATGGTGCTCCACCAGGGCATCAGCAAGAAGAAGCCAAAGTAGAAGAAGGTGCCGATCTGGGCGATCAGGGTGCCCGTGGCCGACGGCGGCTGAATGCCCAGGTAACCGAGCACAAAGAAGAACACCACAAAGATGCCGTAGAGCACCTTGTGCCAGGTCGGCCGGTAGCGGATCGACTTGACCGGGCTGTTGTCGAGCCAGGGCAGGAAGAACAGGATGATCACCGCGCCGCCCATCACCACCACACCCCAGAACTTGGCATCGAATGTCTTGAGCAAGGCTATCGCCACCAGCACCCCGACCGCAATCGCGATGCGGGCGCGACCTTTGAGCGAAAGCATCGACACCAGCCCGGCCAGACCGACCGCGCCGCACAGCCAGGTCACCATCGGATCGGTGGTGGCCCGCAACATCGAGTAGTAGGGCGTGAAATACCAGACCGGTGCAATGTGCGCCGGCGTCTTGAGCGAGTCGGCCGGGATGAAGTTGTTGTACTCCAGGAAGTAGCCACCCAGTTCAGGGCCGAAGAACAGAATGGCGCAGAACACCATCAGGAACACGCAGATCGCAAATGTGTCGTGCACCGAATAAAACGGGTGAAAAGCGATGCCGTCGAGCGGGATACCGGTCTTCGGATCCTTCTTGTCCTTGATCTCGACCCCGTCCGGGTTGTTCGAGCCCACTTCATGCAGCGCGATGATGTGCGCCACCACCAAGCCCAGCAGCACCAGCGGCACGGCGATGACGTGGAAGCTGAAAAAGCGGTTCAGCGTCGCGTCGCCGACGACATAGTCACCCCGAATCAGCAGCGCCAGGTCCGGGCCGATGAAGGGCACGGCGGCGAACAAGTTGACGATGACCTGGGCGCCCCAGTAGCTCATCTGGCCCCAGGGCAGCAGGTAGCCCATGAAGGCCTCGGCCATCAGGCACAGGAAAATCGCGCTGCCGAACAGCCAGACCAGTTCACGCGGCTTGCGGTAGCTGCCGTAGATCAGGCCGCGGAACATGTGCAGATAAACGACGACGAAAAACGCCGATGCGCCGGTGGAGTGCATGTAGCGGATCAGCCAGCCCCAGGGCACATCGCGCATGATGTACTCGACCGACGCAAACGCCAGGGCTGCGTCGGGTTTGTAGTGCATCACCAAAAATATGCCGGTGACGATCTGGATCACCAGCACGACCATCGACAACACGCCGAAGACGTAGAAGATGTTGAAGTTCTTCGGAGCGTAATACTCCGACATGTGGTCTTTGAACAGCTGGGAGGCCGGAAACCGGTTGTCCACCCAGGTCATCAACTTCGCGCCCATGGGCGCGTCGGCCGGTACCGTCTTGAAATCTGCCATGTCTGCTTGCCTCGATGCGGGGTGGTGTTCAGGCCTTCTTGTCCTCGCCGATCAGCAGACGCGAATCGGTGAGGTAGACGTGCGGCGGCACTTCGAGGTTGTCGGGTGCGGGCTTGTTCTTGAAGACCCGGCCCGCCATGTCGAAGGTGGAGCCGTGGCACGGGCACAGAAAACCGCCCTGCCAGTCGTCCGGCAGCGAGGGCTGGGCACCGAGAGTGAACTTCTCGCTCGGCGAGCAGCCCAGGTGCGAGCAAATGCCCACTGCCACCAGGTATTCCGGCTTGATGGACCGGTATTCGTTGCGCGCATAGGCCGGTGTCAGCTCGTCGGCCTTGCGGGCCGAGTTGGGGTCGGCCAGTTGCGGGTCGAGCTTCTTGAGCCCGTCGAGCTGTTCTTTGGTGCGGCGAACGATCCACACCGGCTTGCCACGCCACTCGACGGTCATTTTTTCGCCGGGCTTGAGACCGCTGATGTCGGCCTCGACGGCAGCGCCGGCGGCCTTGGCGCGCTCGGACGGGGCAAAGGTGCTGACGAAGGGTACGGCGGCGGCAATGCCACCCAGGGCGCCGGCACCGGCCGTGATCGCCACCCAGGTGCGTCGGCTTGGGTCGACGGGGCTGTCACTCATGGGAATCCTCGTTGGTAGCGCCCTGCGCGGGCAGCTGATGGGGCTCAGACACCGGACTCAGGGACAACCCGGCATTCTAGCGGACCTGCTTGCGCCAGCCTGTCAGGGGGGCAGTGGATTGACGGGCTTGCCGGCTCGCTGATACTCGTAACCACGCGCAAACCAAGGGCCGCATGGTGTTGGCCCCGCGTGATCAGTCCAGGAGTAAACCATGAGTTTTGGCAGTGAATTCAAAGAGTTCGCCATGAAAGGCAACGTCGTTGACCTGGCCGTCGGCGTCATCATCGGTGGCGCTTTCGGCAAGATCGTCGATTCGGTCGTCAAAGACTTGATCATGCCGCTCGTCAACCTGGCCACCGGTGGGCAGATCGATTTCACCAACAAATACTGGGTGCTTTCCGGCAAGGTGCCCGATGGCGCCACCCTGGTCGAGGCCCAGAAAGTCGGCAATGTGCTGGCCTACGGCAACTTCATCACCATCGCGATCAGCTTCATCATTCTGGCCTTCGTGATCTTCATGATGATCCGCCAGATCAACAAGATGAAACGCGCCGAGCCCGCGCCAGCGCCGGCCGCACCGCCCGCCACGCCCGAGGATGTGCTGCTGCTGCGCGAGATCCGCGACGGCCTGAGCAAGCGCTGAACTGCGGCAGGGACGGAGCCGGGCCGCCCGCCGAGCTGCGCGGCCCGTCGGTCGGCCGGCGAACAGGCTTCAAGTTCGTGCCCGGTCGGCCGATAGCACCGGGGTAGAGAGGTAAACCGAGACCACCTGACGGGCCCAATCCGGGCCACCGGTGTGCCGCCGCCCCATGGACCTGACCCTGCCTCCCCGCCTGCCTGCCAAGCTGGAAAGCGCCGTGCAACGGGTGCGCATGGCTGCGCGCACCGCCGCCGAGCACACGGTCGACAGCCTCGGCCTGGCCGCACTGGCCACCCACCAGGTGCTGCAGCGTGATGCGCTGCTGGGCGCGCAGTACGAGCTCAACCGCAAGCTGGCGATTTTTGCGCTCACCTTCAACGAGACGCTCGACACCGACGTGGCCCGGCAAGCCGGCACGCTGACGCCCAGCACGGGTCCTTCCGTGACACCCGACAGCCTGGTGGCCAGCTGGGAGTCGCTGACCTTGGTCGATGACCACGAGGTCGAAATCCACATCTCGGCCGACCGCTTTGCGCTGGAAATCTCACACGCCTGCGAGTGGGAGATTCGCGAGCTTGACGCCTACATGGGCAGCCTGATGGGCCTGGGCGCGGCCGACCATGACCGCAACCCGCTGCGTGCCGAGGTGGTGGGCCAGGCCATGATCCGTGCGATCGAGGCGGTCTCGGACCGGCCCGAAGTGCGCAAGGTGCTGAGCACCGAAATTGGCCGATCACTGGCCCACGCCATGCGCCAAACCTATGGCGACATGGTGGCCGACATGCGCCACGCCGGCGTGCGGCCGGCTGGCCTGGTGGTGCGCAACGGCCCGGCGCGCAGCCAATCGGTGCATGGCGCGCTCAATGGCCCCAACGCTGACGCCGGCCCGGGTGCGCATGATCCGTCGTCGCCTGGCCGGCTGCAGGTTCACTCGGGCTATTCGGGCCAGGCCGCCATGCCGCCTGGTCTGCACAGCCCGATGGGACGGGCGGGCTTTGCATCGTCCACGCGCGGCGGCGGCGGTGCTGGCCTGGGCCGGGTGGACGGCGAAATGATGGCGTTGATCCGGCGGCTGACCCAGTCGTCTGGCCCGAGGTCAGGCGCGGGCCGCGCCGAACCCGAAACTTTGCACCGCAGCGCCAACCCCGACATGACGCACGGCGATCCCACCGAATGGAACGGCTACGCCGAAGCCAGCGGCGACGGCTGGGGCCACGGCAGCCCGGGCGCCAGTGGCGGCGGCAATGGCTACCCCCTGCCAAGCGAGGACTGGGCCGGCCTGCACGGCAGCCCCGGCCTGGCCGCACCCAACCTGATCACCGCCTACCGAGACGAGCTGCGCCAAGCCTCGACCGGCACGCTCGACCACATGGTGATCGACGTGATCGCCAGCCTGTTCGACCAGATTCTGTCCGATGCCAAAGTGCCGCCGCAGGTGGCGCGCCAGATCGCCAGGCTGCAGTTGCCGGTGCTGCGGGCTGCGCTGGGCGACAACAGCTTCTTCTCGTCTCGACGGCACCCGGTGCGGCGCTTCATCAACCGCATCGCGTCGCTGGGCAGCGCGGTAGATGACTTCGACGGTACCGAGGGCCGCGCCCTGCTGGCCCAGGTGGCCGACCTGGTGCAGCAGATCGTGGACGGTGACTTCGAGCAGATCGAGGTCTACGAGCAAAAGCTGCACCTGCTTGAGGCCTTCATCGCCGGCCAGTCCCGCGAGCGGGTGCAGGCCATGGGCGACGCCGATGTGATGCTGGGCCGCAAGGAGGACTTGCTGCGGGTGCAGCAGCGCTTTGCGCAAGAGCTCGACCTGGCCTTGCAAGGCTTGCCGGTGCCTGACTACCTGCGTGACTTTCTCGCCACCCACTGGAGCCGGGCGATTGCCAGTGCGTCGCTCGACAGCAGCGACGAGGCCTTGCCGCAGCGCCTGAGGGATGCCGGGCGCGAACTGGTGATGAGCGTGCAACCCAAGGGCACGCCGGCGCACCGCCAGGTGTTCTTGCGCAAGCTGCCCCAGTTGATGAAGGACCTGAACCTGGGCCTGGACCGCATTGGCTGCCCCGAGGCGGACCGCCGCGCGTTTTTTGGTCAGTTGCTGCCGGCGCATGCCGAATCGCTGAAGGGCCAACCGCTCAGCACGCTGGAGCACAACCTGCTGGAGCGCCGCATCGACGGTGCGCTCGCCACCCCGGTGCCTCGCGCCGCCGACCTGCCTGCTGCGGGTTCACCCCAAGCAGCCACATTGCAGGCGCTGGCCCACCAGGCGGTGTTCACACCGGCCGAAGCCCAGGCCGTGGGCCTGATCGACGACACAGCCGTCAACTGGGCGCAGTCGGTAGATATCGACCTGAGCGCCGAGCCCGAGCTCCGGTCTGCCGACATCGCCATTGCCGGCCTGCCTGCGCCCGAGCCGGTAGAGCCCTCGAGCGGCAAGTCCCTGGCCGATCATCTGCAACTCGGTTTTGCCTACCAGATGATGCTGCAGGGTGACTGGCAGCGGGTGCGCTTGTCCCACGTCAGCCCGGGACGCAGCTTTTTCGTCTTCACCCACGGCGCCAAGCAGCGCGGCACGGTGTCCATGACCCACCGCATGCTGGTCAAACTGTGCGCCGGCGGCCGGCTGCGGGCGATGGAGGCCGCCTACCTGCTGGAGCGCGCCACGGCGCGGGCGCGGCGCCAGTTGGCCTTGCTGAGCCCGAAAAAGAAGTAGCGGCCCTCCGCTCCCGGCGGGATGCCGTCAGCCCGCCGCCAGCTGGCGCGCCATGCGCACCGCAGCGATCAGGCTGCTGGCATCGGCCCGACCGGTGCCGGCGATGTCAAATGCGGTGCCGTGGTCGGGGCTGGTGCGCACAAAGGGCAAGCCCAGCGTCACGTTGACGCCTTGCTCCACCCCGAGGAATTTGACCGGGATCAGGCCATGGTCGTGCAGCATCGCCACCACGATGTCGAACTCACCCGGGTGAGTCGGCGTATCGCGGGCCCGCATGAACACCGTGTCGGGTGCAAACGGGCCGCTCGCGTTGATGCCCTCGGCACGCGCTGCCGCCACAGCCGGCGCAATGAAACGGATCTCCTCATCGCCAAACAAGCCGCCCTCGCCGGCATGGGGGTTGAGCCCGGCCACGGCGATGCGCGGTGCCGCCTGGCCCCAGGCTGCTGCGCTGTGGTGGGCGATGCGCAGGGTCTGAAGCACCGCGTCAAAGTCGAGCCGCTCCAGCGCCTGGCGCAGCGCCAGATGGATCGTCACCAGCACCACCCGCAACTCGTCGTTGGCCAGCATCATGCGCACCGGCACACCGCCTGCTGCCGCCTGCAGCAACTCGGTATGGCCGGGATAGGGCACGTTGGCCGCCGCCAGCGCCTCCTTGTGCACCGGCGCGGTGACCAGGGCCGCGACCTCGGCGCCCAGCGCCAGCTGGGCCGCTGCGCTGATGCACAGCGCGGCGGCACGGCCGGCCTCGGCATGCACCCGGCCCATGGGCAATTGGGCCAGGTCCAGCCCGTTGCACTGCAGCCCCGGCGGTTGCCAGACCCAGAGGCAGTCCGGCGGCGCCAACGCGGCATCGGCAGGCCGCTCCAGGTGCGCCACCGGCAGCCGCAGGCCGCACTGGGCCACGGCTCGCCGCAGCACCGCCACATCGCCCACCACCAGCACCGGCCCAGTGGCCCCGGCCGCCACGGCGCGGGCGATGATTTCAGGGCCGATGCCGCAGGGGTCGCCCATGCTCAGGGCGAGCAGCGAGGTCGGCAGCGTCTCTGGCGGCTTGTGCGGGCTTGCGGTCATGCCGGGTTCTCGATGTCGATGAACTGGTGCTGCAAACCGAACTTTGCCGCCAGGTGTGCGCCGACGGCAGGCGCACCGTAGCGCTCGGTGGCATGGTGGCCGCAGGCCAGAAAGGCCACGCCGGTCTCGCGGGCGATGTGGGCCTGGGGCTCGGAGATTTCGCCGGTGAGAAAGGCATCGGCACCGGCTGCGATCGCAGCCTCGAAATAGCCCTGGGCACCGCCGCTGCACCAGGCCACCCGGCGCAGCGGCCGGCCGTCACCCGGCAACAGCAGCGGGCTGCGGCCCAGCGCTCGCCGGACCCGCTCGGCCAAGGCCGGCGCATCGGGCAGACCCGCCGCAGCGCCGATGAAACCGAGGTCTTGCTCACCAAAGCGGGCCTCGGCCCGCAAGCCCAGCTGCAAGCCGAGTTGGGCGTTGTTGCCCAGGTCGGCATGGGCGTCCAGCGGCAGGTGGTAAGCAAACAGGCTGATGCCGTGCGCCAGCAACGGCGCCAGGCGCTGCCGCAGCCAGCCGGTGATACGGCCGTCCTGGCCACGCCAGAACAGGCCGTGGTGCACCAGGATCGCGTCGGCTTGTGCCTGGATCGCCGCCTCGATCAGCGCCAGGCTGGCCGTGACGCCCGAAACCACACGGCCGACCTCGGCACGGCCCTCGACCTGCAGGCCGTTCGGCCCATAATCCTTGAACCGGTCCACCGCCAGCAATGCCGCCAGGTGCGATTCGATCTCCCCGCGCTGGGCCATCTTGCCCGCCTTTCTGCTTGGACTGCTCACGCCCCCGATGCGAAGACTCTGGCTGATTTTCTCCCAGGCTGCCACGGTGGCGCTGGCTTGCCTGTTTGTGGTGGCCACGCTCAAGCCGCAATGGCTCACGCGGGACGGCCAGCCGCTGGCGGCGGTGATGTCGCAAGTGGTGTCGCTGCGCACCGCCGCACCCGAGTCGCCGGCCTCTGCAGGTGTGGGTGCAACAGGCAGCGCCGGCCTGTCCAGCCTGGCTGACGCCGCCAGCCTGGCGGCGCCGGCGGTGGTCAGCGTGACCACCAGCAAGGCCCGGGCGCGCAATCCGCATGCCGATGTCCCGGGCTTTGGCGCGTTTCCGGACGGCAGCGAAACCAGCCAGGTCGGCATCGGCTCGGCAGTGATCGTCTCGCCCGAGGGCATCCTGCTGACCAACAACCATGTGGTCGAGCAGGCCGACGAGATCGATGTGCGGCTGTCTGATGGCCGGGAGGTGCGGGCCCAGGTGGTAGGCACCGACCCCGAGACCGACCTGGCGGTGCTGCGCGTGTCCCTCGGCAATTTGCCGGCCATCACACTCGGCCGCTCACAAGACCTGCGGGTGGGCGATGCGCTGCTGGCCATTGGCAACCCGTTCAACGTGGGCCAGACCGTCACCGCCGGCATCGTCAGCGCGCTCGGCCGCAACGGGCTGCAGTTGTCGACCTTCGAGAGCTTCATCCAGACCGACGCCGCGATCAACCCCGGCAACTCGGGCGGCGCGCTGGTCAACGTGCGCGGCCACCTTGTCGGCATCAATACCGCGATCTACTCGCGCAACGGCGGCAGCAATGGCATCGGCTTTGCCATCCCGGTCGATGTCGCCCAGCGGGTGATGGAAGGCCTGTTGCGCGACGGTGTGGTGCGGCGTGGCTGGATTGGGGTCGAACCCCGCGAGCTGACCGCAGAGTTCATCGAGAACTTCAAGCTGCCCGTCAAGCAAGGTGTGCTCATCACCGGCGTGCTGCAAGACGGCCCGGCCAGCAAGGCCGGCCTAAAGCCGGGCGATGTGGTGGTGGCGGTGGCTGGCCAGCCGGTGGCCAGCGTGGCCCAGTTGCTCGACAAGGTGGCCGCCCTGTCACCGGGCCAGCCGGCCCGGCTGGCGGTGCAACGCGGCGCGCAGGCGGTGGAGCTGACCGTGGCGGTGATCCAGCGTAAACCGCAGCCGGCACGCCGCCAGCCCTGACTTTTGCACCCGCGGCTGCCGCAGACCTTGCAGCCCCAGGTCAAATTGCCCGGCCGCATCGGGTCAGCCGTGCTCAAGCCTGGCTGGCCTCGGACTCCGCGTCCGGCGCCTGGGTGTGCTTGATGAAAATCTGCGCCGCCCAGATGCCAACCTCGTAGAGCAGGCACATCGGGATCGCCAGCGACAGCTGCGACACCACATCGGGCGGGGTGATGATGGCCGCAACGATGAAGGCCACCACCACAAAGTAGCCGCGCCACTCCTTGAGCTGGGCCACCGTCACCAGTCCCATGCGGGCCATCACCACCACCGCCACCGGCACCTCGAAGGTGGCGCCAAACGCGATGAACATGGTGAGCACAAAGCTCAGATAGGCCTCGATGTCGGGCGCGGCGGTGATGCTCTTGGGCGCAAAACCCTGGATGAACTTGAAGACCTGGCCGAACACAAAAAAGTAGCAAAACGCCACGCCCGAGACAAACAGCAGCGTGCTCGAGACCACCAGCGGCAGCACCAGCTTTTTCTCGTGGTTGTAAAGGCCCGGCGCGACAAAGGCCCAGACCTGGTACAGCACCACCGGCAGCGCCACCAGGAACGCCGCCATCAGCGTGATCTTGAGCGGCACGATGAAGGGCGAGATCACGTTGGTGGCAATCAACGTCGTGCCCTTGGGCAGGTGCGCCACCAACGGTGCGGCCAGCAGGTCGTACAGGCCCGCCGGGCCAGGCCACAGGCACAGCGCGCCAAACACCACCGCCACCGCGATCAGCGCGCGCACCAGCCGGTCACGCAACTCGATCAGGTGCGAAACAAAGGGCTGCTCGGTGCCCGCCAGCTCGTCCTGAGGCTCAGCCATGGGTGTCGCTGCGCTCAGCGTGCCGGGCGTCGATCACGCCGGTCCACCCTTGGGCCGGTGCCGCGCCACCCGGGCGGCGCCCGACTGGACCTGGCCGCGCAGGCCGGTACGCTGCTTGTACCAACGCGGCAGCGCGCTGCGCTTGAGCCGCCAGTGTTTGTTGGGACGCTTGTACTGTGGCGGCGGCGGCTGCCAGGTCGCGGCGACCGTGTCACTGCTGATCGCGTTCTTCATGTCATTGAAGGCACCGCCAAAAGACTGCTGGGCGTCGTTGACCTCGCGCGAGACGGTCTGCTCGACATCCCGCGCTGCGGTTTCGAACTGCGCCTTCATCTTCTGCAGCTCTTCAAGCTCGATGGACCGGTTGACCTCGGCCTTGACGTCGGCCACATAGCGCCGCGCCTTGCCCATCAAGGTGCCCACGGTGCGGGCCACGCGCGGCAGCTTCTCGGGGCCGATGACGATCAGCGCCACGGCGCCGATCAGCGCAATCTTGTCAAAACCGAAATCGATCATGCGGGCGTGGCCTCAGGCTGCGGCACGACGGCACCGCCGGGTGCAAACATCGCCCGCCCAGGCGCGTGCAGGTTCAAGACCGGGTCTTGGTTTCGACGTCGACGGTGTTGCCATCGGCCGTCTTGTGCGCCGTGCTGACCTGCTGCGGCGGGCTGCCGGGCGCGGCATCGGCCGAGCTGGTGCCGTCCTTGACCCCGTCCTTGAAGCCCTTGACGGCAGACCCGAGATCCGCGCCAACATTCTTGAGCTTCTTGGTGCCGAAGATCAGCACCACCACGACCAGCACGATCAGCCAGTGCCAGATGCTGAATGAACCCATGACAAACTCCTGAAAGCCAAAAAGCGTAATTAGAGATTCTAGGGCAGGGCCCTGTATCCGCAGGTTACCGGGGCTTGCCGCCCGGGCCGACTGCAGCGCTCGGCGGCGCTTGGACTTGCGGCGCTGCAGGCACGGTCTCAGCCAGTCCGTTGGCAGAGCGGCCAGACCATCGTCAGCCCTTGGCCCAAGGCCGTGGACCGCCCATCACATGCAGGTGCAGGTGCTGCACCTCCTGGCGGCCGTCGCGGCCGGTGTTGAGCACATGGCGGTAGCCGTTGGTTACACCCAGGTCCTGCATCAGCCTGGGGCCGATCACCATCATTTTGCCCAGCAAGGCCTGGTGTTCGGCGGTGACATCGACCATGCTGGTGATGTGCAGCTTGGGCACGATCAGGATGTGCACCGGCGCCCAGGGCGCGATGTCATGAAAGGCGAGCACCTCGTCGTCCTCGAACACCTTGCGGGACGGGATCTGGCCGGCGGCGATCTTGCAGAACAGGCAATGAGGATCGGTGTGCATGGGGTTTGGCGGGTACAGAGCAGGGATCAGGCCGGCATGGCCCGGCGGTCATTGAGCGCCAGCCAGCCGCGCAGCACGCGGTACAAGAACCACAGCGAAATCACACCCCAGGCGATCCAGCCGGGCGCGATCAGCAGCAGCCACAGCGGTGCGGTCAGGGCGTAGGCGATGGCGGCAATCACCACGCTGCGGATACGCCAACGAAAGTGCGACTGCTGCCACGAGCCCACCGCAGCGTCTCGCTTGACCAGGTCCAGCACAAAGGCCACCAGCAACAGCAGCACACTGATCTGCGCCATCGGCAGCACCGCCCCCACCGCCACGATCGCGTGCAGCGCGTAGCTGATGTGGCCCACGCTGCGCAGCGAGGCCTCGGTGGCCGGGTCAAGCACCACGGTTTGCAGCGGCTGGTCGTTCATGGTTTGCTCTCCTGGTCGCGCAATACGGCCTTGCGCAGTGCAAATTCTTCCAGGCCCGACAGGCCTTCGCGCCGGGCCAACTCGGTCAGCACATCGGCGGGTTTGAGGTCGAACTGCGCCAGCGCCACCATCGAATGGAACCACAGGTCGGCCACCTCGTAGACGATCTTGGCGCGATCACCGTCCTTGGCCGCCATCACGGTCTCGGTCGCCTCTTCGCCCACTTTCTTGAGGATGGCATCGGTGCCTTTGGCAAACAGCCGGGCGATGTAGCTCTTGTCGGGGTCGCCGCCATTGGCGGGTTTGCGCGACTCGATGATGCCGGCCAGGTGCGCCAGAAAGTCTTGCGACGTGGCCTGGGTGGCCGGCGCGCTCTGCGCCTCGGTCGGCGAGAACAACGGCGGGCCAAGCAGCGGAGCGGCGGTCATTTTTGGTAGATCTGGTCGGGGTCTTGCAGCACCGGCTCCACCGTTGCCCACTGGCCGTCGGTCAACTCGCGGTAAAAGCAGCTGTGACGGCCCGTGTGGCAGGCAATGCCGGGCGCGTGGCCGAGTTGGCTGACCCTGAGCAACACCACGTCGGCATCACAGTCGATGCGGATCTGGTGCACCTGCTGGAAGTGCCCGCTCTCCTCGCCTTTGTGCCACAGCCGCTGGCGTGAACGGCTCCAGTACACGGCTTGACCTTGCTCAACGGTCAAGGCCAGCGCCTCGCGGTTCATCCAGGCGAACATCAGCACATCGCCGCTGCCGGCCTCCTGGGCAATCACCGGCACCAGGCCGTCGCGGTCCCACTTGATGTCTGACAGGCAATCCATGCAGGCAGTGTAGCGATTGCCGTGCCCGGCCCGTGCCGGGTCGGCCTACGGTCAGCCCCCGCAAACCTCACCCGCAAATGCCCGCTCGGCTGCCAACCAGCGCAGCACAGGCAGCGTGCCCGGCAGCACCGGCGCCAAACTGACTGGCAGGCTGGCCCAGGCCATCTGCTGCTGCTCGCGCATCTCGAACCCGCCCGTCCAGTCGAACACCTTGCAAAAGTGCAAGCGCACCCGGGCATGCGGATAGTCAAAAACCGCCTGCTGCCATGGCTGGACTGCGCCGATGGTGATGCCGAGTTCCTCATGCAACTCGCGTCGCAGGGCCTGCTCCAGGGTCTCGCCGGGCTCGAACTTGCCCCCCGGAAACTCCCAACAGCCCGCATAGACCTTGCCCTCGGGGCGGCTGGTGAGCAAAAACCGGCCCTCGTGGCCCGCGCTATTGCGCTCGATCAGCACGCCCACCGCGACATCGGCAACCGGCCGGTCTGCGCGGTCTTGTCCGTCGACCCAGGTGATGCCGTGGGCACTGGCCGGCGCGTCAGACACGGTCCAGCCCGTCGGGCGCTGGCGCCTCAGGCTCCCTGCCGGCGGCGCCAGCAGCCGGTGTTGCCTCGTCTGCGTTGTGGTCCTGCCCGGCCCAGTCACGCGCAAACTGGTAGGCCACGCGGCCTGAACGCGAACCACGCTCCAGCGCCCAGACCAAAGAGGGCTGGCGAGCGCTGCGGATGGCCACCTCGGTCACACCAAAATGCCGCAGCCAC
The DNA here is from genome assembly GCA_025358155.1 of Betaproteobacteria bacterium. Classification (GTDB taxonomy): domain Bacteria; phylum Pseudomonadota; class Gammaproteobacteria; order Burkholderiales; family Burkholderiaceae_C; genus Pseudaquabacterium. The sequence continues at coordinate 43,911 of JANYKR010000069.1, forward strand.
TGCGCGGCGATGGCCAGGTACTCGGGCTGGCTGAAGGGGTAGAAGCTGATCCACAGGCCAAAACGCTCGGACAGCGAGATTTTTTCTTCCACCACCTCACCCGGATGCACCTCGCCGTCTTCGGTGTGGGTGTAGGTCAGGTTCTCGGCCATGTACTCGGGCAGCAGGTGGCGGCGGTTGCTGGTCGCGTAGATCAGCACGTTCTCGGACGACTGCGAGACCGAGCCGTCGAGGATCGATTTCAGCGCCTTGTAGCCGGGCTCGCCCTCGTCGAAACTGAGGTCGTCGCAGAACACGATGAAGCGCTCGGGACGCTCGGCCACCAGATCGACGATGTCGGGCAGGTCCACCAGGTCGGTCTTGTCCACCTCGATCAGGCGCAAGCCGCGCGGCGCGAACTCGTTCAGGCAGGCCTTGATGAGCGAGCTTTTGCCGGTGCCGCGCGAGCCGGTGAGGAGCACGTTGTTGGCGCTGCGGCCGGCCACGAACTGCGCCGTATTGCGCAGCAGCCGCTCCTTCTGCGTCTCGACCTCGACCAGCGACGCGAGCCGGATGGTGGCGACGTGGCGCACCGGCTCGAGCCGGCCGGCGCTGCCGCGCTTGCGATAGCGAAACGCCGTCGCCGCGGTCCAGTCGGGCGCTTC
>JANYKR010000265.1 GCA_025358155.1 Betaproteobacteria bacterium
TGCCTGCCATTGGCGGTGAGGTAAGGGTCCGAGAGCTCGCCGGTGAGTTGCGCGTCGGTAAATCCTACCAGTCTCCAGATTGCATACTGCACTTCGCCGAAGTTGAATTGCCCGCCAAACTTTGCGTCAGATGTAAAATTCTGAGACAAAAGCCAGTTGATACCATCGACCTGTTGCTGGCTAATGCTGCCAAAACCAATCGCACTGAAGGACGAAACCGCATTCCCAACGTAGTTTTGGGCACCGTAAGCAGGCGTATATCCATTGATGAACTGAAATGGATTCAAACAATAGCCATCGTACACACCATTCGGCAACAGCGGATCACTGCTGTTGCTGATATAGACGTCCCAATAACTCGGGGCGCCCAAATCAGGCTGTTGTCCATAACTGCTCCCAGACGGATTGGTTGCAGAAGAAGTGACCCGAATGGTAAACGTGCTCATTAAAAATATCCCTCCAACCAATAAATAAAATGTCACTCCGATCCTTCCGGACCCGCAAGCAACATGTCTCAACCGTCGGAAATATAGAACTATTTAAAGGTGGTGGCCTTGTGTTCCGAGACCACCACCTCAACAACAAAACTGACCACAATCCAATTGCGGTCCGCCCAGCGCTGGGAAGCGCTTACTTCTTGCCCTTGCGCGCAACCAACACCAAAACACCAATGGCCAAGCCGACCAAGGCCAGGGAACCCGGCTCAGGCAGGGGTTGGCCGCCGGCAAATGCCACGCCGCACGTCGCGACCAGACCCGCTGCAACAGCACCGACAAACTTACCAACTGATTTCATAAAAACTCCTGTTGTAAAAAAAGACCTGCCAAAAACCATCTTGCGAGCTTTGCACTTGTACACGCTGCTGCGTGGACTAGCATTTTTAGCACAAAACATGCCAGGAGACACAAGTGCTTACAAATCAAGAGGTTACGACAGACCCATCGACACCACGCTGCGAGTCTGTAAAACTTTTCGACACACTTGTTGGGATTCTTGACTTACCACCGGGCGACGGGGCATTGCCATCCACCTGCGTCTTGGCATTTGATACAAACGCCCGGCTCTGCCTGCGCAACAACGATAAAGCTGATCGTAACCGCGTTTTAGCGTTTAGCTGCTTATTCAGCAGATGTTGCTGAGTGTGCACAGGGCCGATCACGCCGTCTGCCTGGCGGCAGAGGAATCCATCACGCTCACGGCTCCATCGACGGCGGAATCCGGCGCAAATGCCGACAGCATCACGCCGCGACCCAGCACCCGGCAGGCTGAAGAAAGTACGGCTCGGCGCGACCCAGCGGCTGCGACCCGCGGCTCAGGAGAACGGGGCGAAGTCCGTCAGGGCGCTGCCTTCGGCACTGGGCGCATCACCCAACAGATTGAGTTCGGTCAACGCCGTTGGCGCGCGGTGGTCCTTGCGGGAGTACAGCTTGCGCTGGGCCGCAGGCGGCAGGTCGGTGATGTTGATCACCCGTTGCCGAATCAACGCGTCGATCAGGTCTTCGAGCACGCGAATGAAGTCGGCGTCGAGCTGATCGAATCCAGCCGCCGGGCTCTGGCCTAGAAAGCCAATGACCTGGGCATCGTCGTGGGCCAGCCACTCGGCCGATGCATCGTCGGCATGGCGGTGCAAGCTGACGAGGGCCCCCTGGGCATCACGGCGAACAAATGGCATGCCCATCACTCTATGCCGCTGCGGCGCGGCAAGTCGGCTGAAATCGATGTCAAACCCAGGCTTGTTCAAGTCAGCGCCAGCCTGGATCGGCTCCTTCAGCCCCTGAACTGTCCGCATCGCTGGCATCGCCCGCATCGCCCGGGCAACAGCCCGAACCGGCAACAACCGCACCAGCGGCGGCGCCAGACAAGCGGCACACATCGCCAAACACCACCGACCCACCAACGACCCCCCACCGACCCGCCACCGACCCGCCACCGACCTGCGCCAGGGTCTCGGTAGAATTAGCGGCATGTCGATTTGTCCGGTCCATCGTTCGTGCGCTTGCTGGCCCGCGGCCACCCAGCGGCAGACCACCCGCGACCGAATTCAGCGCTCTCCCGCCTGAAGACCGCCGGCCCGGGGAGGCCGCGGGCCTGAGCCCCGGTCCCGCTGCTGCCCCCGCTTTCATCCTTTTCGACAAACGCGCCCCACCCGGGTGCCATGCCATGACCGACGCCAACGCCCAGACTCCGCAGAACGCCGCTCCGCACCAGACCGACTACCGCGCCACCCTCAATCTGCCCGACACGCCGTTCCCGATGCGCGGCGACCTGGCCAAGCGCGAGCCGGGCTGGGTCAAAGCTTGGGCCGACGAAGGCCGCTACCAGCAGTTGCGCGCCGCCCGCTGCAACGCGCCCAAGTTCATCCTGCACGACGGCCCGCCCTACGCCAACGGCCAGATCCACATGGGCCATGCCGTCAACAAGGTGCTCAAGGACATGGTTGTCAAGTGCAGGCAACTGGCTGGCTTTGATGCCCAGTACGTGCCTGGCTGGGACTGCCACGGCCTGCCGATCGAAAACGCGATCGAGAAAAAGCATGGCCGCAAATTTGGCGCCCCAAGAGCTGCCGACGGCGGCTCGTCCCCCAAGGGAAGCAAGGGGCCAGCGAGCGGCCCGTCGCCCCTTGACAGCCGCGATGACATGCAAGCGGCTTGCCGCGCCTTTGCCACCGAGCAGATCGCCCAGCAGAGTGTTGACTTCCAGCGTCTGGGCATCCTGGGCGACTGGGAGCACCCCTACCGCACGATGGACTTTGCCAACGAGGCGGGTGAGATCCGCGCCTTCAAGCGGGTGATCGAACGCGGTTTTGTCTACCGGGGCTTGAAGCCGGTGTACTGGTGTTTTGACTGCGCCAGCTCGCTGGCTGAGTTCGAGATCGAGTACGCCGACAAGCAGAGCCAGACCCTGGACGTGGCTTTCCCCTGCGCCCAGCCCGACAAGCTGGCGGCCGCGTTTGGCCTGGCCGCGCTGGCCAAGCCGGCGTCGGCGGTGATCTGGACCACCACCGCCTGGACCATCCCGGCCAACCAGGCGCTCAACCTGAATCCGGCGCTCGAGTACGCGTTGGTCGATACCGAGCGCGGCCTGCTGGTGCTGGCCGCCTCCTTGGTCGATGCCTGCCTGCTGCGCTACGGCCTGGCCGGCACGGTGCTGGCCACCACGCCAGGCGAGGCGCTGGCCGGCATCAACTTTCGCCACCCGCTGCATGCGGTAGACCCCGGCTACGACAGGCTCAGCCCGGTCTACCTGGCCGACTACGCCACCGCCGACGACGGTACCGGCCTGGTGCACTCCTCACCCGCTTACGGCGTGGAAGACTTCAACAGCTGCCGGGCGCACGGCCTGGCGCTGGACGACATTCTGAACCCGGTGCAAGGCTACGGCAGCTACGCCGCCGACTTCCCGCTGTTTGGCGGCCAGAACATCTGGAAGGCGGTGCCGGTGATCATCGACGCGCTGCGCGGCGCAGGCGCCTTGCTGGCCACCGAAACGATCACGCACAGCTACCCGCACTGCTGGCGCCACAAGACGCCGGTGATCTACCGGGCAGCGGCCCAGTGGTTCATCCGCATGGACGAGGGCGAGGGCGTGTTCACCACCGACAAGGCGCCCAGGACCCTGCGCCAGATGGCGCTGGAAGCGATCGAACACACCGGGTTTTTCCCGGAGAACGGCCGTACCCGCTTGCGCGACATGATCGCCAACCGGCCCGACTGGTGCATCAGCCGCCAGCGCAGCTGGGGCGTGCCGATTCCCTTCTTCTTGCACAAGGAGACCGGTGAGCTGCACCCGCGCACGATGGCCATCCTGGACCAGGCCGCTGCCATCGTAGAGCAGGGCGGCATCGAGGCCTGGAGCCGTGCCACCACAGAGGAGATCCTGGGGGCTGACGACGCACCCCACTACAACAAGAGCAGCGACATCCTGGAGGTCTGGTTCGACTCCGGGTCGAGCTTCTGGCATGTGCTGCGCGGCACCCACAGTGACAACCAAGGCAGCCTGGGCCACCACGACACCGGCCCCGAGGCCGACTTGTACCTGGAGGGCCATGACCAGCACCGCGGCTGGTTCCACTCGTCCTTGCTGCTGGCCAACGCGATCTACGGCCGCGCGCCGTACCGCGGCCTGCTGACCCATGGTTTTACGGTGGACAACCAGGGCCGCAAGATGAGCAAGAGCCTGGGCAACGGCATCGAGCCCCAGGTGGTGAGCCAGAAGCTGGGCGCCGAGATCATCCGGCTGTGGGTGGCTTCGAGTGATTACTCGGGCGACATCGCCGGTGACGACAAGATCCTGGCGCGGGTGGTGGACGGCTACCGCCGCATCCGCAACACGCTGCGCTTCTTGTTGGCCAATGTCAGTGATTTCGATGTGGCCACCGACAGCGTGGGCGAAAGCGAGATGCTGGAGATCGACCGCTTTGCGCTGGCCCGCGCCAGCGCGCTGCAAGACGAGATCCTGGCGCACTACCAGATCTATGAGTTCCACCCGGTGGTCAGCAAGCTGGGCATCTACTGCTCGGAGGACCTGGGCGCGTTTTACCTCGATGTGCTCAAAGACCGGCTCTACACCACCGCCGCCAAGAGCCTGGCACGGCGCAGCGCACAAACTGCGCTGTGGCACATCACCCAGGCCATGCTGCGCTGGATGGCGCCGTTCTTGAGCTTTACCGCTGAAGAGGCCTGGGCCCTGTTTGCGCCCGGCCACGGCACGATCTTTACCCAGACCTACTGGCCACTGGCCACGCCGGACGCCGCACTGCTGGCCAAATGGGCTGCCATCCGCGAAGTACGCGAGGCAGTGAACAAGGCTATCGAGGACGTGCGCAAGGCCGGCGGCGTGGGCTCGTCTCTGCAGGCCACCGTGGTGGTGTCGGCGCCGCCCGAGACCCATGCACTGCTGGCCTCGTTGGGCGATGACCTGAAGTTTGTGCTGATCACCTCGGCCGCCACGCTGGCTGCGGGCGACGCGTTGACCGTGAGCGTGACGCCGGCCACCGCCCAGAAGTGCGAGCGTTGCTGGCACTACCGCGACGATGTTGGCGCCCACGCGGCGCACCCGACGGTCTGCGGCCGCTGCACCAGTAATCTGACCGGCCAAGGCGAGTTGCGCACGATCGCCTGAGCGCACGCGCTCGGCCGCTTGCGCGCCTTGCGCAGCGGCCCGTGCGGCTCGGCCCATGTTGGGCAGCGTGGTACAACCCTTGGCCTCAGGCCCGTTGATGGGTCGGCAAGGGCTGCACCGCCATGCCCCACATTCCTGATTCCGCTGCCCTGTCCGTGCCAATACCCGTGCCGACCCCAGTGCCAACCCGCGTGCAGCCACAGCGCGCTCGCTGGCCGGCACTGCTGCTGGCGGCCAGCTGTGTGGTGGTGTTGGCCGGCATCGGCGTCGGTTGGGCCTTCAAGGCCGAGCGTGCGCGCGCCCAGGCCCAGTTGCAGGCGGTGGCTGACCTGCGCCAGACCCAGGTGAACAGCTGGCTGGGTGAAAAGCTGAACCTGGCGCGCCTGATCGCCACCAGCACGGTTTATGCCGACCTGTACGCCCAGTGGCGGGACCGCAGCGACCAGGCCGCCATGGCCCGTCTGATGGGCCGCCTGACCGAGCTGGGCCAGATCGTTCAGACCGACGGCGTGCTGTTGCTCGACGATCAGGCCGACCCGGTGCCCTGGGCTCCGCCTGGGGTCGCATTGGCGCCTGGCAACACCGGCATCGCCACATCCCCGGTTGCCGCATCCCCGGCGGCGGTACCTGCTGTGCTGAAGGCCACCGCGCTGCGGGCCATGGCCAGTGGCCAGGTGCAACACACCAGCCTGTACCGGCCAGACGACACCGACTTGCCGCTGCGGCTAGACATCGCGGTGCCGCTGCTCCGCAGTGGCACACCGGCACGCGGCGTGGTGGTGATGCGGCTGGACCCCCGCAAGGTGCTCTACCCGACGCTGCGCAGCTGGCCGGTGCCGAGTGAGAGCGGCGCCACCGTGCTGTGGCAGCGTGAGGGCGATCAGATGCGGGCCTTGAGCGAGCTGCGGCTGGGCGGCGCCACGGCCGATGCCGCCGCCGACGATGCCGCCGCCATGGCGCAGGCCGGGCGGTTCGTGCGACCGCTTGGTGTGGTTGCTGAGCTGCTCGACCGCGCCAGGCGGGGTGAAATGCGGCCTGACGAGGTGCTGGTCACCACCGACTCGCGGGGCAAAACCGTGATGCTGGTGGTCCGCCTGATCGCCAACACCGACTGGTGGCTGATGACCCGGCTGGAGCAGCGTGAAGTCGACGCCCCGGCCTGGGCCCTGGCGGGCTGGGTGGTCGCCATGGCCAGCGTGCTGCTGCTGGCACTGGCGGCCGCCGCCCGCGTGTGGGTGCAGCGAGAAGCCTTGCAACAGTCCGAGCTGGAGGCCCAGGCGCAACGTGAAAGCCTGCGCTCGCTGCAACTGCTGCAGGCCATCTCCGACCACGCCGGCGACATCGTCTTTGCCAAGGACCTGCAGGGCCGCTACCAGTTCTTCAACCGTATCGCCTGCGAAGAGATCGGCCAGAGTGTCGACCAGGTGCTGGGCCGGGACGACACCCAGATCTTCAGCCCCGAGGTGGCGGCGACCTTGCGCGCCAACGATGCCCGGGTGCTGGCTTTGGGCCACAACCAGCAGTTCGAGGAGGAGGTCAACACCCCCCTGGGGCTGCAGATCAACCTCTGCACCAAGGGCCCGATGCGCGACGCCAACGGCCAGATCGTCGGGCTGTTTGGCGTCAGCCGCAACATCACGCCACAGCGCCGGGCTGAGCGGGCGCTGCGCGAGAGCGACGCGCACTACCGGTCGGTGGTGTCGGTGCTGAATGATGGCATTCTGGTGTGCGACCCGCAGGGCCTGCTGCTGAGTTGCAACCCTGCGGCCGAACGCGCCACCGGGCTGTCCGAGTCAGACTGGAAGGGCCGCCCGGTGCAGCCGCCGGGCTGGGCCATGCTGCGCGGCGATGGCAGCGAGATGCCGTTCGAGGACTCGCCCACCGGCCGGGTGCTGGCCGGTGCGCCGGCCCAGATCGGCGTGCTGGCGCGCATCCGCAGCCCGCAGGGGACCGCCTGGATGGAGGTCAGCGCCCAGCCAGTCAACAGCCCGGACAGCGACACGCTGCTGGCGGTGGTGACGATGTATGCGGATGTCACCACGCGCAAGCTGCAAGACGACGAACTGGCCCGGCACCGGCTGCATTTGCAGGCCCTGGTGGATGAGCGCACCCAGGCGCTGCAACAGGCCAACACCCAGTTGGCCGAGGCCGTGCACTTTGCCCGCTCCGTGGCGGACAACGTGCCGGGCCGGGTAGCCCGTTACGACAGCGAGATGCACTGCCGCTTTGCCAACCCCAGCTTTTGCGACTGGCTGGGGCTGGCGCATGACCAGATCATCGGCCGCCGCCTGCGTGATCTGCTCGATGAAGCCGCTTATGCCCTGCGTGCGCCGCTGATTGAGGCGGGGCTGGCGGGCGAAAGCAACGTGATCGAGCGCGAGTCGGTCGGCCCTGATGGTGCGGTGTTGTTCCACCAGGTGCATTACCTGCCCGACTGCCGCCCTGATGGCACGGTGCAAGGCCTGCTCATCGTGGCCTACGACATCAGCGCGCTCAAGCAGGCCGAGGCCCGGCTACATCGGCTCAACACTGAATTGATGGCCGCGCGCGACTTGGCCGATGCGGCCAACCGGTCCAAGAGCGCCTTCCTGGCCAACATGAGCCACGAGATCCGCACCCCGATGAACGCCATCATCGGCCTGGCCCACCTGGTGCAGCGCGACACCCGCGATGCCCTGCAACGCGACCGGCTGATCAAGGTCTCGGACTCTGCCCAGCATCTGCTGCATGTGATCAACGACATCCTGGACCTGTCCAAGATCGAGGCCGGCAGGCTCGAACTGGAGGCGATCCCGTTTTCACTCGACACCGTGCTGGCCCGCAGCTTCGAGATGGTGGCCGAGCGGGCGCGGCAAAAAGGCCTGGAGCTGGTGCTCGACACCGACCACCTGCCCGACCACCTGGTGGGCGACCCGACCCGTTTGTCCCAAGCCTTGATCAACCTGCTGGCCAATGCGGTCAAGTTCACCGAGACCGGCTGGGTGCGGCTGATCGGCGAGAAGCTGGGCGCTGATGGCGACCGGATGCAGGTGCGCTTTACGGTGCAGGACACCGGCGTGGGCATCCCGGCAGAAAATCTGGGCGACTTGTTCACCGCGTTCCAGCAGCTCGACAGCAGCACCAGCCGGCGCCACGGCGGCACCGGCCTGGGCCTGGCGCTGACCCAGCGCCTGGCCGGCCTGATGGGCGGCGAGGCGGGCGTGGCCAGCGAGCCCGGGGTGGGCAGCCGGTTCTGGTTCACCGCCTGGCTGGCCCAGGGTGCGGCGCCGCTCAACAGCTTGCCCAGGCTCAATGGCCGCCGGGTGCTGCTGGTCGATGACTTGCCCGAAGCGCTGACCGCGCTGGGCGACCGCTTGCGCATGTTCGGCATGCAGGTCGATGCGGTGGGCTCGGGCCCGCAGGCGCTGGCGCTGGCCGAACGCGCCATTCGGGCGGGCGAAAGCTACGACGCCATGATGATCGATTGGCGCATGGCGCCGATGGACGGCATCGTCACGCTGGGCCGGCTGCGTGCCCTGCTGGGCGACGGCCTGCCGCCGGCGGTGCTGATCACTGCCCACGACGACGACACGATGCGCCGTGACGCCCAGATCGAGCGCTTCGATGCGGTGCTGGTCAAGCCGATCACCGCATCGGCCTTGCACGACACCCTGCTGCGGGTGCTGAGCCGCGAGTCGGCATTGCCCCCCGACGTCCGGGCCCCCGGTGTCGCCGAACAGATGCTGCGCGACCGGCACAGCGGCGTGCGGGTGCTGCTGGCCGAGGACAACCCGGTCAACCAGGAGCTCGGCCTGGCCCTGCTGCAACTCGTCGGGCTGGAGGTCGATCTGGCCGAGGACGGCGCGCAGGCGGTTGAGCTGGCACGACGCCAACCGTACAGCCTGGTGCTGATGGACATGCAAATGCCGGGCATGGACGGCTTGGCAGCCACCCGTGAGCTGCGCCGGCTGGGTGTGTCGGTCCCGATCATCGCGATGACGGCCAACGCTTTTGGCGAAGACCGTGCCGCCTGCCTGGCCGCCGGCATGAACGACCATGTGGCCAAGCCGGTCAACCCGGAGCAGCTCTACGCCACCCTGCTGTGCTGGCTGCCCGGTGCCCGGTCTGTGGGCATGGACGCCGGGCCGGCCGCGACGCTGCTGGACCAACTCGCGGCCTTGCCCGGCTTCGACACCTTCCTGTCGCTGCGCTCTGCGGGCGGCATGGCCGGCGGGCTGCGCCGGGTGCTGCAGGTGTTTGCCCAGCACTATGCCGACGGCCTGCCCGAGCTGTTGCACCCGGGCGGCGACGAGCGCCTGCCGGTCTGGCGCCTGGCGGCCGACGGGCTGCAAGATGCCTGCGGTGCGATCGGCGCAGTCGGCCTGCAGGCGCAAGCCCAGCGGCTGGAGGCGGCCTGCCGGGGCTCAACGGGGGCCGCAGCGCTGGCCGGCGATGCCGAGGCGTTGCAGGGCGCCTTGATAGCCCTGGCCGAGCTGCTGGCCGACATGCTGGCCCGCACCCGACGCTGATCGCAGCGCCGGCGCCCGCCCACCGTCAGCCCCACCCTGGCCACCCCCCGGCACACCGGAGACCTGGCATGACCACCCCCGACATCCCCCTGCACGAGCACCTGCGGCGCTTTGCCCGCAGCCGGCCCGACAAGCCGGCCTACCTCTGGTATGGCCAGGCCATCAGCTACGCCGAGCTGGACGCCGCCAGCGATGCCTTTGCCGCCCGGCTGGCGTCGCTGGGGGTGTAATCGGGTGATCCGGTGGCGCTGTTTTTGGGCAACTGCCCGCAGTACGTGATGGCGCACCTGGGCATCCAGAAGCTGGGCGCGGTGGTTTGCCCTTGTGGCCCGCTGAACAAGGCACACGAGCTGCACTACCAGCTCGACGACCTGCAGGCGCGGGTGATCGTGGCGGCCGCGCCCTTGCTGCCGGTGGTGGATGCAGTGCGTGCCACCACCGCACTGGCCCATGTGTTTGTGGTGCACTACGCCGACCTGTTGCCAGCGCAGCCCAGCATCGACGTGCCGGCCGAGCTGCTGCTGATGCAGGCCGAGGCGCTGGCCACCGCGCGCACCCTGCCCGACGGTTGCGAAGACTTCTTGGCCGCCTGCCGCAGCGGCGCCGCCTGCCCGCCAGTCAACATCGGCCTGCATGACGTGGCGCTGATGACCTACACCTCGGGCACCACCGGCCTGCCCAAGGGCGCGATGCTGAGTTATGACAACGCGCTGTTCAAGACCCAGGCGGCGGCCCACTGCAACGGCGTCACCGGTGACGATGTGCTGCTGGCGATCGCGCCGCTCAACCACATCGCCGGCATGCTGATGGGCATCGATATTGCCGTCTACAGCGGTGCCACCACGGTGCTGCTGTACCGTTTTGATCCGCTGGCGGTGCTGCAGGCCATAGACCGCCACCGGGTCAGCTGGTGGTACAGCATCGCGCCGATGAACGTGGCCTGCATGGCCGCGCCGGGCTTGGCCGGGTTTGACCTGACCAGCCTGCGCATCAACCCCGTCACCAGTTTCGGCATCAGCTTTACCGAGGGCCTGGCGCAGCAGTGGCGCAGCCATGCGCCAAACTGCCAGAGCTTCGAGGCGGCTTACGGCCTGTCGGAGACCCACACCTGCGACACCTACATGCCGCGCGATGCAGTGCGCTGGGGCACCCACGGCCGGCCGGTCACCGGCGTGCGCATCCGCATCCTCGACCCCGAGTCGGGTGCCGAGCGGGCACAGGGCGAGACCGGCGAGATCGTGCTCAAGAGCCGGGGCAGCTTTCTGGGGTACTGGCACAAGCCCGAGGCCACCGCCCAGACGCTGCGGGGCGGCTGGGTCCACACCGGCGACAGCGGCCGGATCGATGACCAGGGCTACCTGACCTTCATCGGCCGCACCAAGGAGATGATCAAGGTATCGGGCTACAGCGTGTTCCCGGAAGAAGTCGAGACCATGCTGATCAAGCACCCGGCGGTGGCCCAGGCCGCCGTGATCGGCGTGGCGGATGCTGAGCGCGGCGAGGTGGTGCGCGCCTTCATCGTGCTCAAACCCGGACAGACCGTGGACGAAGCCGGGCTGATCGCCTGGTCGCGCGACAACATGGCGGTCTACAAGGCGCCCAAGACGGTGCGCTTCATCGCCGCCCTGCCCGCCACCGGCGCGGGCAAGGTGCTGCGCCGTTTACTCAAGGATCAAAGCTGAGATGTTCACGAAAATCCTGATCGCGAACCGGGGCGAGATCGCCGTTCGCATCCTGCGCGCGGCGCAAGACCTGGGCATCACGACCGTCAGCGTCTACGCCCGCGACGACGCTGGCGCGCTGCACACCACGCTGGCCGACGAGGCCGCCGCACTGGACGCCACCGGCCCTGCCGCCTACCTCGACATCAGCGCGTTGATCAAGGTGGCGCGCCAGCACGGCTGCGAGGCGGTGCACCCCGGCTACGGATTCTTGAGCGAACGCGCCGACTTTGCCCAGGCCTGTGCCGACGCCGGGCTGGTGTTCATCGGCCCGACGCCGGCCCAGCTCGCGCTGTTCGGCGACAAGGCCAGCGCCCGCCAACTGGCAGCCCAGCACGGTGTGCCGCTGCTGCCGGGCACCGCTGCGTCGTCGCTGGCCCAGATCGAGGCGTTTTTTGCGGAGCAGCGCCAGCGTGATCCGGTCTGCGGCGTGATGCTCAAGGCCGTGGCCGGCGGCGGCGGGCGCGGCATGCGGGCCGTGCTGGACCCGACCCGGCTGCCCGAGGCCTATGCCCGCTGCGCCGCCGAGGCGCTGGCGGCGTTTGGCCTGGGCGATGTCTACGCCGAAAAGCTGATCCCCCGCGCCCGCCACCTGGAGGTGCAGGTGATCGGCGACGGCCGCCAGGCCATGACGCTGGGCGAGCGTGAATGCACGCTGCAGCGGCGCTTCCAGAAACTGGTGGAGATGGCGCCCAGCCCCAGCCTGTCGCCCGAGATGCGCGCGCAGTTGCTGGCCGCCGCATTGACACTGGCCCGCAGCACGGCCTACCAGAGCCTGGGCACCTTTGAGTTTCTGGTAGGCGACGAGTCGGCTGAGCAGCCGTTTGTCTTCATCGAGGCCAACCCTCGGCTGCAGGTCGAGCACACTGTCACAGAAGAGGTCACCGGGGTTGACCTGGTGCAGGCCCAGATCGCGCTTGCCGCCGGCGCCACGCTGGCCGCGCTGGGGCTGGACCCGGCAAATCCGCCGGTGGCGCGCGGCTTTGCGGTGCAGTGGCGTATCAACGCCGAAACCCTGGACCCACAAGGCCAGGCCCGCCCGGCCAGTGGCCTGATCACCCGCTGCGACCTGCCCAGCGGCCCCGGCGTGCGGGTGGACAGCCATGCGCGAGCCGGTTTGTCGCCCTCACCGCACTACGACAGCCTGCTGGCCAAACTGATCGTCAGCCACCGCAGCGGCCATTTTGACGACGTGCTGCGGCGCTCGCAGCGGGCGCTGGCCGAATGCCGGATCGAAGGCCTGGCCACCAACCTGCCGCTGTTGCGGCTGCTGGCCAGTGACGAGGCGCTGCACCACAACGCCGTGCACACCCGCTGGCTGGAAGAACAATGGCCTCGACTGCAGGATCGGCTGCAGGACCCGCTGCCCGACCAGGATGCAGCCCAGGCCGATGCGGCACGGCTGTCAGTTCCCGCCCGCACGCCGGGGCCGAGCACCGAGCCGCCGCTGCCCCCAGGCCAGACGGCGCTGTGCGCAACCATGGCCGGCCGGCTGGTGCAGTTCAACGCTGCCGTGGGCGACACCCTGGCCGCCGGTGCCGAGGCGCTGGTGCTCGAAGCCATGAAGATGCAGCACGGCCTGGCCACGCCCTGCGCGGTGCGTGTGGTCGCGCAGTGTGTGGCGCCGGGTGACTTTGTCAACGAAGGCCAGCGCCTGCTGTTGCTCGAATCGGTGGACGAAAGCCTCGCGCTCGCCGCCGACGCGCTCGCCCACGACCCCGACCACATCCGGCCCGACCTGCAACGGGTGCGCGACCGTGATGCCCTGCTGCTCGACGCCGCCCGGCCCGAGGCGGTGGCGCGCCGCCACCGGGCCGGCGGCCGCACCGCGCGTGAGAACGTCGATGACCTGTGCGACCCGGGCAGCTTCATCGAGTACGGCGGCTATGCGGTGGCCGCGCAGTCGCGCCGCCGCAGCCAGGACGACCTGGTCCGCAACACCCCGGCAGACGGCATGGTCACCGGCATCGGCACCGTCAACAGCGCTGAATTCGGCCCCGAGCGCAGCCGCTGCGCCGTGATGGCCTACGACTACACCGTGCTGGCCGGCACCCAGGGCTGGCGCAACCACCACAAAAAAGACCGGCTGCTGGGCCTGGCCCACAAGTGGACGCTGCCCACCGTGTTGTTTGCCGAAGGCGGTGGCGGCCGGCCGGGTGATGTGGACATGCCGATCGTTGCCGGCCTCAACAACCACACCTTCAGCCAGTTTGCCGCGCTCTCGGGCAAGGTGCCGGTGGTGGGCGTGGTGCACGGCCGCTGCTTTGCCGGCAATGCTGCACTGCTGGGCTGCGCCGACGTGATCATCGCAACCCAGTCAGCCAACATCGGGCTGGGCGGGCCGGCGATGATCGAGGGCGGCGGGCTTGGGCTGTTCCGGCCCGAGGAGATAGGTCCGGCGCTGGATCTGCACCACAACGGCGTGATCGATGTGCTGGTGGCAGATGAGGCGGCGGCCGTGGCCACCACCCGGCAGTACCTGGGCTACTTTCAGGGCCGCAACCGGCACTGGACGGCAGGCGACGCCCGAGCGCTGCGCCACATGATCCCCGAGAACCGACAGCGGGTCTACGACATGCGCGCGCTGCTGGGCGCATTGGCCGACACCGGCTCGGTGCTCGAATTGCGGGCCGGCTTTGGCCACGGCATGGTCACCGCGCTGGCGCGCATCGAAGGGCGGCCGGTCGGCATCTTTGCCAACAACCCGCACCACCTGGGCGGCGCGATCGACCCCGAAGGTGCCGACAAGGCGGCGCGTTTCATGCAGCTGTGCAATGCCCATGGCATCCCGCTGCTGAGCCTGTGCGACACGCCCGGCTTCATGGTCGGGCCCGAGGTCGAGCGCCAAGCCCAGGTGCGCCATGCCTGCCGGCTTTTCGTGGTCGCTGCGCACCTGCAGGTGCCGTGCTTCACGGTGGTGGTGCGCAAGGGCTACGGCCTCGGCGCACAGGCGATGGCGGTGGGCGGCTTTGATGCGCCGGTGTTCACTGTGGCCTGGCCGTCGGCCGAGTTTGGCGCGATGGGGCTGGAGGGCGCCGTCAAGCTGGGCTTCAGCAAGGAGCTGGCAGCCGCAGCCGTCGGGCCTGAGCGGGAGGCGCTGTACGCCAAGCTGGTGGCGCAGCAATACGCCAACGGCTCGGCCATCAACATGGCGACCACACTCGAGATCGACGCGGTGATCGACCCGGCCGAGACCCGTGCCTGGCTGGTGCGCGGCATGGACAGCACGGCAGCGGCAGCAGGCGGCGGCCTGCCCGGCAGTGGCTTGCCGGTCGCGACGGGCGCGCGCTTTGTCGATACCTGGTAGTCAAACACCCGCAGACGCACGCCAACCCGGGCCCATCCCGTCCCCCAGACCCGCGCCAACAAACCGGCCCCGGGCTGCCGATCCCCGAGACAAGCCGGCTCCTGCCCGGCTCACTGCCGTGCTGGCTGACACCGGCTGATGGCAGACTGCGCGCCATGCAAACACTGTGGACGGGATTCAAGCGGGGGCTTTTCGGCCTGATGCTGGCATTTTTCTTGAGCCTGGCGCTGGCGGCGGCGGCGGTGTTCGGGTGGGGGCTGGAGGCCGCACCCCGCACGGCACCAGCACCGGTCGCCACGGTGGACGACATCGACCGTGCGCTGCGCCTGCTCAAAAGCCACGACCCACGCGGCAAGCTGCCCGGCATCTTGCGCAGTGCCACGGTGACCCAGCGCGACCTGGTGCTGCTCGGCAGCCTCGGGCTGCAGCGTTTTGGTGAACCCCGGATGCAACTGGCATTGCAGACCGGCACCGCCCAACTGCAAATCAGCCTGCGCCCGCCCACCCAGAACCTGACGGGCTGGCTCAACCTGGACGCCCAGTGGCAGGACAGCGCCGGCCTGCCCACCCTGCAGCGCCTGACACTGGGCCAGTTGAAGGTGCCCAACTGGCTGGCCAATGCGGCGCTGCCCGGCTTGGTGGCGCTGCTGGACCTGCGCACCCAGGCTGCGCTGGCGCAACAACTGGTCAGCCATGTCGGGTTCGGGAGCCGGCAACTGACACTGGACTACGCCCTGCCCGACAACCCGCAGCAAGCCCTGGCAAGCGGCCTGATGGCGCCCGAAGAGCAGGACCGCTTGAAGATCTACACCGAGCGCCTGGCCAGCCTGAGCACGGAACTGGCCGCCACCGGCCCGGTGTCCCTGTCGCGCTTGCTGCCACCGGTGTTTGCGCTGGCCACCCAACGCTCGACCGACAAGGCCAGCGCCGCACGCGAAAACCGCGCCGCCTTGACCGCGCTGGCGATCCTGGTCAACGACCAGGCATTGCCCGGGCTGATGACCGACATACCGCACCCGGCCAACAACCGGCCGCTGAGCGTCACGCTGATGGGGCGTCACGACACGCCGCAGCATTTTCTGGTGTCGGCCGTGCTGTCGGCCCGGGGTGGCGGCGCGCTGGCCGACGTGATCGGGCTGTACAAGGAGGTGTCCGACTCACGCGGCGGCAGCGGCTTCAGCTTCAACGACCTGGCGGCCGACCGGGCCGGCACCCGGCTGGGCTTGCAGGCGGTGGGCGACCCGAAGGCCTTCCAGGCCCGGCTCGCCGCCGGGGTGCTGGAAGCCGACCTGATGCCGCAGGTGGCTGACCTGCCGGAGTCCATGAGCGCGCAGGAATTTCGACAGCGCTTTGGAGGCGTGGGCGCGCCAGCCTACCGGCAGATGATGGACAACATTGAAGCCCGCCTGGACGGCCTCAGCCTGCTGCAGCCACCGCCCTGAGATGGTCCCCGAGGCGGCGCCAAAAGCCCGCCGCCGCCCCCCAAGGGGGAGGCATCAACTCGGGAGCTACCCAGCGTTGACGCCAGCCTGCCTCAGTGCAGTACCAGCAGCGGCAGTCGGGTCTGGGCCAGCACCTGCTTGGTGTGCGAGCCAAACAGCAACTCGCCAAAGCTGCCTCGACCTTGGGTCAGCATCACGATCATGTCGCAGCCCGAGGTTTCGGCCTGGTCAATGATCGCCCGATCAACCCCGTCGGTCTGGGCGTGCAACCCGGTGAAGCCGACGCCAGCCTCGGCCGCCAGTTGCTCAAAACGCGTCAGGATGCTGCGAGCGTGGGCATCGGTGCGCTCGATGTGGCGGGTGCTGGCGGCCTCGTAGGCCTTGATCGTGCCGCCCATGGCGGGCATGGGCACATCAGGCTCGACCACAAACCCGGTGATGGCCGCTCCCAGTTGGCGCGCCAGTGCGATGCTGGCCTGCATGGCCCGCACGCTTTGCGCGCCACCGTCCACCGGGACGAAGAGGTTCTTGTACATGACAGGCTCGGGTTGATTCGATGCCTGTCACTCTAGGCCGAGGAGCTGATCACCAGCTTGATACAGGTCAAGCCGGCGATGCTGTGGCGCCGGTCGTCAGGACGACGCGGCCGATGCAGTCGGCGCTGCCGATGCGGCCGACGCCGC
>JANYKR010000284.1 GCA_025358155.1 Betaproteobacteria bacterium
ACACCGCGCCCGACACCGGGCTGTGGGACCAGATGCAGCGCGAGGATTTTCTGGGCCGGCGCGGCCGGGTGCAGCACGACGGGCAGCGCAACCGCTTCGACCCGGCTTGAGGCTGGCAGCCACTGCCGCAGTCAGGCCAGCACCAGCACCCAGCGTGCCGTGTCGATATCGGCCAAGGCGGTGTCGCCACTGGCCGTGGCCACGCGGCCCTGAAAATCGGCCAAGGCCTTCACCTGGGTTTGCAACCGGTCGATGGCCGGCAGCGTCGACTGGTTCAGGGTGAGGATGGCGGCGTCGCGCTGCCCGGCCTGCAATTGCGGATCAACCCGAGCAAAGCTCGCCACGTACACGGCCCGGCCGGCCCTGACCTTGTCCAGCAAGGCCCGGCCCTCGGGCAGGTGGACCCGCCGGTCCAGCGCCTGCAGCGCCTCGTCGATGGCCCGTTTGTTGGCGCTGATGCGGTCGGTCAGGTCCGCCCGTTCGGCCGCATCGGTGGCAAAGAACAACTCCATCGTTCGGCGCGCATTGGCCCGGGTGCTGCTGTCGATCACGGCTGCGGCCTGGGCCTTGACCCAGTCCTGCCGCACGATCCGGTCCAGGGTGGCGGACAAGCCGGTCAGCGTCAGGATGGACAGGCTCAGCATCAGCGCGGCCAAAACCAGCACGCTGCCAAAGCCCAGCCCCAGGCGGGCGGCAATGCCCAGGTTCTTGAGGGATGTCATTGCTGTTCCCGGTTGGACACAGCGGTATTTCGGCCGCAGGTTCGGGCACAACAGTCCAACAGTTGCAGCGTGTTTGATCCAACACAAGCCAAGGCCTGACTTGGCGAGCAGCGCGGGTTCTGCAGCGCAGGTACCGGGCAGAGTACCGCGCAGGGAGTGGCGCCGCCGCCCTCGCGGATCGGCGCTCGGGCCCTCAACCGACCAGCTGCTCGGCTGACACAAACGGCAGGCCGTGCTGGGCCGCCACCGCAGCGTAGGTGACCTGGCCCAGCGCGACGTTGAGCCCGGCGCGCAGGTGCGGGTCGGTGCGCAGCGCGTCCCGCCAGCCCAGCCTGGCCAGCGCCAGCGCGTGACCGATGGTGGCGTTGTTGAGCGCAAATGTCGAGGTGCGGGGCACCGCGCCCGGCATGTTGGCCACGCAGTAATGCACCACACCGTCCACCAGGTAGGTCGGGTCGGCATGGGTGGTGGCGCGGGAGGTCTCGAAGCAACCGCCCTGGTCGATCGCCACATCCACCACCACGGCGCCCGGCTTCATGCGCGCCACCATCGACCGGCTCACCAGCTTGGGCGCCGACGCGCCGGGGATCAGCACACCGCCGATCACCAGGTCGGCCACCAGCACCGCATCTTCGACGCTGTGGGCGGTTGAAAACAGCGTGCTGATGCGGTTGCCAAACACCAGGTCGAGCTGGCGCAGGCGGTCGACGTTGCGATCCAGCACGGTGACTTGCGCGCCCAGGCCCACCGCCATCTGCAGCGCGTTGGTGCCCACCACGCCGGCCCCCAGGATCACCACCCGGGCTGGTGCCACGCCCGGCACGCCGCCCAGCAGCACGCCCAGGCCGCCCTTGCTTTTTTCAAGGTGCGTGGCCCCGGCCTGCACCGCCATGCGGCCGGCCACCTCGCTCATTGGCGCCAGCAGCGGCAGCCCGCCAGCCGCGCCGGTCACCGTCTCGTAGGCAATGCAGACAGCGCCGCTGGCCAGCAGCGCGATGGTCTGGGCGGCGTCGGGCGCCAGGTGCAAGTAGGCGTAGAGCAGCTGGCCCGGGCGCAACAGCGCGATTTCGCCGGCTTGAGGCTCCTTGACCTTGATGACCATGTCGCCGCGCGCGTACACCTCGGCGGCATCGGGGGCAATCTGCGCGCCAGCGGCGATGTAGACCTCGTCGCCCAGACCGATAGCCGCGCCAGCGCCGGTCTGCACCCAGACCTCATGGCCCTGAACCACCAACTCATGCACCGATGCGGGTGTCAGACCAACCCGGTACTCGTGGTTCTTGATTTCCTTGGGGACGGCAATGCGCATGGCCTGGCTCCGGTGATGACGGGTGCATCGATCTTGGACCGCAGCAGCGAGCACGACCAGCCCGTTCAACCGAAGTTCAGCGGCATAAGCCGTGCTGATGTCGGGCCGCGCCGGATCGGTCTGCCGCCCTTGAGCCCGCGGTGGGCGGTCGTCAAAGGCCCTGCAAGGGCACCCGCAGATAACCCCGAAACCGCACCCGCCCGCCGCGCTGCACCGGCCCGGCGAGCGCGTAGCCCGGGAAGCGCTGCAGGAACCGGCCTATCGCCACCCGGCCCTCCAGCCGTGCCAGGCTCATGCCCACGCACTGGTGCGCGCCGAAGCCGAACGCAAGGTGGCGATTCGGGCTGCGGCGGATGTCGAGCCGGTCCGGGTCGGTCACCACCGCCGGGTCTCGGTTGGCCGCGCCGATGCACAGCGTAAAGCGGGTGCCGGTCGGCCAGGTCAGACCGCCCACCTCCGCATCGGCGGTGGACAGCCGGTTGCCGAGCTGGTTGGAGCTCTCGAAGCGCAAGAACTCCTCCACCGCGCTGGCGATCAGCTCGGGCTCGGCCAGCAGCAGCTGGCGTTGGGTGGGCCACTGCAGCAACGACACCAGGCCGTTGGCGATCAGGTTGGTGGTGGTCTCGTGGCCGGCGTTGAGGATGAAGATGCAGTTTTGCAGCAACTCGGTCTCGGTCAGGCGTTGGGCGCGACCACCTTCGCCTTCGCCCTGGATCAGCCGGGTCAGCACGTCCTGCGCCGGGTCACCCGGCTGGGCGCGGCGCTGCGCCACCAAGCCGCGCAGGTAGGCCACGAAGTCGGTCACGGCCTGGTTGCCCCGTGCCAGTTGCGCGGCGTCGAGCCGGGGTTCGAGTGCGCCCAGGATCGCCAGCGACCAGCCGCGCAGCGGGCCGCGCTGATCGGCGGGCACACCCAGCAGGTTGCCGATCACCTCGATCGGGATGGCCGAGGCAAAGTCCTTGATCAGGTCTACGGCCTCGCCGCGCGCAGCCTTCTCGGCCATGCCGTCGAGCAGGTGATCGACCCAGCGGGTCAGGCTGGGGGCTACCGCGTCGGTGGCGCGCACGGTCAGTGCACCGGCGATCAGGCGGCGCACGCGGGTGTGCAGCGGCGGATCGTTGAACACCAGGCTGTGGGTGTGGTGCTCGAACAGCGGGCTGGTGTTGCCAAACTTGGGGCTGAACTCGGCCTGCTTGTCCGAGCAGAACAGCTTGGGGTCGCGGTACACCGCCTCGCAGTCGCGGTAGCGGGTCAGCAGCACGCTGCCGTCGGGCAGGCTGCGCACGGGACTTTGGCTGCGCAACGCGGCGTACCACGGGTAGGGGTTGTCGTGAAACTCGGGCGGCAGCGCCCGCAAATCAAAGCCGGTCAGGTCCGGCGCGGCGGGATCAGGCGGTGTCATCGTCGGCGGGGTCACGGCGGGGTCACGGCGGTGTCTCGGCGGCGTGTCGGCGGGCACAGGGCTCAGCCGCGTTTGGCCACCAGCGTCAGGATGTCGTAACTGGCCACCAGTTCACCGCGCTGGTTGCTGACCTCCACATCCCAGGCCACCACGCCCTGGCCGTGGCCTTGCGCGTCACGCTTGTTGCGGTCGGTCTTGCGCTTGCAGGTCAGGCGGGCCTGGATCGTGTCGCCGATGAACACCGGCTTGACGAAGCGCAGTGTGTCGAGCCCGTAGTTGGCCAGCACCGGGCCGGGCGCGGGCGAGACAAACAAGCCGGCTGCGGCCGACAGCACAAAGTAGCCGTGCGCGATGCGCGCACCAAACGGGCTGGCCTTGGCCGCCTCATCGTCGAAGTGCATGTAGAAGTAGTCGCCCGAGATGCCGCCAAAGTTGATCAGGTCGGCCTCGCCGACGGTGCGGCGGTGGGTCAGCAGCGATTCACCGATCTGCAAATCTTCAAAGTGCCGGCGGAACGGATGTGTGCCGGTCTCGATCAGTGCAGCGCCGCGCACATGCTCGCCGGTGACCGCTGCCAGCATCGTGGGCGAGCCTTGCAAGGCCGTGCGTTGCAGGTAGTGCTTGACCGCCCGCAGGCCGCCCAGCTCCTCACCGCCACCGGCCCGGCCCGGGCCGCCGTGCTTGAGCTGCGGCAGCGGCGAGCCGTGGCCGGTGGACTCCACCGCCGACTCAGCGTTCAGGATGTGCAGCCGACCGTGCCAGGCGGCCATCTGCGGGACGACTTGCGCAGCCACTTTTGGGCTGCGGGTGACCAGGGTGGCGACCAGGCTGCCTTGGCCGCGTGCGGCCAGCGCCACCGCCTCGTCCAGTCCGTCGTAAGGCATCAGCGTGCTGACCGGGCCGAAGGCCTCGATGTCATGCACGGACCGGGTGGTCAAAGGACAGTGGCAAACCAACAGTGTCGGCGCAAAAAACGCACCCTCGGCCGTGCCCTCGCCCAGCGGCGCAAAGCCGAGGTTGCCGTCGTAAACCACCTCGGCGCCCTGGCGCAGCTGCGCCACACGCTCGGCCACATCGGCCTGCTGGGCGTGCGAGGCCAGCGCGCCCATGCGCACACCCTCAACCGCCGGGTCGCCCACCACCACCTTGGCGAGCCGGGCGCGCAAGGCCTCGGCCACTGCGTCCAGCTGCTGACGCGGCACGATGGCGCGGCGGATGGCGGTGCACTTCTGGCCGGCCTTGACCGTCATTTCGCGCGCCACCTCCTTGATGAACAGCTCAAACTCCGGGTCGTCCGGCGTGACGTCGTCGGCCAGGATCGCGCAGTTCAGCGAGTCGGCCTCGGCGTTGAACGGCACGCTGCGCGCCACCAGATTCGGGTGCACCCGCAGCCGGGCGGCCGTGTCGGCCGAGCCGGTGAAGGTGACGACATCCTGGCCGTCCAGCCGGTCCAGCAGGTCGCCGGTTGAGCCGATCACCAGTTGCAGCGCGCCCTCGGGCAGGATGCCCGATTGCACTATCAGCTGCATCGCCGCCTCGGTCAGGTAGCAAGTGGCGCTGGCGGGTTTGGCGATGCAGGGCATGCCGGCCAAGAAGCTGGGTGCAAATTTCTCCAGCAAGCCCCAGATGGGAAAGTTGAAGGCGTTGATGTGCAGCGCCAGGCCACCGCGCGGCACCAGCACATGGGTACCGGCAAAACCACCCTTCTTGCCCAGCGCAAAGGCCGGGCCTTCATGGATCAAGTTGCCCGAGGGCAGCTCGGTGCTGCCGATGCCCGCGTAGGCAAACAAGGTGCCTGCGCCGCCTTCGATATCGACCCAGCTGTCGGCCCGGGTGGCGCCAGAGTGGGCCGAAACGGCGTAGAGCTGCTCCTTGTGCTCGCCCAGGTATTTGGCCAGGGCTTTGAGCCGCTCGGCCCGGGCCTGAAAGTCCAGCGCCATCAAGGCCGGCAAACCCACCCGGCGCGCGTGTTGCACCGCCTCGCCAAAGTCAATCGCCTCGGCATGGGTGTGGGCCACCGGCCGGCCATTGATGGCGCTGCGCAGGGTTTGGCCAGGTTGCTGGCCGATCCAGCGGCCGCCGATGTAACTTTGCAGGGTCGAGGTCATGGCGGA
>JANYKR010000323.1 GCA_025358155.1 Betaproteobacteria bacterium
GGGCTGTACCTGGAAGTGACCGTCACCGGAGGCCGGTACTGGCGTTTGAAGTACCGCCACGGCGGCAAGGAGAAGCGGTTGTCCTTTGGGGTCTACCCTGAAGTGACCCTGAAGGCCGCCCGCGAACGCCAAGCCGAAGCCCGGGCTGTCCTGGCCCGTGGCGATGATCCGGCGGCAGCGAAGCGCGATGCCGCGGCGCTGGCCCAGCGGGAAGCGGCTTTGACCTTCGAGGCGGTGGCCCGTGAATGGCTGGGCCACCAATCCAGCCGGTGGACCCCCGACACTCTGGCAGCGATCCGGAGGAGCCTGGAGGCCGTGGTGCTGCCGAAGATCGGCGCCCGGCCGATGGCCCACATTCGCCCGCGCGAAGTGATGGACATCGTGAAGGGCATTGACGCCCGGGGCGCAGGCGAGACGGCCGGCCGCGTGCTGCAACGGGTGAAGGCGGTTTTCCGCTACGCGGTGGTGCATGACCGGATCGAATCGAATCCGATGCTTGACCTGAAGCCGTCCGAGCTGCTGAAGCCCCGCCAGGTCCGCCACCGGGCCGCGCTGGTGGACAAGGACTTGCCCGCCTTCCTGGCATCGCTTGATGCCTACCAAGGCGACCCGACCACGAAGGCGGCCCTTCGGCTGTTGATGCTGACCGCCGTGCGCCCTGGTGAGCTGCGCGGCGCCCGTTGGGCTGAAATCGACACCGACGCGGCAGAGTGGCGCATCCCGGCCGAGCGGATGAAGATGAAGGCGCCCCATGTGGTGCCCCTGTCCCCGGCGGCGCTGGAGGTGCTGGCAGGCATGAAGCCGATCAGCGGTGCGGGCGAGCTGGTCTTTCCCTCGCCCTTCTACCCGGGCAAGACCTTGAGCGAAAACACCCTGAACAGTGCGCTGGCCCGCATGGGCTACAAAGGCGAGCACACGGCCCACGGTTTCCGGGCGCTGTTTTCCACAGTGGCTAACGAGTGCGGGCATGACGCCGATGTGATCGAGCGCCAGTTGGCCCATGTGGAGCGGAACCAGGTCCGCGCCGCCTACCACCGGGCAACCTACCTGAAAGATCGCGCCTGCCTGATGTCCTGGTGGGCCGACTACCTGGATTCCCGCAAGGGTGGCCGCGTGGTGCCCATCGGTCGGAAGGTGGCCGCATGACAAGCCCAGCCGAAGGCCCGAAGGTGGAGACCTGGAGACACTCGCCAGCTAACCGGCCGCAAAGCCGCGCCGTTGCTGGAGAACAGCGGGGTGGGGCCGGTGGAGACAGTGATGGAGACAAGGTGGAGACAGAGTGGAGACAAAGCACACTCTCTATCCTCTTTCCGTCCTCCCGACTCCAGCCCCGGCCCGCTGTGTCTGTGCCCGGCTTCGCCCGGCCCGTTGCGCTGTGGCTGGCTGGGCTGGCCCGCGGCTTGCCGTTGCCTGCCTGGAGGCCGGTTTTCCCGGCGCGAAGGGTTCACCCGCCCGCGCCGCCACCCGGCCGGCGGCGGGGCTGGCCGGTGGCCTGCCTGTGGCTGCGGTAGCAGGGGCCGGCCGGCGGTGCGGTGCGGACCGCGGTAGAGAATCCAGTTTGCTGCGCCTAGCCCGAGGCTGATCCCCGAGGGCGAAAACCGGGCCCCTTCCCCGGCTGGCGCGGCACCTTCCGAGGGGCGCACGCGAAGGGGTGCGGATGACGACGAAGCCGAAGAAGCGGAAGCTGGCCGACTGGTCAGAGCTGTTCGACACGGGGGAAATGGACCATGTTTGCGACGCGGTGCGCGTAAACATCGTCAACGTGACGGTGGGCGAACCGAGCGACATGAATTTGCCCCTGCGTAAGTGGCTGTTGGTGCGGCTGGAAAGCTACGTTGAGGCGCATTGGGTGGCCGGGCAGAGCCAAGTGCATGTGCTGGCGGCGGAGCGATTCCGAGTGGCCGTGGAACGACTGGCGGACCTGTTCGAGGCCCGCTATCCGTTCATTGAACCGGCCGGCCGGATCGAGGCCGACGCGTTGCGCTTGGCGTGGCTGGAATTCATTGCCTACGGCGGCGCACATTGGATGCTTGATCGACCCCGCCGCGTGGCGCGGAGCACTCAAGCGGCCGGTAACAAACGCGGACGCGCAAAGAAGCT
>JANYKR010000038.1 GCA_025358155.1 Betaproteobacteria bacterium
GACGTGCAGGTCATCGTCTACACCGAGTACCCGGGCCAGGCGCCTCAGGTCGTGGAAGACCAGGTGACGTACCCGCTGACCACCGCGATGCTGGCGGTGCCCAAGTCCAAGGTCGTGCGGGGCTTCTCCTTCTTCGGCGCCTCCTTCGTCTACGTGATCTTCGAGGACGGCACCGACATCTACTGGGCGCGCAGTCGGGTGCTGGAGTACCTCAACTTCGCCTCCAGTCGCTTGCCCAAGGGCGTGTCACCATCGCTCGGCCCTGACGCTACCGGCGTCGGGTGGGTCTATCAGTACGCCTTGCTGGCCAAGACCAAGACCCTGGCCGAACTGCGCACCATCCAGGACTGGTACGTGCGCTACCAGCTGACCAAGGCCCCCGGCGTCGCCGAAGTCGCGTCGCTGGGTGGCTTCGTGCAGACCTACCAGGTGACGGTTGATCCGCTGAAGCTACGCAGCTTCGGTATCCCTTTGATGAAGGTGGCGCAGGTGATCCGCGATTCCAACCGCGATGTCGGTGGGCGGGTCGTCGAAATGGCCGAGACCGAATTCATGGTGCGCGGCAAGGGCTACCTGCGTGGCAAGGCCGACATCGAGATGTTGGTCGTCAAGAGCGAGGGCGGAACACCAGTGCTGATCCGCGACATTGCCCGCGTCGAGATGGCGCCGGACGAGCGGCGCGGCCTGTCCGAACTGAACGGAGAGGGAGAGGTTGTTTCAGGCATCGTGATGTCCCGCTTTGGGCAGAACGCGTTGGAAGTCATCCACAACGTCAAGGCCAAGGTCTCGGAAATCTCGGCCGGCCTGCCGGAGGGCGTGAGCATCGAAGCCGTCTATGACCGCTCAGACCTGATTCATCGTGCGATCAAGAACCTCCAGCGCACGCTGCTGGAGGAAAGCCTGATCGTGGCCGCCGTCTGCGTGGTGTTTCTGATGCACATGCGCTCGGCCTTGGTGGCGATTCTGATGCTGCCGGTCGGCGTGCTGATCTCGTTCATCGCGATGCACTTGCTGGGCATGAACTCGAACCTCATGAGCCTGGGCGGCATCGCGATCGCCATCGGGGCGATGGTGGATGCGGCCATCGTGATGGTCGAGAACGCCCACAAGCACCTGGAGCGACTGAAGCCCGACCACACAGTAAAGGATCGCGCCGACGCTATGCTCGATGCCTGCAAGGAGGTCGGGCCTGCGTTGTTCTTCTCACTGCTGATCATCACAGTGTCGTTCCTGCCAGTGTTCACGCTGGAATCGCAAGAAGGGCGGCTGTTCTCGCCGCTGGCCTACACCAAGACCTTCTCGATGGCGGGCGCGGCATTGCTGTCGGTGACACTGGTGCCGGTGCTGATGATGCTGTTCATCCGCGGCAAGATCATGCCGGAGGCGAAGAACCCGCTGAACCGCTTCCTGGTCTGGGTCTACCGCCCGGTCATCGCTGCCGTCATGCGGTGGAAGAAGCTCACGATCGCGCTGGCCGTGATCGCCATGGTCGTGTCGTACTACCCCGCTTCCAGGCTGGGCAGCGAGTTCATGCCCACGCTCAATGAAGGCACGCTGCTGTACATGCCGGCCTCGCTCCCGGGCATGTCGATCACCAAGGCCGCCGAGGTGCTGCAGACGCAGGACAAGATCATCAAGAGCTTCCCCGAGGTGAGTTCGGTGTACGGCAAGGCGGGCCGCGCCAACAGTGCGACGGACCCGGCGCCGACCGAGATGTTCGAGACGGTTATCAACCTCAAGCCGCAGGAGCAATGGCGGCCCGGCCTGACCACCGACAAGCTGATCGCCGAGATGGACAAGGCGCTGCAGTTCCCGGGTGTCTCCAACGCGTGGACGATGCCGATCAAGGCCCGCATCGACATGCTGTCCACGGGTATTCGTACACCGATCGGCATCAAGGTTTTCGGCAAGGACCTCGGCGAGATGGAGAAGCTCGCCAAGCAGATCGAGACCGTCGTGAAGACGGTGCCCGGCACCACCTCGGCCTTCGCCGAACGACTGACAGGAGGCAGCTACCTCAATATCGAGCCGAACCGCGAGCAATTGGCGCGCTACGGCTTGTCGGTGGGCGACCTGCTCGACGTGATCGGCTCAGCGCTGGGCGGCGAGATGGTGACCACCACGGTCGAGGGGCGCGAGCGCTTCGGCGTGACGGTGCGCTACCCGCGC
>JANYKR010000085.1 GCA_025358155.1 Betaproteobacteria bacterium
CCTGAACACGCTGGGTTATGCCGATATCCACGGCGAGCAGATGAGTCGCGCCACCTCGTTTGTCGGCGTGGTGCAGCAGTTGTCGCTCGCCGCAGGCGTGGCACTGGCGGCGATGCTGCTGGAGACCTCGCGCAGCGCCGACGCCCGCAGTCAGCTGCTGGCGCTGGATTTTGGCCGGGCCTTTGTCGCGGTTGGTCTGCTGTCGCTGCTGTCGCTGGCCTTTTATGTGCGGCTGGCCCCCCATGCCGGCGCCGAGATGTCGGGCCACGGTCCAGGCGCAGGTTGGCCAGCCACTGCTGCTGCGTCAAGCTCGCCGCCGGACTAGCGACCTGACGGGCCGCCGAACCGGCAGCTCAACAGGCCACCGCCAATGCCGGCTCACCGAGCAGCGCCGCGCCATGCCCGCCAGCACTGGTGCCCGTCCCTATTGTGGCGGGCCGGGGTTGTGGTTTAACTTGAATTAGGTCGCCCGGCCGGGCGCTCGCCACCCCCCTGGAGCATCACCATGTCCCCACAAGATTCCGCCTCAAGCCCTGCTTGTGCTGACGAGGCACCGTCCGGGCTAGTCTCCGGTGGCCGGCGGTCTGTGCTGTGCAGCGCAGCAGCCTCGGCCGTGGGTGCGCTGCTGATGTTGCCCCGGCCTGCCAGCGCGCAGGCCCTGCCCGGCGTCAGCGCCACCGAGATCCGCATCGGCAACACCACCTCGCTGTCGGGCCCGGTATCCGCGCTGGGCACCATCGCCCGAGCGCAGGCCGCGTTTTTCAAAATGGTCAATGACCAGGGCGGCGTGGCTGGCCGCAAGATCACGTTCCTGTTCTACGACGATGGCTTCAACCCTGCCAAGACAGCGGAGATGGCCCGCAAGCTGATCGAGCAGGATGAGGTGGCGCTGCTGTTTGGCAACCTGGGCACCGGGCCCAACTCGGCCATCGTCAAGTATGTCAACCAGTTGGGCGTGCCGCACCTGTTCTTGTCGGTCAATGGCGACAAGTGGACCGACTACAAGAACAACCCCTGGTCAATGCCGTTTGCACCCAGCGGGCGGGTGGAATGCCAGGTGGCCATCAAGCACATGCAGCAGACCAAGCCCGACGCGAAGTTTGCGATCCTCTACCAGAACGACGACTTCGGCCGCGACTACGTGGCAGGTGCCAAGGACGTGCTGGGCGCCCGCTACGACAGCCTGGTCAAGGCCATCTCCTACGAGGTGACGGAGGCAACGCTCGACTCCACCCTGATCCAACTGCTGGCCAACCCGGTAGACGCACTGATCTCGGGCGTCACCGGCAAGTTTGGCGCAATGTCGATCCGCAAAGCCAGCGAGGCGGGTTTCAAGGGCAATCACTACATCGCCACCGGCGTCAGCTCGGTGCAGGGCGTGCTGATCCCGGCCGGCGCCGACCGGGCCACCGGCGTGCTGAGCACCGTGTACGCCAAAGACCCGAGCGACCCCGGCCTGGTTGATGACCCCGGCATCAAGGGCTACAAGGCGTTCATGGCCAAGTGGTTCCCCGAGGGCAACCCCGATGACTTCTACAACGCCTACGGCTACATGACCGCGATGGTGATGACGCGCGTGCTGCAACAGTGCAATGGTGACTTTTCTCGCCGTTCGATCATGGCGCAGGCCAACAACTTGAAAGACTTGGAAAACCCGATCCTGCTGCCCGGCATCCGCCTCAACACCAGCCCCACCGACCACCGCCCGCTCAAGCAGATGCAGATGCAACGCTTTGACGGAAAGCGCTGGGTACGCTTCGGCCCGATCTTTGAGGGCTCAAACGTCTGAACCCGCCGGGCCGTCCCGGCCTCAGCCCAGCGCTGCGTAGCGCTCCAGGTGGTGATCGGCGTCGCCAAAGCGCTGCGCGATCATCGTCAGCCGGCGAAAGGTGTGCGAGACCTTCAGCTCCTCGGTCATGCCCATGCCGCCGTGCAGTTGCACTGACTCCTGGCTGACCTGGCGCGCCGCGTCGGCGACCTTGATCTTGGCGGCCGACACTGCACGTTGGCGCTCAACCGGGTGGGTGGCGGTATCGATCTTGGCGGCGGCCAGGATGGCCATCGAGCGCGCCTGCTCGGTGCAGATGTACATCTCCACCATGCGGTGCTGCAGCACCTGAAACGACGCGATGGGCACGCCAAACTGCTTGCGCTGCTTGAGGTAGTCCAGCGTAGCCTCGTTGGCGCTTTTCATCGCGCCGATGGCGTCGGCGCACTGCAGTGCGGTGGCGAAATCAACCGCCTCCTCGATCTGCGGCAGCGCGCCGCCCGCTTCGCCCAGCAGTGTGTCATGGGCCAGCACCACGTTGCTGAATGTCACATCTGCCGTGCGCAGGCCGTCCACCGTTCGGCTGGGGTTGAGCGTCACGCCGGCCGCTTTCGGGTCAACGATGAACAGGCTGACGCCATCGGTGGCACCCGGCTCGCCACCGGTGCGCGCCGACACGATCAGCCGGCTGGCCGACGACGCGCCGATCACCACGCACTTTTCGCCGTTCAGCACCCAGCCACCGCCGTCCGCGCGGGCGCTGGTGCCCACCGGCGCCAGGCTGTACCGGGCACCCGGCTCGTTGCCGGCAAAGGCCAGCCGGGCGCTGCCATCGATCAAACCAGGCAGCAGCGCGGCGCGTTGCGCAGCTGACCCAACCCGCGCCACCAGCCGGCCGGCCAGGCCGACGTTGTCGAGCAAGGGCTCGACCACCAGCGCCTCGCCGCAGGCCTCCATCACCGCCATCAAATCGACCGCTCCGCCGCCAAAGCCGCCGTCGGCCTCGGGCAGGCCAATCGCCGTCAGGCCCATCTCTGCAAATGCTGCCCACACCGCATCACTGCAGCCGCTGGCTGAATTGAGGATGGCCTTGCGCTTGTCGAAGTCGTACTCGTTGGCCAGGTACTTGCGCACCGAGTCGGCCAGTTGTTGTTGCTCGTCGCTGTAGTCGAAGTTCATGGTGGTATCCCCCTGCTCACAAGCCGAGCGTCATCTTGGCGATGATGTTTCTCTGGATCTCGTTTGATCCGGCGTAGATGCTGGCCTTGCGGTAGTTGAAGTAGCGCGGTGCCAGGCGCGAGGTGAAGTGGTCGATCGCGCCAGCATCCACCGCCTTGAAGGGCTGGGCACGGGGGCCCACGGCCTGCATCATCAGCTCGGTGATCATCTGCTGAACCTCGGTGCCGCGGATCTTCAACATGCTCACGTCTGCGCCCGGTGGCTGGCCGGTGCGGCGCATCTTGTCAAGAAACCGCATCGAGGTGATCTCCAGCGCCTCCAGCTCCACCTCGACCCGGGTGAGCTTGTCTCGAAACCGGGCGTCCTGCCACAGCGGCTGGCCGTTCTTGAGTTCACGCTTGGCCAGTTCGGTCAGGGCGGCCAACTCGCGCTTGGACGCACCCACATTGCCCGAGCCCATGCGCTCATGGCCGAGCAGGTACTTGGCCACCGTCCAGCCCTTGTTCTCATCGAACACCAGGTTCTCGACCGGCACTGACACGTTGTCGAAGAAGATCTCGTTGACCTCGTGGCCACCGTCCATCAGGATCAGCGGGCGCACGGTGATGCCGGGGGTGGCCATGTCGATCAGCAAGAAGCTGATGCCCTCTTGCCGCTTTTCAGCCGCCGGGTTGGTGCGCACCAGGCAGAAGATCCAGTCGCCGTAGTGGCCCAGCGTGGTCCAGATCTTCTGGCCGTTGACGACGTAGTGATCACCTTGCCGGTCGGCGCGGCATTTCAAGGCCGCCAGGTCCGAGCCGGCGCCCGGCTCGGAGTAGCCCTGCACCCAGAAATCATCGCCCTCGCGGATGCGCGGCAAAAACCGCGCCTTTTGCTCAGGCGTGCCAAAGCGGTGCAGCACCGACGCGCACATCGCCGGCCCAAACGGCGGTAGGCCGGGCGCGCCGGCCAGGCCAAACTCTTCGTCGTAGATGTAGCGCTGGGTGATGTCCCAGCCGGTGCCGCCCCACTCCACCGGCCAATGCGGCACAGCCCAGCCCTTGGCCGCCAGAATCTTGTGCCAGCGGATGAAATCGTCCTTGGACAGGCCGTGGTAACCCACCACCTTGGCGCGGATGTCGGCGGGCAGGTTCTCGGCCAACCAGCCGCGCACCTCGTTGCGGAAGGCCAATTCTTCAGGCGAATAGCTCAGGTCCATGGTCGTGTCCTTGCGGGTGAGGTGGTGTTAAAGCCGTTCAATGATGATCGCCGGCGCCATGCCACCGGCCGCACACATCGTGACCAGGCCGCGCTTGAGATCCCGCCGCTCCAGCTCATCGAGCATCGTGCCGATCAAAATCGAGCCGGTGGCGCCGATCGGGTGGCCCAGCGCCATCGCGCCGCCGTTGACGTTGACCTTGTCGCGGTTGAGCCTCAAGTCGCGGATGAACTTCTCGGCGACCACGGCAAAAGCCTCGTTGATCTCCCACAGGTCGATGTCGTCCACCGTCAGGCCGGCCTTGGCCAACACCTTGCGGGCCGCAGGCACCGGCGCATTGAGCATCAAGGTGGGCGAGTCGCCGACGTTGGCATAGGCCACGACCCGGGCGCGTGCCTTCATGCCGTGCTTCCTGGCGTAGCTGGGTGAGGCCAGCAGCAGCGCGCCCGAGCCATCAACCACACCCGACGAGTTGCCCGCGTGGTGCACAAAGTTGATGTCCAGATCGGGGTACTTGGACGCGATCAGCTTGCGGAAGGTGGTGCCGCGTTCGTCCAGCGCCTGGTCGGCCAACGCGCTGAAGGCCGGCTTCAGACTGGCCAGGCCCTCTGCCGTGGTCTGCGGGCGCACAAACTCCTCCTTGTCCAGCGCCAGCGTGCCGTCGGCCCGGTAAACCGGCACCAGGCTCTTGCTGAAGTGACCGCCGGCGATGGCCGCCGCAGCGCGCTGCTGGCTGAGCAGCGCCAGCGCGTCCAGGTCGCTGCGGCTGATGCCCTCCAGCGTTGCGATGGCGTCGGCGCAAATGCCCTGGTGCGGCTGCGGGTGGCGCTCGCGCAGGCGCAAATTGCCGCTGTCCAACAGGCCGACGCCGTCCCGCAGCGTGGCAGTCATCGACATCATTTCGCAACCACCGGCCACCATCAGGTCTTCCATGCCCGACATGATCGAGGCCGCGGCCAGGTTGACGGTGGTGATGCCCGAGCCGCAAAAGCGGTCGAGTGTCATGCCGCTGGAGCGCACGTCGTAGCCGGCGTCCAATGCCGACATGCGGCCCAGATCACCGCCCTGCGTGCCGCGCTGGGTGCTGGTGCCCCAGATGATGTCGTCGATTTCGGCGGTGTTGAGCTGGTTGCGCTCGGCCAGCGCCTTCAGCACGGTGGCACCCAGGTGCTGCGGGTGCAGGTCGGCCAGGGCGCCTTTGCCTACTTTGCCAATGCCGCGCGGCGTGCGGCAGGCGTCGATGATCAAGGCGTCGGTCATGGCCAATCTCCAGTGTGCTTCGGTTGGGGGCAGCGATCAGGGCAATGATCGGCACAGATTGTGGGCCGAGGACAGCGGCCGAGGCGTCCGGCCGGCGACAGCAGGGCCAAGATTGCACCAGCTCGGGCGCCGCTGAACCGGCGCTTCAACCGTACAGCAGTGCGGCGAAGACCGGGAAGAAGCGGTCCAGCGTGTCGATGTTGGCCCGCAGCAGTGCCCGCACGTTGTCGGCCGTGGGCGGGTCGTCGCCCAGGGGCAGCGCGGTCTTGAACAGCAACTCACCGTCGTCCGGGTCGAACTCGAAGTTGCCAACGTCCAGGCCTCGGTTGGCGCGGGCCACCGCGTCCGCCATGGCAGCGCGCCGGTCGGGCGGCGTGTCGACCGGGAACACGCCGTAAACCGCCAGCACCGGCGCGTCGTCCCAGGCGCGGATGTAGCAGCGCCAGGCCCCTGCCTCGCCCTGCACCATGAAGCGCAGCGTGGGCACGGCGTCATCCATGGGCTCGGCCACCCTGCCCTCGGCCGCCAGCGCGGCCGCCACCGGGCCGGCCAGCCAGGCCTGGGCGCGTTGCAGGCCCGGTGAGGTGCTCACAGCTCCACCATCCGGACCCAGACCTTGCCGTAGCCGCCTGGCATGGCCGAACGGTCGGTGACCTCGACCACGATGAAGCGTGCGCCGGGCGGGAACAGCACTTCTTCTTCACCCGAGTTGGTGGAAATCATCTGGATGTCCCGGCCGGTACGCAAGCGGGTGATCTCGTAGGCCACGCCGTAGCTCAGGTTGGGGATGAACGAGGAGGCCACTGTCTTGGCGGTGCTGAGGAAATTGTCCTGCGTCCAGATCCGGCCGACCGGGAACTGGGCGATGGCCTGGGCCGGCTGGCCGGCCAGGTCCTGGCGTGCGCCGCTGTAGACCGGCCCGGCGGCAACCGGCAATTTGCGCAACCCGCTGACCGCCGCCGCGATGCGGGGCGCAAGTTTGACAAGCTTGTCGCTGGCAACGCGGTTGGTGGTGTCCAGCCCTGACAGCGCCGCCTGCCAGGCTCCCATGCCGCCCAGCCTGGAGTAGGCGTTGATGCTGGCCAGCTCGACCGGCGCCAGCAGGTTGTGCCAGGGCGTGCCGACCAGCGTGGCCACGTTGCCCAGGTTGGCCTTGAGCGTGTCTTCGGCCATGGTCAGGCCGGCCGCCCGGAACCCCGCCTGGCCAAACGACGCCGGCTGGATGGCCAGGCTCAGGCTTTGTGCCGCCGCCGCGCTGGCCAGGGCATTGAGGTGCGGGCTGGCGCTCAGGTCCATGCCTGCCCGGTCGGCAATCGCGGCCACCACCAAATCAAAGCGGTTGGCACCAAACTGGCCGGTGAACCTCTGCTGCCAGACCAGGGCGCCGGTGATGAACAGCTGCAACTCGGCCAGGCGCAGCGGCGCCGCCAGCAGCATGATCCGCGTGACTTCAGCGCTGATGTGGTCGATGAAGTCGAAGACGGCGTTGCTGTCTGGCCGGCCGCCGACGCTGCGCGCCAGGCTGTCCGGCACGCCCCGGGCAATCAAGCCAGCCGTGCGGGGATTGAGGCTTTGGTCGTGCAAGCCGCCCTCCAGCACGCCGCCGTGGGCATGGCCGATCAGCCGGCCTACGACGGCATTCAGGTTGATCTGCCGCCCCAGGCCTGCCAACCGGGACCAGGCGGGCGCGGCCTGCAGCGCTTGCAGGTGCGGCAGATTGGCCGGCGCGTTGATCGGTTGGGCGGCGGTGAACGGCGCGTGCGCCACCATCGCACCCAGCAGCACCAGATCGGCCAGAAAATGGTCAGCCACCGGCACCAGCAGCGGCGCCGGCACCCCTGCCCCCACCAGCCAGAGGCGGTGCGCGGCAGCGTTGGCGGCCAGCACGGGCAGCGTTGCGGGGTCGGCCCGGCGCAGCGCCGCCATGTCGTCGGACAACGGCTTCTGGGCGCGGGCCATCAGCAACGTAAACCACAGCTCGGCATGCGTCGGGTGGCGGGCCGACAACCAGCGGTAGCTGGAGCGCTCACGCAGTTGCCGCGCCAGCAGCCGGTTCGCCGCCAGCGCAGCGGCCTGCTGAGGCGGCCCGCCCACGCCGGTGGGCTGGAAGTTGGCGCTGCGGATGTCCTCGGCCATCAGCAGGGCTTCGGATTTGGCGCGGTCATCGAGCGCGTTGACTGCCGCATCGGGCAGGCCTCGCAGCCGCAGCACGGCGTTCAGGCCGGCCGGCGACTGCACTGTCAAACGGTCCGCCAATGCATCCTTGTGGGCACCACCCAGGAACCAGCGCGGGAACTGGCGCTCGGGCAGCAGGTCTCGCAGCGCGGCCACCGCCACCGGCAGGTAGTTCTGCGGCGCCTCGTACTGCCAGCCCGGCCTCAGCGGGTCGGTGGTGAAGGGCACGCCCTGGATCTCGGCGGCGCGCATGATTTCGTAAAAGCTGTGGTCGTGATTCGGCAGCATCCAGCCCAGCATCGCCAGGCGCAGGCGTTGCAGCATCAGCGGGCTGTTCAGGCCCAGGTTCTTGGCAGCGGCAAACATCATGCCGGTCGAGCCCGAAACGCCCGCCTCCAGTCGCGCGCCAATGGCTGCGGCCGCCTGGTCCACCGGCGAGTTGAGCAACACGGCGATGGCGTCGCGCCCTTGCTCCCAGCTCAGCTTGTCGTCAGCCCGGGCTTTGAACGCGCGCTTGGCGGTCTTGTTGATGGGGCCAGGGTCCACCTGCAGCTGGCGCTGCCGCAGAAGCCTTATCTCGTCGGCCGTCAGGTTGGGCAGATCGCGGTTGCGCACCGTGTTCTGGTGTGCATAGTCCACGCCCTGGTTCTGGTGGTAGAGCCGGTCGCGGTTGGCGATATCGACCTGGGCCACCTCGGCCAGCGTGCCGCGTGAAATCGCGCTGAACTTGTCGGGCGCTGAAATGTGCACCGGCCGCGCCGGGCCGCCGCCGATTTGAACGGGCACCTTGTCTTGCAGCGACGACTGCTGCACATCGGCGTGGCGGCCCGAGTTGGCCAGTGCCACCGCCAGGCCGGACTGGGCGGCAAAGCCGGGTGTGACGTTCTCGACCTGGGCGCCCACCAGGCTGTTGGGCGCGTTGAAAGCGCCCAGCGTGCGCACCACCGTGACCGGTGCCTGAACCCGCACAGCCAGCAACGCCGCGTGATGCTCGGCCAACTCGTCCGAGGCGACCTTGAGCCACTTGGCCAGATTGTTGTTGCGTACCGCGTTGTAGACGACCTTGAGCTTCTTGCGCGCCGGCTGCGCCTTGCCAAAGGTGTTGCGGCTGTCGAACACCTTCTTGATCGCCGCCCCGCTCATCATGAAGGCGCCAAAATACTTGTCGCCATCGTCGAACTTGAACTCCTGGCCGTAGACCTGCAGCCGGGCCTGGCCGGTGTGGTCGGCCCAGGCGTTGACCACCTGCTTGACCTTGTCCAGCATGGCGTTGACCACCACCATCGGCTCGGCCGCCTCGGACAGTCTCGCGCCCAGGCGCTCTTCAAATTCACCCGCCTTCTCGGCGTAGGCGCGCGCCGACCGGGCATCGACCCGGGCCTGGCCGAGCGCATCCAGATTGGCGTAGAGGCACTGCGCCACCGGCAGTGCGGCCCGCTGGCCTCGCCCCAGGCCAGGCGGCAGGCCGTAGACCGCAGGCAGACTCCGCGCCGGAGCCGCGCCCGGGGTCGCCGCGCCGGCTGCACCGTGCGCCAAGGCCGCCGCGCCCATGCGATCAGCCTCATGCTCCAGCGCCGGGTCGTCGTTGACTGCCAGGCCCTTGGCCTGCCAGGTCGGCGTCACCCGGCCCTGGCGCTGCTGCACGATGTGCCAGGCCTCGTGCGGCAGGTGCTGGGCCTGGCCGGGGCCGAGGTGAATGTCGGCGCCCTGCGCATACGCCAGCGCCCCCAGACGCGCCGGCGCAGCGCTGGCCCGGTGGACCCGCACATCCGACAAGTCCAGGCCCGACAACGCGGCAATGCCCGACAGCAGCGGTGCCGGCAGGCCCACGCCTGCAGCGCCGGGCCGCGCCGCAAGCCGCCCCGCCGGGACGGACTCATGGCGCGGGGTGGCCTCGGCTTTTTGCGGCGCTGGGGTCATGGGTTGTGCCGGTTCAGGCCTCGCGGCCCTCTTTGTCGAGTTCGCGGGCAATGGCGCGCTGCAGTGCGTCCCGCGTGATGCAGTGGCTGGCGTCGTCCAGCGCACCCAGGCAGACCTGGCGCACGGCGTTGAGGATCGCGCCGCCGCACAGCTCGAAGCGCTGCGCGATGTCGCTCAAGTCGACGTCATCGGCCAGCCGGGCCTGGCCGGGCAGGCTCTGGCGCCATAGCTGCAGACGCTGCTCGGCGCTCGGTACGGGAAAGTAGATGATGGCCTCGAAGCGCCGGGCGAAGGCGGCGTCGATGTTCTCGCGCTGGTTCGAGGCCAGGATGGCGATGCCGTCGAAGGTCTCGATCCGTTGCAACAGGAACGACACCTCCTGGTTGGCGTAGCGGTCGTGCGCGTCTTTGGTCTCCGAGCGCTTGCCGAACAGCGCGTCGGCCTCGTCAAAAAACAGGATCCAGCCCTTGTGCTGGGCCTGATCAAAAACGCGGGCCAGGTTTTTCTCGGTCTCGCCGATGTACTTGGACACCACCAGCGACAAGTCGACCTGGTAGACCTCGCGCCCGGTGACTTTGCCCAGCAGTGCAGCGGTCATGGTCTTGCCGGTGCCAGGCGGGCCGTAGAACAGCGCCCGGTGGCCGGGCCGCAGTTTGGGCCGCATGCCCCAGCCGTCCATCAGGGTTGCGCCGTGGCGGACCCAGACCAGGATGTCCTGCACCTGGGCCAGTGTGCCGGGGTGCAGCACCAGGTCTGACCACTGCAGCGCGGTGGTCAGTGGCCGGGCCGGAAAGTCCAGCCCCAGGTTGGGCCGGGGCGCGCGGCCGGTGGTGCACAGCGCCAGGCCCTCGCCGCTGAGCGCCAGCACACAGGCCAACACTCCCGCCAGTGCGCCTTTTTGCAACGACGGGGTTGGCTCAGGCGGGGCCAGATGCAACAAGCGCTCGGTGGCAAACCAGTGTTCGCGCTCAAACAGCGACTGCAGTGCAAAGCGCGGCGCCAAGGCCGCGCCAGCGACCAAAAAGGCCAGCGTCTGGCCGGTCGGCGTGAAATCGCCCGCTGCGTCACGTTGGCCGCCAAACTCGGTGAACTGGCGGTCGAAGGTCTGGTTGCGGGTGTGGAAGATGTCGAGCAGCTGCGGCTTGCAATGTGGCAACAGCGCCAGCACCAGGGCCAGGCGCTCGAGCGGCGTGGCGCGGTGTCTGCGCAGCAGCTTGGCAAAGTCTGACCGGGCACCCGACAGGCTGGGCGCGGCGATGCCGAGGGGGTCTGTGCCGGCGTGTTGCAGCGCGTCCGCCGGCGGGCCGAAATAGCGTTTGAAGCGGGCATCCACGACTTGGGCGAACCAGGCAAATTCCAGCTCCAGGTCGGCCGCGTTCTTGGCACCGGCGTCGAGCCGCATGGCTACCACTCCACCTGCAGCAAGGCCGCCATCCAGGGCAGCTTGACAAAGCCGGTATGCCACGGCAGCCGGCCCAACACGACGTCCCAGGATTCACGCTCAACCCGCAGCAAGTGGTGGCCGTCGAGCGCGCTGAGCTGACCCCGGCGCAGCAAGAAGCTGCCGCGCAGACCGTCCGCCGACAGCCCGCCCAGGCTGCCGGCCTGCTCGATCACGGCAGCCAGCAGGGCCTGGGCCTCGGCTTGCTGCGCCTCGGGCAAGGGCGTGCCTGGGTCGAGCGGGTCGAGCGGGTCGATCGGGTCGATCGGGGCTAGCAGGTCCAGCCCGCAGAGCAGCTTGCACAAGGGCAGTTGGTGCTCGGCCGGGTCCGGGTCGCCACTGGCCAGAAAGTGCAGCAAGCGGGCGGCGGTCTGGGCGGCGCTGTCGCTGGTAAAGCTGCGCCCGCTGACCAGGCCCAGCCGCTCGAAAAAGCTGCCCAGAAATGGCCAGAGCAGCACCAAGCCAGCGTTGTCAACAAACAGCGCGTCGGCCAGGTCGATGGGCTTGCCAGGTTGAACCGCAGCCGGGCCGGCCCGCAAGCGCGCGGCCACGCCAGCGGCGCTGAGCGGCGTGCCCTGCCCGCTCTGATCGAGGGCTGCCCGCAAGCCTTCGTGCAAGGCCTCAGGGGCCAACAGGCCTTGGGTGCGCGCGGCCCCGACCAAGGCCGCAACCGCTGCGGCCTGGGCCTCAGGGTCAGGCCCGGTGCCGCCGGCTGTTCGCCGCAAAACCGGCGGGAGCTGGCCCAGCACGCCGGCCACGCGGCCCCACAGCGCCCGGCCCCCGGGTGTGCCGGCCCAGGACTGCAGCAAGCCGACAAGCTGAGCGTCGGCCCGGCGCAGCGCCTGTTGATCTGCCGGGCTGCCCGCCCCTGCTTCTTGAGGGTGCGAACCGGCCCCAGCCCAACGCCCATCCAGCACCTGGGCCACCTGCCGGGCGGCCGGGTGCTGCCAGTCGCTGCCAGCGCGCCAGGCCTGCCACAGGCGCGCAGCGGGCAGGTCGTTTTGATCGGCCAGCAGTCCCAGCGCCAGCGCCAGCAGCTGCGCAGGCAGTTGCCCATCGCCTGCGCCGGCCAGCAACGGTGGCCACCAGCTCAGGCGCAACCGAGCCAGGGCGACAGGGTCGGTGTTTGAGGCTGGGTGCTGCGCCGTGTTGTTCGCCGCCACGGGCGCAGCCGTCTGCCAGCCGGCGGCAGCGGCAAACCGGTCGGGGTCGGGGTCAGGGGCAGCGCCGGCCGACCTGCGGGCAACCTGCAAGGCTGCTGCCAGACCGGCCAGGCGTGCGCCAGCCAGCGCTGGCCAGTCGGGGTGCAGGCACCGCAGCAACTGATCCAGCCTGGCATCAACACCGGCGTCAACACCGGTGGCCGAGCCGGTACCGCCCTGAGCCGGCCGGTTGCCCAGGTACGGCAGCAGCCGGCGCCAGGCATCGCCCCGGCCGGCCAGGCTGCGCAGCCAGTCGCGGGCGGCGGCGGGCGCGGCCAAAAGCAGATCAAACGCCTTGGCCAGCGCCTGACGGTCGGCCGGGTCAGCCCACCAGGGCAGCGTGCCAGTGCAGGCAAAGTGGCCCAGCAGCTCAGCCGCGCTCTGGTGGGCAGGCGTGGCCTGGGCGGCCTGCGCCAAGCGGCTGGGCAGGGCAGTGGCCAGGCGTTCAGCAGCGGTGGCAGGCAGTTCGGCGGCATGGGCCCAGGGCAGTGCGCCCAGGTCGAGCTCGAGCTTGTCGATACGCAGCAGTTCGCCTGGTGCAGCCAGCGCGTCGCAGGCGGCTTCAATCACGGGCAGCAGGCGCGACAGGTAGAGCCCCTGGAGCGCTTCGCCCAAGGGCTGGGCGCTGGCGCGGTTGCAGCCTTCGAGCTGCAACACCTGGCGCAAGATGCGGTGCTGCTGGGTGCGGATCATGAGCCGCCGCGCGGGTCAGGGCTGCAGGTTGACGCTGACACGGGCCGCCAGCAGCACCCGGGTGCGCGGATCAGCGTCGCGCGCCGCGCTGACCTGGAACGTGGTGGCCGCACTGATCGGCCCGGTGGGCAAAACCAGATCGGCACCCGTGCCGGCCAGGACTGCGCCCACGGCCACGGCGGCTGCGCCCGCTGCGCCGGCCACCTCAAGCTGGTAGCGCACGCCGGGCTCGCTGGCTTGCAGCTGCAGCTGGGTCGATTGACCTGCGCTCACCGCGGCGCTCTGGGCCTCCAAGGCCAGTGCGGTGTTGGGCCGCACCTGCAGTGACCAGCGTTTGACACGGGTGAGCGCCAGGCCCGGATCGGCGGGACGGGTGACGACCAGTTCGAGCACCGCAGCGGCCAGCAGCGCGCCGCTGACCAGCACCAGGTCTGCGCCATTGCCGTCCTGCGCCGGGCCCTGGTCCTGGCCGTTGCAGCGCAGCAAGTAACGCTCGCCCACCGTGCTGGCCTGCACGCTGAGCCGGGCTGCAGCGCCAAAGTCCAGCAGGTCGTTGGCCAAGCTGAGCGTGGGCAGGGCCGTGATGACGGCCTGGCGCGCCAGCGGGCTTTGCAGCCCGGTCTGGGCGCGCGTGGCCTGCAGGCTCAGGCGGGTGCCGACTGGCCAAGAAGCCACGACCAGTGACGGATCGGGCGGCGCGGTGCCGGCGCGGTCGGCCAGCGGGTTGGCGGGGCCGAGTGCAGCACCGGCGACCACAAAATCCAACCCTACACCGAACTGGCCCAGGCCCTTGTTTTGAGCCGGGTTGCG
Organism: Betaproteobacteria bacterium; assembly: GCA_025358155.1. Lineage (GTDB taxonomy): Bacteria > Pseudomonadota > Gammaproteobacteria > Burkholderiales > Burkholderiaceae_C > Pseudaquabacterium. The sequence goes on from JANYKR010000085.1 coordinate 13,647, forward strand.
GTCGTCACGCTGATGAAAGTATGCCGACAACGCTGCCGACACTGCAGGCGCAGTGCCGGCAACCGACTGCACCGCATAGAACACACCGGGCTGACCACCGGCCAGCGCCAGTTCGCCGCTGGTTTGAGCACCGTCCAGCACGACCTGAAGCCGCAGCGCGGGCTGGGTGTCGGGCCTGACCAGCAACAGCGAAGCCGCATCCAGCAGCATCTGCGTGTCGATCCGGCGGGTGGAGGGGTCGGCCAGGTGGGTCTTGACCGCCTGCACCAGCAGCACCTGGTCAAACTCGGGCGGCGGCAGCGGCAAATCGAGCGGTCCGCCATTGCCGGGCACGGGGTCGGCAGCGCCCAGCACGACAAAACCTGCTGGCATGTCGTAGGGGTTGGGTCGCTCTGGCGGCGCAACGCCGGGCGTGCCAGCCAAGCCCGCGCTGAGCCACGCGGCGTTGCCCGCAGGCGCGCCGGCGGGGTCGCGTTGCCACTCGGCGTCGCGCACCCGCCGGGCCAGCACGCGGTACCGGGCTGTGGCCTGGCTGGCCAGGATGCGCAGCACGGTCGGCTGGCGGTGGTCCACCACAGCGCCTGGCACCAGCAGGGTGGCCTTGCCCGGATCGGCCCGCAGCTTGAGCGACAGGCGGGCGTCGAGCAGGCTGCTCTCGGCGCTCCGTCCCGACGAGATCGGAAAGCGTTTGGTGGCTTTGACGGCGATTACCAGGTCCTCGGTCAGCGGGCCGGTGGCCAGCGTGACCGGCCCGAAGTTGCCCACCACCAGCGCCGGCTGCTCGGCGGTGCCGAGCACCAGCTGGTACTCCACCCCCTCCTGGCTGGCGTCGATTTGCACGTTCACGCTGCGGCCGTGGTCCACCAGCCGGGCGTCGCCGGGCTGCGGCATGGGCACCTGGGCGTCGAGCAGCGGGCAATCCAGCAGCGAGATTGCCAGCGTCGTGTCCAGCCCCACCTTGACCGCCACCGCCTGGTTGAGCCAGCGCGGGCCCACCGTACCGAAGCGCTTGAGTGCACGCACCCGCAAGCGGATGTCTTCGAGAATGGGCGGGGTGGTGATCTCGACCCGGCTGCCGCTGCGCACGGTCGCGCCGGCCGCATCGGCGGCGGTTTTGTACTTGAGCGGCGCGCCGTCGGGGCCGCGAAGTTCATAGTCGACATCGACCTCGGCGTCCTCGATGCTGACCACCGTGCGCGCGCCAAAGGCCACCAGGATCTTGTCGGTGCCGAGTTGCAAGTCGGCCAGCGGTGCGGTGTCGCCCAGGCCCAGCAGGTCGATCAGCCGGTTGCGCCGGCTGCGCAGGGGTGCCTGCACGCTGGCCGCTGGGGCCTCGCCCGCCGCTACCGGGTCAAGGCCCAATCGCGACCGCTCGCTGTCGCGCCACAGCGCGCAAAAATCGCCATACACCGCGTCGAAACGCAGCAGGGTTGCAGCGTCCAGCCACAGCACCCGCAGGCCCAGGTGGGCCGGCGCCTCGTCGCGCACCGTTTGCTCGACAAAACTGCGGAAATTGGCGTCGCTCAGGCGGCCAGCAGCACCGGCAAAGACAAAGCTCAGGCTGAGCGAATACGGATCGGGCGAGGCTGCCGCACGCAGCAGCGGCAGGCCGGGTGTGGCGCCGGGGCGCTGGTCTTGCGGCAGCGGCCGCAACAGGATGTGCTCGACCAGGTGGAAGCGCTCGTCTGGCCCGCGCAGGCCAAAGCGGCGCGACAGGCGCAGCGCCAGGCCGGCGATGTTGAGCTCGGACGGCTCGCCCAGCATGTCGCGCGCTACGCTGCGGTCGTGGCCGATGCGCGGCAGATCACGCAAGAAGGCTTGCTTGTCACGCACCAGCACGGCCACTGGCGGGTCGGCACTGGCGAGGGTGCCATCGGACAGCAGCAAGGTGTGGTTGGCAAACTGTTCGCCAAAGCGCGCCATCAGGTGGTCCAGCATGCGGTTGCGGCGCAACAGGCCGAGCGATGCAGCGGCCGGCTTGAGGCCCCCGGGCTGGGCACCACCGGGCAAGGCGCCGGCCCAGGGGTCTTCGCTGATGGCTTGAAGGCGTTGCGCAAAGCTGGCCGGGTCGCGCACCCGCAGGTCTGCCAGGCCCAGCGCGCCGTCGTCGTCCGGCACGGGCTGCGAAAAGTACGATTCAGTGCCCGCGTCGTCGAGCGCAAACAAGCGCCGCGCCTGACCGAGCTGGGCAAACTGGTTGGCCAGCAACTGGTCAAAAAACTGCAGATAGGCTTTGCCCTGGCGGGCCTGGGCATGGCGCTCGACGGGCAGGCTGTCGGCCAGGCCGGCGGGGCCAAAGCCCCAGGCCTGCGGAAAGTGGTTCAGCACCGAGTGGTAGCGGCTGATTTGCCTGTCTCGCCCTTGCGGGGCGGGCAGGTCGCGCTGCTCGTCGACCCGCGCGCTCCGGGCCGCTGCCAGGGCCAGGCGCTGGGTGTGGCGGCGCAGCGCCTCGGCCGCCACGCCGGGCTGGTCAACCCGGGCACCGCGCCGGTTCAGCCGGATGGCAGAGCCGGCGATGTCGAAGCGGGCGCAGCGCTGCCCGTCGATGGTGCGCAGCCAGTCGCGGCTGGGTTTGCCGTCGACCAGAAACTTGAGCGACTTGACGGCGAGCACGCCAGGCAAGTCCATCAGCAGGTGAATCAGGTCGGACAAGCGCAGCGAGTCGCGCCGCGCGGCGGCCGCCAACTCGTCGGGGTCGATGAACCCATGGTCGAGCAAGGGGCCTTCAAAAATCTGGTCGACCCGGGCGCCGCTGGCCAGCCGGTCGCGCAGTGAATGCCAGGGCACGGCAGGCGACATGTAGGCCGACACCACGCCGTACAGTCCGGCCAGCAACTCGGTCACGTCGCAGGCGGGGTCGAGTTCGAGCGCCAGGTCCAGCGCCACCGGCTGCGGGTCGAGCACCTGCACCACGCCAAAATCCTCGCCCAGGCTGCGGTAGCGCTGCAAGCGCTCGCTGGCGCGCTGCACGATCAGGCTGCCGTCCACGTCCTCGCCCCAACCCGACTTCTCGATCCGCACCCGGTACAGGCCGCGCAGGCTGACCGGCGACAGGTTGGGGCTGGTGCTGCCCACAGCGGCAGCGGCTGACGTGGCGAGCGCAGCCCCGGCCAGCGAGCCGGCCACCGCCGCGGTCTGGGGCGAGAGCGGCGGGCTGATGCTCTGTTGCGCCGCGTCATAGCTGGCCACCACCGCCTCCATCGGCTCGATCCAGGCGTTTTTGACGCCGGCCACGTCGATCACCAGGCGGCGCAGGTCGTCCAGCGTGACTGGCGCGCTGGTCAGCACCTCGGCCGGGGTGAACAGGCCGTCGTGCGCGCTGCCGCCGGCGAGCCCGTCGGCCAGCAGGTCGGGCACATCAAATGCGGTGCGGTAGCCCAGGTCGGTCAGGACGTAGCACAGCGCCTCCAGGATGGTGATGCCGGGGTCGTGGCTGTTGTGGTCGGTCCAGGTATCGCCGGCCAGGCGCTGCAGGCTGGTGATGGCGCGCGCCCGCAGCGCGTCGTACTCAAGCATCGGGCTGGATGGGCTGGCCATGGCAGTGGCGTGCTGCGGTCAAACCGCCGGCCGAGGCTCCAGCGCTTGCAGTCGCGCGGCCAATTCCTTGACGGCGTTGATCAGCACCGGAATCAAGCCGTCGTAGGCAATGCCCAGACGGCTGTCTTCGCCCATGTGGGCGTCGAACACCACCTGGTCGATGACCGACTGCACGTCCTGGGCGATCAGGCCAATGGACTTCTTGGCGTTGTCCGTGGCCTTCCAGTTGAATGCGACCGGCTCCAGGCGAAGCACCTCAGCCAATCCGAGTTGCAAGGGTTCGATGTCGCGCTTGGCGTTGCGATCAGAGGTCAGCACCACCCTGCCCTGCACCTGCAGCGTGTCCCAGACCCCAACCACACGCCCCGCCGGTGTGCCAGTGCTGCGGCCCAACACCATCAGGCAGTTGTAGTTGGCCGCGTTCTCGATCCCCGCCCAGCCCGCCGTATTGCCAATGCCGCTGTGGTTGTGGTCAGTTTTGGTGAAGTAGATGTCGCTGTTGCCGGCGTAGATGCCGCCGCGCACGTCCAGCGTGGATTGCGGGCTGTCGGTGCCCATGCCGACACGGCCCGCACCGTCAAGCACCAGATCGGTGTAGGTCCAGGGCTCCCGGATGAAATACATCTTGTTCGAGTTGACGTGGATCGCCCAGTCGTTGTTGTCGGTGTCGATGAAGTCGATTTGCGGCGAGCCGCTCTTGAGCGTCAAGGTGCCCGCCCCCGAGAGCTTGGAGTCGGGGTCTTTGGTGTTGCCGATGCTGCGGATGGCGCCGTTCACATCCAGTCGGAAATAGGGCTCGCGCGTGCCGACCCCGACATTGCCCGAAGCCATCAGCGCGATGTGGTCATCGCCGTCGTTGCTGATGCCCAACTCCAGTGTGCAGGACTCGCCGCCCCGCGTGAAGTAGCGCAGCCAGGCGTTGTCGCCGCCACCGCCAGCGGCATCGCTGGGCCAGTTGATACCGGCGCCAGCGCCGTCGCCAAAGCTGGGCATGATCGCGCCACCCCGCACCTCCAGCTTGGCGCGTGGTGCATCGGTGCCCATACCGATGTTGCCGGCGCCGTCGAGCACCAAGTCGGTGTCCACCCAGGGCTCGCGGACGAAGCGCAGCTTGTTGGCGTTGACCTGGATCGCCCAGTCCAGGTGGTCCGAATCCAGAAAGTCGAGCTGCGGCATGTTGCCCTTCAGCACCAGGTTGCCGCCAGTGCTGAGCCGCGAGTCGGGGTCTTTGCCGGCGTTGCTGTTGGCCGTGAAGCGCACCACACCCACCACGTCCAGTTGCACCGCTGGCTTGACCGTGCCCACGCCCAACCGGCCGCTGGCCTGGTCAATGAACAGCCGGCTGACACCGTTGGCGTCACCAATGCTGAAGCCGGCGTTGGCGCTGGCCGGGTCGGCAGGGTTGGCGCGCGGGTTCAACGCCAGCGCCCAGGCGGGTGCCAGGTCGTTGAAGTTGCGGTACAGGTTGAGCAGCTTCTTCTGGCTGGCGTCATCGCCATCGGCCTGCAGCGAGAGCGGCTCACCGGGCAGCTTGGCGATGCCGTCCTCACGCTGGTTGAGGCCCGCGTTGATCAGGTCCTCGAAGTTGCTGGCGGTGGGCACCGCGTTCTTGACGAAGTAGGACTTGAGGGTGTCGCGGCCGGTCTTGTCGATCTTCATGGCGGGCTCTCCTGATGAAGCTGGGGAATCTGGGGGCTTGGGCAAGGGCAGTGACAGTGGCCGAACTGGGGCTGAATTTGCGGCGCTAGGAGACGATGAAGTCGAGTTCGAGCTTCATGTAGTTGATGCCGGCAAAACCTTCGACGCGGTAGTCGGCCTGCGCGATGACGTCAAACTCATGCTGGCGGGCGGCCACCAGCACACCGTCGGGGCGGCCGGCGCTGGCGTGGTAATCAATGGCTTCGGGGACCAGCACGTCGCGACCTTCCCGGGTGGTGAACAAGCGCAACTCAGCGATGTAGTCGACATAGTCGCGCTCGTCGATGAAGTCGATGATGCTGTTGGCGTAGATCGCACCGCCCAGGTCCAGGTCGGCACCCTCGTCGTAGGCCCAGGGCGACAGGAAGCGGTTGAGTTCGTCGTTCAGGCGCTGGCGGCAAAAGCCCTCGTCCTGGCCCGGCATGAAACGCACGCCGCAGCGGATCTTGAGCGGCACAAAAAAAGCATTGCGCACCCGCAGCAGGGCAAACGCCGGCGTCTTGTCTGCCAGGTAGGCCTCGATGTCGCGCACCACATCGGCCGGCAGCTTGGGCTCGAACGGGTCGAACGGAAAGTGGTGGCTGATGTTGGGCACCACGATCAAATCGATCTGCCCCGGCGCGCTCTCGGCCCCCGGCCGCAGACACTTGGCTTTGTGCAGCTGCGGGAATTTCTCGAGCACCAGGCGTTCGTAGTCCCAGGGCGTGAGGGCGCGCTGCTTGTGGCGCAGCCGCTCGGAGACCCGCAAGTTGAAATCAATGGCTTGCTCGGCGGGCTTGCCACCAAACGAGCTGTAGGGCTGCTTGATTTTGGCCACGCCGGGCTGCAAGGTGGCCAGGGCCGTGATGCTGCCCGGCGGCAGAGGCTGGGCCAGGTGGTCGGCTGCGTTGCCCTGGTCGGTGAAGCAGGCCCGTACCGCGTTGGGATGCACCGCCACCATGTCACAGACCCCGGTGCTGGCGCGCGGCATGCTCGCTCGCAGCCAGTACAGGCCTGCCGAATCGATACCTCCCTGGGCCCGCCCCTGGGCACCTGGCAGCAGGGTGCTGGGCGCCACCGGACGCAATGCCAACCGCAGCAGGCCGGAATTGATCAGGCCTCGGGTGCTGTCTTCGAGCAAGGCGCCGTCGTGCAACTCGACCCAGCGGTCACCGTCGAGACAGCTCCAGGTGACGGGGCCGGGCGCGACATCGGGGTCGGCGCTGCCCTCGGCCACCTGCAGCAGTAGCGACAGCGTGAGCGGTGCAACCAGGTTGGCCAGGCCGATGCAGAGCGCAGCTTCGTCGTTGTAGGCCGGCAGCAGCGGCAGCGCATCCGGGCGCGGCGGGCTCTGACCTGCCAGGACCTTGGGCAGATCGAGTGCGGCTGCGGCGGGTGCGCTGCCAAAGGGGTGCAGATGCAGCAGGCGCAGGCCGGCGGCCTGGCCCGCTTGAGGCAGGTCGGCCAGGGCGACCTCGAGCGAGCTGCTGTAGTCGATGGCCAGGCTCTTGAGCTTGGGCGTGTAGGGTGGGTTGAGCAAAAACTGGGTAGGCGTGGGCTTGCCGCCGCCGGCGACAAAGCTGGCCATGGCCATGGCGTTTTGCAGGGCCAGGGTGGGGTAGACCGGATGCCGGAAGTCGCCGGCCAGCTCCCAAACCAGGGCCCGGGTCCAAAGGCCCACGTCGCCCACAGCCGCGCGGGGGGCGGCAGGTGCACCCGGATCGGCCGGCAGAAGCACAGTCCGGCTGACGCCGGCGCTGGTGTCGATGTCGAAAAATGGCATCAATGCAACGGCCGGCGCAAACAGGCTGCCGTCCTTGAAGCCTACCCGGGCGGTGAAGCTGGTGCCGTCCAGCGGGCCGGGGTAGTTGAGGTAGTGCGCCTTGAAGTCAGCCGGTGCGCCCATCCACCGAAACCGCAAGACCAGGCTGTCGAGGGCCTTGGCCACCAGCTCAGGGTGGCCGATCAGCAGCCGGGCCCCGGAGGCGGGCTGGGCGCCAAAGGGCTCGAAGGGCTTTTTGGCATCCAGCACCGCCTGGTCGCTGCGCAGCGCCAGGCTGACCAGGCCGACCACGCCCACTTGCAGCGCCAGCCGCGCCACCCGAACCTTGTGCAGCTCGGGGTAGGCGGTGCACCAGGCGCGCTCGGCCGCACGCCAGGTCGGGCGCAGCATCAGGCGCAGCACCGGTGCAGCGGCGACCAGGCCGTGCAAGGCCAGGCTGGGCGACTCGATCGCGGGTTGTTTTTCGTCCAGGCGCAGCGTCAGCCGCAACAGGCGCAAGCCGCTGGTGTCGGTGCCGGCAACGGCCGGGTAACCGGCCATGTCGGCGCCGGTCCAGCTGATCTCGCAAGCCGGCTCGACCCAGCCCTTGGCGCCGCTGATCTGCACCACAAACGGGTTGACGCTGGCGCGCAGCGCCGTGTCGGGTGCTTCGGGCGCAAACAGGCGGCGCAGGCGTGCGGCGTCAAACCCGCTGTCCAGGCAACCAAGCCGCAGTTCCACCGTGCGAACGCCTTCGGCCAGTGCCAGCAACGGGCTGGCCAGTGCCCAGCCGAGCAGCGCGGGTGGCATGGTGTCGATCACGCTGCCGGCTGCGGCGCTGCCAAAGGTCTTCCAGCGCGGGGTCTCGCCCTCGGCTACCGAAGGCGCCAGCACGGCGCTGGCGTCGGCTGCGGCATAGAGGTGGCGCCACACCACTTGCTGCGCCGCCGGCATCACAAAGGCTTGGCGGTTGCGCTGGGCCAGCTCAAGCGCGGTCGCCACACGCGGCCAGTCGATGGCATCGGCCGAAGGCGTGGGCGCCAGATTGATCGCGGTGAGGTACTGCGCGTCGGCGGCGTTGAGCTGCAGGCCGGCCAGGGCAACCAGCGCCTCTGACAAATCCGGCAGTTCGAGCGCACGGCCCAGCACCAGCCGCAGCATGGCCGTCAGTGCCGTGCGTGCGTCACGGGCAGCTGTGCCGGCCTGAGCGGCAGCGAGCAGCGCGTCGCGCCGCAAGCGGACCACCTGAGCCTCATGGGCCTGGGCGCACAAGGCGTAGACCTTGTCCCAGCTGCGGCCATCAACCTCGCCCAGCGCGGCGCGGCGGCCCATGCCCATCAGGTAGTCGATCTGCTCGGCCGAGAGGCAGAACCAGCGCTCGATCGCCACAAAGCCGGCCTGGAAGGCCTCCAGCCCCTCGGCCGGCTTGAAACCCAGCGCCGCCAGCAGCAGCGCCTCGACGTCGCGCAACTGACGTTGCGCATCGGGCAGCAAGGCGTCAGGGTTGCCTGACTTGAGCCGCAGTGCGCGCTCGACCAGACCGCCGATGCGGGACCAATCGGCGTCGATCTCGGCCTTGGTGGCCATCAACTCGCGAAAGTCTGCCAACGCCGGAAAGTACAGCTTGCCCTTGACGAAGGCCTGCACATTGGGCTGGTCATCCAGCACCGCATAGGCCTGCTCAGCGCTCTTGACCTCGGGCAAGCCGTCGTAGTAGCGGGCGTACTGGGCGGCGTCCAGACCGAGTGCCTGGCGCAGATTGGCGACGAAGTCGTCGGCCTTGAGGGGCACCAGCGTGAACCGCGGATTGGCGCTGCGCAGCTTGCCGGCGCCCTCGATCAATTGGTTGACGCGCGCCCACTGCGGCCCGTCCTTGGCGCGGCGCCTGGCGCGCAGCACGATCAGGCTGCGGTAGTCGTCCAGCAGCGGCATGAACAACTCCAGCGCCACGCGGCGAAGTCGGTCGTGCGCCGCCAGCAAGTGCTCGAAGCCGATCGCGGTGGGCGGGGGTACCGCCGGCGCGGGTATGGCGACTGCGTTGGGCGCACCTGCCCAGATCGGCAGCGCCAGCGCGCCACCCGGGTCGGGCTGGCCCAGCGCAATGCGCAGCATGAAAGTGAAAGCCTCGGCCCGGGTGCCGCTGACGAGGTACTGCAAAGACGCCTCACGCAAGCCGGTCAGGCGGACATCGGTGCGCACCGACAGCAGCGACGCAACCTTGACCGGGTGCAACACCAGCGACTGCTCGGTGCGGTAGGCCAGGTCCAGGCCCGCACTGTCGGTACCGGCCTGCAGCACGGTGCCGGCGGGCAACTCGACGGCCGCAGCGCCTGTCGCGGGCTCGACCAGCACGTGCACCCGGTCCGGCACTGCCGCTTTGCGCGACATGCGCAGCACGCGGGCAAAGTAGTGGTCCAGGTGGCGACGGCCAAAGTCATTGAGCTGCGCCCGGGCCTGGCCCAACAGTTCGACAAAAGCCAGCAGCAAGGCCACATGCGGACGCGCATAAACCGCCGCCCGCTCCGGCGCAAGGCGGGCCGGATCGGCCAGCGCCTGCACCGCCTCGACCAGCAGCGCGGGCTCGGGCAGCAGTTGACGCCAGTCACCGGCCGGGACACCCTGCGCATCCACGTACTTCAGCTCGCGCGCCAAGGTCTGGGCAAAAGCCAGCAGGTCTTGCGTGTTGCGCTCATCCAGCGGCGCACTGGCCGGGTCAAGCGCCCACCAGCGGCGGGCGGCCTGACTGGTGCCGGAGGTGCCGGTGTTGGCAACAGAGCTGCCGGGATCACTCATGGCATCAGGTACCGGTGACCGTCTGGTTGGCAGGGATGAACTGGCCCTGCCCGCTGTAGCTGGGGCTGCCGTCGGGCACCGGCGGTCCGGGTGGCGCGGGCTGCTGGGCCGGCGATTGCACCTCGAACTTGGCGGTGAAATTGCCGCCTTTGAGCAGTATCAGCTTGCCGTCCACGTTGGAATGGCTGGCCTTTTGGTCACCCGCGAGGCTGTCGATCTTGAGCGTGCCGACGCCGGGAATCACAAAGGGCGGCGCCACGTAGGTGCAACCCGGCACTTGAACCTGCTTCTCGTCGCCGTCAACGCAGATCTTCTTGCCGCCAATCGTGGCCGGGCCGGTGGCTTTGAGCTGGCCCGGCTGCACCAGCACGGTGGCCGCGCCAAAGCTGGGCATGAACATCACCAGGTCGGTATCGATCAGGATCAGGTCACTCATGACGGGTCATGGCGAGCTTGCCGCTTCACGCAGGTAAAACGGATACACCAGGTTGTAGCGGCTGTTGGTGGCGCGTACCTGGTAGTCGATCTCGATCAGCAACAAGCCCTCGCTTGCGCGTTCGTCCGACACCTCGACGCCATTGAGCAACACCCGGGGCTCGTGGTTGAGGATGGCATCGCTGACCAGATCTCGCACCTGCCCGACCAGCGACGGGCTGATCTCCTCGAACAAGAACTCAGCCAGATCACAGCCGAAGTCAGGCACCATCACCCGCTCACCGCGCCGGGTGGCCAGCAGCAGGCACAGGCTTTGCTCGATATCGTCCTCACCGGCGACGGTCTGGACCTGCGCCCCACCCGCCGTGAAGGCGGGTGGAAAGCTCCAGCCCCGGCCCAGGAAGTTGCTGTCCTCGGTCATTGCGGGCTCAGCCCGGGTTGGCCGCTACGGCCGCAGGGGCAGCCGCCTTGAGTTGCTCGGCGGCCTGGCCCTGGATGCGTGCGACCAGGCCAAAGACACGCGCAAACGGCAGCGCGCCGATGCCCTCGAGGATCAAATTGATATCGTCCAAGGTCAGTTGCAGGCTGATCCCGGGCGCAGAGCCTGGGTTGGAAGGGGGGCTGTTGCTCATGGGGGTTCTCGGGTTCATTGGAGGTCGATCTTGCCGCCTTTGATCTCGACCTTGCCGCCCGCATCGACCTTGAAGTCTTTGTCGGTCTTGAAGGTGATGCCTTGGGCGTCCACGGTCAGCGTGTTGCCATCGGGGTCTGAGATCTTGATCAGCTTGTCGTCGTCGTCGAGCAAGATTTCGCGCTTGCCCTTGGTGCGCAGGAACAGCTTGGGGTTGGTACCGTCGATGAAACCGATCTCACAGCCGCTCTTGGTAAAAAAACCCCGGGTCAGGTTCTTGGCTTCGGGCTTGTCATAGGGTGCGGGCGGCATCTGCTTGGCTGAAAACAGACTGCCCAACACCACCGGGGCGCGCGGGTCGTCGTTGAAGAACCCGACCGCCACTTCGTCGCCCACCTCGGGCCAGAACACCATGCCGCGGGCAGCGCCAGCGTCGGGCGAGGCCCAGCGGGCCCAGACCTTGCCAGCATCCTGGCCCAGCGCGGGCAGTTGGAGCTGCACGCGCAATGCCTGATCGGGGTCATCCGCTATCGCCACCACAATGCCGATCTGCAGGCCACTGACGGCCGGCAGCAGTGCGCCTGCAGGCGCGACTGAGGGCGCGTCGCCGGCGATCAGGCTGGCCGGGTCGAGGCCCAATTGCAGGTCAGTGCGCCACTCGCCGGCCTCGATTCGGTGCGCCACGCCGCTGACCAGGGCCTGGCCATTGAAGCGCTGACCCATGCCGCTGATCTCGACCACATCGAGCAGCGCCGCAGTACCTGTGCCCTGCAGGCTGACCCGCCCGCGCAGCATGGCCAGGCGCGACTGGGTCAATTGGCCGTCCGCCCAGCCCTTGAGCTCGGGGGCCTCAAACGCCGCGCCGTTGTGCAGGATGCGCTTGGCCAGCCCCAAGGCGCTGGCCGCTGCTGCGCCCTTGAGCGTGCCCTGCTCGGGTTCGGCCTGGGCCACCGCGCTGGCGGACAGCATGGCCTGGGTGCCGGGGTCCCAGCCCAGCGTGTCGAGCCCGGTCACTTGCTCCTGACCGTCCACCTCGAAATCCCAGTCAAACACCTCAGACAGGCCAAATTCGACCTTGAGCCTGGACGCAGCATCGAGCGAGGGCGCTCGCACCGACACCGTGCCATCGTGCACCACCACCTGCAGCCCCAGGGCCTGGGCCCGGGTCAGCATGAAGTCCCAGTCGGTGCTCTGGTACTGGACCAGGCTTTTGTGGGTGTAGCTGGTGGCATCGATCGTGCCCGCTCTCAGGCCGGCATCGCCGATCAGGCGTTTGAAAGCGTCCGAGTCGGTCATGTCCTGGCGGACCGTACTCTTGCGCCCGCGGGTCAGCTTGATCGCCTTGTCCTTGAGCTCGACATGCAGCAGGCAGCCGGTATTGCGCGCCTCCAGGGCGTGGCGCACCACGAGGCCTTTGAAGAGCGAAATGTCGCGGCCCGAAGCGTCGCTGTTGCCCTCCCAGCGCGCCTTGATCTCGATCTCGGCACCGGGTGCAAAGGTGCTGCTGTCGCTGAGCGGAAAGTTGCGATTGGGCACGTCGCCATCGAGAAAGCTCAGGCGTGCCGAAGGCACCTTGTTGAGCGCACGGTGCGTCTGCACCGCCAGGACCTGAATCTCCGGACTGATCGGGCTGCCATTGCTGCTGATGCTCAAGGTCAGCACGGTCACGGTGCGCCCCTTGCGCCTGCGTCCTCTGGCGTGCGCAGCGGCGCAAAAACAATGCGCTGGCCAGGCTGCAGGTGGCGAAAATCATCCAGCCCGTTGTCGGCCGCCACCTGCAGGTAGGGTGCTGCCGAGCCGTAGATGTCCTGGCACATCAGGGGCAAGGTATCGCCCGCACGAACCACCCGCACATGGCTCAGGTCGGGCGAGCTTTTGCCCGCCTCGCGCATGATCTTGGCCGGGCTCTTGTCCTCGACAAAGGCCACCGCCAACTCGGCCCGCAGCGGCTCGCCGGCCGCGTCGAACAAGGTGTGGTTGATCTCCAGCGATTGCAGCCGGCACGCAAAGCTGTAGCTGCCCCACTTGACGACCAGGAACCGAGGCTCGTGGATCGCACCGTCCATCTTCAGGCAGATCGTCTCGAAGGCCTCGATGGCCTTCTTGACGGTTTTGCCAGCCAGCACATCGGCAATGTGCTCGAGCCCGAACTGGCTCACCCCGGTGCCGTCCAGCACCAGCGTGAACGACACCTCGCCCGGCGGGGTGTAGTTGTACAGCATCGGCCGGCCCGGCGTGTTGATGGCCTGACGCTTGGCCGGCGCGTAGCTGACGCTGTGTTTGCGCTTGTAGCTGGTGGGGTTGAACATCACCTCCAGCCTGGGCGGCGAGGCCGGCTTGGTGCGCGCAACGTCCTTGTACGCCTCGATGCGCATCTTCTCCATCTTGAACAAACTGCGCAGCGACATCAGCAGGCCTGCTCAGCGTTCACGTTGCATGGCCAGCAAGCGCATGACCTCACGCACGCAGGCTTGCACGATCTCGGCCTGGTCATGCGCCGAGGCAGGCTGCGTGTGCTCGCCTTCATCGTGAGCGGGCTGCCCGCCCAAGTGCGCACCGTCGGCCGTAACCACGGCGCGGATGATCAATTCGTTGATGAGGACAGGCATGGCTTTGCTTGGGTACGGTGGTGGTTTGGCCGGCGTCTCGATCGGGTGCGCCGTCAAACGCGCAAGATCTGCATGCGGGAGTAGGCCAGCTCCAGGGTGTCGATCACCAGGGCCGGCTCGCCCGCACTCAGGTCGGAGGTGGCCCACTTCACCGGGTAGGCCTTGATGAAGAGCCAGGCCGCGAGCGGCGCCTTGTTGCCGCCCAACAGCGTGACCAGCACATTGCTGGTGGCAAACTTGAACAGTGACAAGGTGGCGTTGAACTCGAGATTGAGCAAGGAGCCCACCACCATGCCGCGCTCCAGCAGCAAGTTGCCGTGTTTGACGCCCCTGGGCAAAGACAGCGCGCCGGTGTTGTTGCCGCCCTCGCTCAAGGCCTGGGTTTCGATCTCGACCGACAGGCCGGAGACCTTCTGGAAGCGGATGTCGAGCGGATTGGGCACGGCGCCGCCGGCCAAAAACACCACGGCAAAGCGCATGCCCAGGATGGGGTCGCTCATGCTGCGCACCAGGCGCTTGGCGCGGTGCTGGCCTCAGACATGTTCGACCGTCACACCCGCCACCATCAGCGACAGCGTGTCGATCGCTGCCTCGCTGCCCGAGGCGACCAGGGCCGGCGCCTCGATCTTGGTCAACAAGGCCCGTGCGACCTTCCAGTTCACCACCGGCAATCCGGCTGGATCGCACAGGCTGACCAGCAGGCTGCGCGGCCGGGTGTCTTCCAGCCAGGCCAGCAGCGCGGGATGGTCGCCGGCCTTGATCACGCCCTTTTTCATGCCCATCGCGCTGAACTTGTCGACATGGAACTTGGTAACGGACTCCCCTTCCCAGTAGCTCAGACCGTGGCGGTAGGTCAGCGTCTGGTGCTCGCGCACCAAGCCGGTGACCTCGGCGAATCCCATGCCCAATCCACCAACGCTGACGCGAAAATTGAATGCGACCAGCGGGTACTGGAGTGCCTGGGTGGCGATGCTGGTGGCCATGATCAGTGGGCTGGACGGCGCAGGGGCTGGGCGGGATTGGAAGGCGGGCGTCGCGGGCTACAGGCTTGCGGACGGTGGCACGCGGATCGAGGCTGCGGACCCGGCACGGCGTGCTTCAGTGCTGCTGCATCGCGATGCCGTCGGCCATCAATTCAATGGTCTCGATCGCCACGTCGTTGGAGCTGGCGGTGAAGGCGGGCGCATCGAGCTTGGTCGGAAATGCGTTTTGAACCTTCCAGCTCACCACCGCGTTGCCGGTTTCGTCGCACAGGCGGATCACGATGTCCTTTTTCTGGACCCGATTGAGCTGGATCGAATTGACCCAGTTGTACAAGGCGGCCACGCTGACGCCACTGACCAGGCCCTTTTTGAGCGTCAGTTTGGTGGGCGTGGGCTTGCCCGGCATGTGCATCATGCGCGGGCCGGGCCCGGCGGTGGGGCTCTCGACGTAGGTGATGGTCTCGTACGCGATGCTGAGACCCGTTACCTCGGAGAAACCAACGGTCTGGCCGTCGATCTCGACCCGGAAGTTGTAGACCGGCAGCGGGTAGGCCGTCTTGATCTGGTCCTTGGTCATTGCCATGATGGGGGTCGCCTTGCAGGTTCAGGGTATGGGGGAGAGAGCGGCTTGCGGGCTTGGGGCTCGCCTGGCCTTTACTCGGTCTGCAGCATGTGCGAGAAACGCAGCACGATGAACTCGGCTGGCCTCACGGCGGCCACACCGATCTCGACCACCATGCGGCCCTCCAGCACATCCTGGGGCGTCATGGTGCTGCCCAGGCCGACGTTGACGTAGTAGGCCGCCTCGGGTTTGGGGCCGGCCAGCGCGCCGCGCTCCCACAAGCCGTAGAGGTAACTCTCGATCATTGCCTTGACCTTGAGCCAGGTGGTGGCATCGTTGGCCTCGAAGACCGCAAATGACGTGGCCTTGCGGGCCGACTCTTCGATCGTGATGAACAAACGCCGCACCGAGACATAGCGCCACTCGTTGTCGTTGCCGGCCAAGGTGCGTGCGCCCCAGACCAGGGTGCCCTTGCCGGTGAAGGCACGGATCGCGTTGATCGACTTGCCGGCGGTGTCGTCGACATTGAGCCGGTCTTGCTCGTCGTTGGTGACCTTGGACACCGGCCCCAGCACCGCCAGCACGCCGACGTTGCCTGGTGCCTTCCAGACCCCCTGGTCGCGGTCAACCCGGGCATAGATACCGGCCACCGCAGCGCTGGGCGGCAACACCACGCGCTGGGCGTCGAGCAACAAGCGGGCCGCGCTGTACAGGCTGGTTTCGTTGTTGGACGCCTTGACCGAGGCCAGTGTGTCGGCCGCCGCGGCCGGCAAGCTGATGGCGGCAGCCGGCGCATCTGCAGTGGCCACCACGGCACTGCCGTCACCGACTTTGCTGACATCGAAGCCGCCGGCGTTGTTGGTCATCTTCCAGGTGGTCCAGGCCGTGGCGATGTCAGCCGCTGCGCTGGCGTTGATGTCCGACAGGGTCAAGGTCAGGCCACTCAGTGCAAAGCCGGGCTTGGCGCCCTTGGCACCGGCTGTGATGGCCACCGCCGGCATGCTGCCGGCGGTGCCGGTGAAGCTGACGGTCAAGCCGGTGGCACCGCCCAGGATCAGGCTGCCGCTGACCGTGGAGGGCTTGCCGCCGGTGCGCAACACCGTGACGTCGCCCTCGTTGTATTCGACCGCCAGCGTGGTCTGCAAATAGGGGTGGTAGGCCGCGCCGTACATCAGGTTGGCCGACAAGCTCGGGTCGTTGCGGAAGGCATCCCACTTGCCACCCGGCACGTCCAGGATGGTGAAGCGGTCACCCAGCGCCTGACATTGACCGAGTGCCTCGGCACAGACCTCCAAGTATGCACCGGCCGTCAACGTGCTGGCCGCGTCGGTCAGCACCAGCAGCGTGGGCTCGTCCTCTTTGGCGATGGCTGCCAGGCCGTCGATGTAGCGGTCTTTGGAGGGTGTGGCCGCATAGCTGCCGACAGAAGCGACGTAGCACGGCCCGCCACCGTTCTTGAAATAGTGACTGATGGCGTAGTACAACGTGAAGCCGCCCCCTGTGCCGGCCGGCGCAATGCTCGGGCCGGCAGCGTCAACACTGAGCTTCCACTTCATGCGCTGGGCGCGACCGAACAAGGTCTTGAATTCAAGCAAAGAGGTGATGCGTGCCACCACCGGATCGGCGTCGTCGGCCGGGCCGACCTCGCTGTAGCCGATGAAGGCTGGCACGGCAGTGGCCACTTCGGCCACTGAGGGCGGCAGGGTCGAGATCTCTTCGACATAGACACCCGGGGTCTTGTAGACAGGCATGTAAGGATCTCCGAAAAAGCGGCCACCAGTGGACAAGGGGGCCAAGGGGTCAACGGGCCATAGCGGCGGGTCAGGGCTTGCGCACAGCGCGCAACTCGGTCGTTCGCACCGGCGACAGCAGGGCGCCGTCGGTGTCACGGAACACCACCATCCGAACGCGGTACAACAACGACGGGTGGTACGAGGTACGCAACTGGCTCCAGACGGTGTTCTGCTCAGCCAGCGGCAGCGTCACCAACTCAAAGGTCAGCTTGTCAATCTCCGGGTTGAGCTTGGGCACTTGGGCATGGTCGAGCACCGGATGGGTCTGGAAGTAGCGCAGCACGTTGCTGAGCATGCCGAGCCCCTGCTCATAAACCTTGAAGCGCACCACAAACAGCACGTAGAGGTTCAGCCGCAGCTCTCGGTGCACCCTTTGGCTGCTGCCATCGGGCATCTGGCGCAAAAACGCATCGGCCGGGCGCAAGGCCTGCTCCTGCTCGATGTTGATCAACAGCGCAGTGACTTTGCCCACCTTGAATTCGACCGCATCGGCAACGCCACTGGCGTCGAGCAACTGCACCTTGTCTTCGGCGTGACTGGCTGCCTTGCCGGTTTGCCCGCGCAAATAGGCGTTGAGCTGGTCCCGCATCAGGACAAGAACCTCACCAATCATGTGGGTATGGCCTGGGATGTGGGGGACTGCATCCCGCAATTTTGTGGGCACATCAACGCGCCCACCAACCCCTAGTTCAGCACCCGCAGGGGCTTCATGCCTGACTTGACCTTGACGCGGCGGTGTGCCGTGATTGCAGTCTGCGGCTCTGAATGCGACTGGGGCTGGGACCGGGGCTGGCGCGCGCCACCGAGTTCAGGGCACCGGTGCGCGTTGCGGCACAAGGCACCTGCTGCACAGAATTGAATCGCAGAACCGCATCAAGGGTCAGAGCGGAAATGTGGCAACTGATCGCAGGCAGCACATCGAGTCAGAAGCCAAAAAATGCAAAAAACCGCTGCAAGTCAGTGACCTGCAGCGGTTTTGCTTTTTACTTTTGGCGGAGTGGACGGGACTCGAACCCGCGACCCCCGGCGTGACAGGCCGGTATTCTAACCAACTGAACTACCACTCCGCGACAACTAGAAGTATAGCATGGCGCAAGGTTCGGCCACAACTGGCTGGCACTGACGGGGGCCCGGACGCGGCACGGTTTTCATTGGCTGGAACGCTGCCCCGTCTTGATACAACTCAAGACATTGGATCCGCATCAGCGCACACTGGGAACAAGCCCGGCAAGCGTGCCCGGTGACTTGCATTCACAGCCCAGGAGTTCAGCATGTACCAACGCATTCTGGTCCCAACCGATGGTTCGGACATCACCGCCAAGGCGGTCGCTACGGCCATTTCATTGGCCAAACTGTCAGGCGCCTCACTCAGCACCCTGTGTGTCAAGGAGCCGTTCCCGTACAGCGCAATTTCAGAGATGCAACCGGTGCCGCCACAAGAGTTTTACGACGCGCAAGAGCGCATTGCGGCAAGTCGGGTCAAGGCGGTGATGGACGCCGCTGCCGCAGCCGGCGTGGCTTGCGAGGGCGCCACGGTTGAGGCCCTGCACCCCTGGGAGGCGATTCTGGATCTGGCCAAGCAAAAGGGCTGCGACCTGGTGGTGATGGCCTCGCATGGCCGTCGCGGCATGGCCGCCTTGCTGATCGGCAGCGAAACCAGCCGGGTGCTCACCCACAGCCCGCTGCCGGTGCTGGTGGTGAAGTAGCCTGCACGCGCACCGCGTGCGCCGAGCGGTGTGTCGGGCGGGCCAGGCTGCGTCGCTCAGCCTGCGTGCAGCCAGCTCTTGACCACCGTCACCAGCATCAGCCCGGCGCCTATCCAACCCAGTTGCGCCAGAGTCGACCGCAGCGGCAGGCGCTGCTGCAACTGCGGCAGCAGATCCGCCACCGCGACATACACAAAGCTGCTGGACGCGGCCACCAGCAGGTACGGAAACAGCGCCTCCCAAGGTCCGACGATGAAGTAGCCCAGCACGCCGCCCACCACCGAGGCCAGGCCCGATAGCGCGTTGTACAGCAGCGCCTTGCCTCGGCTGAAACCGGCGTTGAGCAGCACGATGTAGTCGCCCACCTCCTGTGGAATCTCGTGCGCGATGATGGCCACCGAGGTCACCAGGCCGAGCTGGGTATCGGCCAGAAAGGCGGCCGCGATGATGATGCCGTCGCAAAAATTGTGGATGCTGTCGCCCACCAGCACGCTCCAGCCGCCACGGCCCGCCTGGCCGGCATCAAAATCGTGGTGATGGTGGTGGCCGTCACCCTCGTGGTGGTGGCCATGTCGGTACAGCTCGGCCTTTTCGAGCAAGAAGAAAAACAGCAGCCCGCCCAGCAGGGTCATGAACAGCCGGTGCGGGTCGACCTTGCTCTCGAAGGCCTCGGGCAGCACATGCAGCAGCGCCGTGCCCAACAAGACCCCCACCGACAGGCTGACCAGGTGCTGCACGATGCGACTCAGCAGCGCAATCGTCAGCGATGCGGCGATCAGCACCGACAGCACGCCGCCGGCCAGGGTGGCCAGCACGATGTAGAACAGGGTCATGGGCTCAGTGCGGGCTGGAAGGCACCGCACGAAACGCGGAGCCCGCCCCCGCCCGCCCTTGGGCTCTACCCACCAGCCTCACGCCACGCCCTCGGCCTTGAACCAGGCCAGGCAGCGCTGCCAGCCGTCGTCAGCGGCGTCCTTGCGGTAGCTGGACCGGTAGTCGGCATGAAAGGCATGCGGCGCGTCCGGGTAGACCACAAAGCTGCTTTTTCGGGCGGCAGCGCTGCCCTGGGCCAGGGCGACTTTCATGCCATTGACGGATGCCTGCGGGATGCCGCTGTCCTGGCCACCGTACAAGCCCAGCACCGGAGCTTTGAGCTGCCCCGTCAGATCGATCGGATGGGTCGGCTGCAGCGCTGTGGCCGGCCCTTGCAGGCGGCCGTACCAGGCCACGCCGGCCTTGATGGCGGGGTTGTGAGCGGCATACAGCCAGGTGATGCGCCCGCCCCAGCAAAAGCCGGTGATGCCCAGCCTGGTGGTGTCGGCGCCCTGCCCCAACGCCCAAGCCACCGTGGCATCCAGGTCGGCCATCACTTGGGCATCGGGCACCCGGTTGACCACTTCGCTGAGCAGCTTGGCGATCTCACCGTAGCTGCCCGCATCGCCCTGGCGCACAAACAATTCGGGTGCCACCGCGAAGTAGCCTTGTTTGGCAAGGCGGCGCGCTACATCGGCGATGTGTTCATGGACACCAAAGATTTCGCTGACGACCAGCACCACCGGCGCCCGTGCCAAGCCCAGCGGCGCGGCGCGGTAGGCCGGCATGTTGAAGCCGCCCACCGGAATGCTGACCTCGCCCACCAGCAGCCCTGCGCTGTCGGTCTTGATCTCGGTTTGCGCCACCACGGGCAGCACCGCTGCGGCAAAGCCCGAACCTACCGCCGCCCGCACAAAGCCACGCCGGCTGAAGTCCCGGCCCGGGTTGAGACTGTCGAAGTCTTCTCGCATCCTGCAACACTCCTTGAATCACTGACGGGCCGCGCTGCAACTGCATGGGCAGCAACATCACCAGCAGCAGACTGCAGTTGGCGGGCGGCGACCGCGACATTCTAGGAACATGCCGCAGCCAAGCCCGGGCCCACGGGAAAACCCACGGCTTTGCCGCTAGCATGCCGCATGTCTCTTCGCCCCCCCAGTGCCACCGCACCCCTGGCCGCCATCGATATCGGGTCGAACAGCTTTCGGCTCGAAATTGCCCAGTTGCAACAGGGCCGCTACCGCCGCATCGCCTACCTTAAGGAGACCGTGCGCCTGGGCGGAGGCCTCGACAGCAACGGCTACCTGACCGAGGCAGCGGCACAACGCGGGCTGGACTGCCTGCGCCGGTTTGCGCAGCGCTTGCAGGGCTTTGAGGCACCGCAGGTGCGGGCAGTGGCCACCCAGACCCTGCGCGAGGCCCGCAACCGTGACGCCTTCCTGGTTCGCGCCGAGGACGCGCTGGGCTTTGCGATCGAGGTGGTGTCGGGCCGCGAGGAGGCGCGCCTGATCTTTGCCGGGGTGTCGTTTCTGCAGCGCGGCGACGCCCCCCGGCTGGTGATCGACATCGGCGGGCGCAGCACCGAGATGATCGTTGGTCAGGGCCGGATACCGTGCACCGTCGAGTCTTTCAAGACGGGCAGCGTGAGCTTGTCGATGCGCTGGTTTCCGGACGGCGTGTTCACCGAGCAGCGCTTTCGCGATGCCCAGGTCGCTGCCGGCGCCGAGCTGGAAGAAGCGCTGGAGCCGTTTGCACCGCGCCACTGGCGCGAGGCCCTGGGCTCGTCGGGCACGGCCGGCGCGGTGTCGCAAGTGCTGGCTGCAGCCGGCATCAGCGACGGCACCATCACCCCCGAAGGCCTGCGCTGGTGCATCGCCCAGTGCCTGGCTGCCGGCAGCGCGGACAAACTCAGCCTGCCCTCGCTGCGCGAGGACCGCAAGGCCATCATCGGCGGCGGCCTGGCCCTGCTCTACACCCTGGCCACACACTTCGGCATCGCCGAGCTGCGCCCGGCCAAGGGCGCGCTGCGCCAGGGCGTGATCATCGACCTGCACGAGCGCCACGCGGCGCGGCGCCAGGCCGGTGGTGGCGACTTGCGCGACCACAGCGTTGCAGCGCTGCAAGCGCGCTTCGGGGTGGATGTTGAACAGGCGCTGCGGGTGCGCAGCGTGGCGGCGGCGCTGCTGCGCGGTGCCCTGCCCGAAGCGGCGACAGAAGACGACGGCGAGGCCCTTCGCGAGCTGGGCTGGGCCTGTGACCTGCACGAGATCGGGCTGATGGTCTCGCACCATGACCACCACCGCCACAGCGCCTATTTGTTGGCGCATGTCGACGCTCCCGGCTTTTCACAAAGCCAGCAGCGCCGCATTGGCGAGCTGGTGCTGGGCCAGCGCGGCGGCCTGCGCAAGATCGAGCCCCAGCTTTGCAGCGAGCGTTTTGCCTGGCAGGTGCTGGCGCTGCGCCTGGCGGTGATCAAGTGCCACGCCCGCGGCTTGGTCGACCCCAAGGCGCTGCGCCTGAAGCGCGACGGCCGGCAAGCCCAGCTGGGGTTTCGGGGCGACTGGGCCAACAGCCACCCGCGTACCCTGCACTTGCTGCGCGAGGAGGCCGAGAGCTGGGTCCGGCAAGACAACCCCAGGCTGGTACTGCAACCCGGTTGATCGGCAGCCAGGGGGCTGCGGTCGCGACGGGCCAGGCCGCCCTGCAGGCTTACAGCTTTTCAGGTGTGCGGACCGAGACCAGCACCACCTCGGCGCCACCTTCGCGCGCCCGGTGGCGCAGCCACCACACAGCGCCCTTGCGCACCGCCCAGGCCGGCGCGTCCAGCGTGCTGGCACCGGCCATCAGGTAGGCTGCCAGCTGGCCCAGCATCGGCTGGTGGCCGACCAACAGCACCGGCTCGCGGCTGTCGGGCCAGCGGGCCGCCGCCAGCGCCTGGCTGTGGGATGCACCGGGCAGCAAAGCGTCCACCATGCGCAGCTTGCGGCCCAGGGCGTCTGCGGTCTGGCGGGTGCGCAGCGCCGGGCTGCAAAGGATGCGGGTGCTGTCGGGTAAAAAGCGGTTGAGCCATTCGGCCATGCGCTTGGCCTGCTTCTCGCCGCGCGGTGTCAGCGGCCGCTGCAAGTCGTCGTCCAGCAGGCCCTCGCCGGGTTCACCAGCGTCGGCGTGGCGCCAAAGGATCAGGTCCATCGCCAGCCTTTTGTCCGCTTTGGCGCTGGCAGTGGCAGTGGCAGCCGTGCCGGCAAACGTGCCCGCACTCAAACCTGCGCCATGTAGCGGTCCATCAGCGCCGCCTGCGCACTGACACCCGACTCGGCCACCCGCGCGTAGCTGCCGGACGGCGCTTGCACCCAGGCATCGCGCTGGTCGCCAAGGTAGGGCACCAGGCATTCGTCGATCACACGCTGGCGCAAAGCCGGGTCACGCACCGGCCACGCCAGCTCGATCCGCCGAAACATGTTGCGGCCCATCCAGTCGGCCGATGTCAGGTACAGCACCTCGTCAGCATCCGCCTCGCCCCAGCGAAAGTAGATCACCCGGGTGTGTTCGAGAAAGCGGCCGACCACCGAGCGCACCCGGATACGGTCGGTCACGCCCGGGATGCCGGGCGGCAGCATGCAGGCGCCGCGCACGATCAGGTCGATGTCGGCACCCGCCTGGCCGGCTTGCACCAGGGCATGGATCATCGCCGGCTCGGTCAGCGCATTGATCTTGAGCACGATGCGCCCGGGCTGCCCGTTGCGCGCCGCCTCGGCCACCTGCTCGATGTGGGCCACCAGCCGCTGGTGCAGCGCAAACGGCGCGGTCAGCAGGTGGCGCGGGGTGCGCACCTTGGTCAGGCTGGCAAGCTGGTGGAACACGGCATCGGCATCGGCGGTGAGCAGCGCGTCTGCCGTCAACATGCCCAGGTCGGTGTAGAGCCTGGCCGTGCCCGGGTTGTAGTTGCCGGTGGACAAATGGGCGTAGCGGCGCAGCACGACGCTGCCACGCCGGGTGGTCTCGCGGCGCGTCACGAGCAGCAACTTGGCATGGGTCTTGAAGCCGACGATGCCGTAGACCACCTGGGCGCCCACCGCCTCCAGGCGCTCGGCCCAGTTGATGTTGGCCTCTTCGTCAAACCGGGCCTTGAGCTCCACCACGACGCAGACATCCTTGCCGCGTCGCGCCGCCTCGATCAGCAACTCCATCAGCACCGACTGGCTGCCGGTGCGGTAGACCGTCTGCTTGATCGCCAGCACGTCCGGGTCATGCACCGCCTCGCGCAAAAACTCGACCACCACCTCAAAACTCTGGAACGGGTGGTGCAGCAGCACGTCACCCTGGCGCAAGCGGGCCAGCACAGAGCTGTCACGCGGCAGGTCGGCCTCGGGCCAGCTGGGGCTGCGCAGGGCAAAGCGCAACGCGGGCGCACGGGCATGGTCGATCAGCTGGTTGAGCCGCACCAGATTGACCGGGCCGTTGACCAGGTACAGCGCCGCCTCGGGCAGGCTGAACTGGTCGAGCAGCAAACGCCACAGCGGCTCGGGGCAGGTGGCCACCACCTCCAGCCGGATCGCCTGGCCGTAGTGCCGGGTGGTCAGGCCGCTGCGCATGGCCTGGCGCAGGTTGGTGACATCGTCCTCGTCCACCTCCAGCTCCGAGTCTCGGGTGACACGGAACTGTGAAAACGCCTCCACCGGCCGGCCGCCAAACAGCACTTCAAGGTGGGCCCGGATCACGCTGGTCAGCAGCACAAAACCCTGGGTGCCGGGCTCGCACACCGCCCCCGGCAGCGCAATCACCCGGGGCAGCGCACGCGGCACCTTGACGATGGCGATCGAGTTGTCGCGACCGAAGGCGTCCTGCCCGCCCAGCTTGACTATGAAGTTGAGCGACTTGTTGGCCACCTGCGGAAACGGATGCGCCGGGTCCAACCCCACCGGCAGCAGCAGCGGCTGCACCTGGGTCTCGAAGAACTTGGCGACCCAGGCGCGTTGGGCCGGGCTGCGCTGGGCATGGTTGACGATGAAGATGCCTTGCGCTTGCAGCGCGGGCATCACCTCGTGGTTGAAGATGGCGTACTTCTCGACAATCAGGTCGTGGGCCTCGGCCGCGACCTGGCGCAACTCATCGCGCTGCGGGTCGTCGTTGCCGGTGGCGCCTCGCATCGCCTCCAGCGCGTCGGCAAAACGCACTTCAAAAAATTCGTCCATGTTGGACGACACGATGGTGATGTAGCGCAGGCGCTCCAGCAGCGGCACGTCGGCACGCCGGGCCTGGGCCAGCACCCGGCGGTTGAAGGCCAGGATCGCACGCTCGCGGTTGAGCAGGGCCGGACAGCCGAGCGCCGCATGACTCTGATCGTTCATCCTTGCGAGTCTAGAGAGGCTTCGCGACGGCTTTGTGACAGCCCTGGGCGCCGTAGCCCGTGCGTCAGGGGCCAGGCTCAATGCGCTTGCTCCCAGTTCGGCCCCACGCCCACCTCGGCCAGCAGGGGTACGCTCCAATCGGCCACGCCCGCCATCAGGCGCGGCACCTCGCTGCGCACCCAGTCGAGCTCGTCATGCGGCACCTCGAACACCAGCTCGTCGTGCACCTGCATCACGATGGCGCTGCGCTTGGCGCCGGCATCGAGCGCGCCCTGCACCGCCAGCATCGCCAGCTTGATCAGGTCGGCCGCCGTGCCCTGCATCGGCGCGTTGATCGCCTGGCGCTCGGCACCTGCGCGGCGCGGGCCACTGCCACCGCGGATCTCGGGCAGCTCGATGCGGCGACCCAACAGCGTCTCGACATAGCCCTTCTCGGCCGCGCTGGCCTTGGTCTCGTCCATGTAGCGCTTGACGCCGGCAAAACGCGCAAAGTAGCGCTCGATGTAGTCGCGCGCCGCCTTTTGCTCGATGCCCAAGGCCTGCGCCAGGCCAAACGCGCCCATGCCGTAGATCAGGCCGAAGTTGATGGTCTTGGCGTATCGCCGCTGCTCAGGCGTCACCGCCTCGACGGTGGTGTTGAACACCTCGGCAGCGGTGGCCTTGTGCACGTCCAGGCCATCGGCAAAGGCCCGCGTCAAGCCCGGGTCGCCGCTGATGTGGGCCATGATGCGCAGCTCGATCTGCGAGTAGTCGGCCGACACGATGACATGGCCGGGCGGCGCGATGAAGGCCTCGCGCACCCGCCTGCCCTCGGCGGTGCGGACGGGGATGTTCTGCAGGTTGGGGTCGTTGCTCGACAAGCGGCCGGTGACCGCCACCGCCTGGGCGTAGTGGGTATGCACCCTGCCGGTGTCCGGGTTGACCATCAACGGCAGCTTGTCGGTGTAGGTGCCCTTCAACTTGGCCAGGCTGCGGTACTCCAGCAGGCGGGCCGGCAGCGGGTAGTCGGCGGCCAGTTCGGCCAGCACCTCCTCGTCGGTGCTGGGCGCGCCGGTGGCGGTCTTTTTCTTGACGGGCAGGCCGAGCTTGCCGAACAGGATCTCGCCGATCTGCTTGGGGCTGCCCAGGTTGAAGGGTTGGCCGGCGATCTCAAAGGCTTGCTGTTCGAGCTGCAGCAAGCGCTCGGCAAGCTCGCGGCTCTGGGCCGACAGCACGGCCGCGTCGATCAGCACGCCGTGGCGCTCGATGCGTTGCAGCAGCAGGGCCACCGGCATCTCGATGTCGCGGTAGACCTTGAGCAGGCCGGGCACAGCCGCCACCTGCGGGTACAGCACCTGGTGCACCTGCAGCGTCATCTCGCTGTCCTCGCCGCTGTAACGGGTGGCGCGCTCGATATCGACCTGGCTGAACGGGATCTGGTTGACACCCTTGCCGCACAAGTCCTCATAGCTCAGGCCTTTGCGGTGCAAATGCCGGTCGGCGAGCTTTTCCAGGCTGTGGCCGAGGTGCGCCTCAAAGACATAGCTCTCCAGCATGGTGTCGTGCAACCAGCCGCGCAGCGTGATGCCGTGGTTGGCCAGCACATGGGTGTCGTACTTGATGTTCTGGCCGACTTTGGCCGCAGCGGCGTCTTCCAGCCAGGGTTGCAACGCGGCCAGCACGGCGCCAAGCGGCAACTGGTCGGGAGCGCCCGGAAAGTCATGCCGCAGCGGCACATAAGCCGCCTCACCCGGCTGCACCGCAAAGCTGATGCCCACGATGCGGGCGCGCATCGGGTCGAGCGAGTCGGTCTCGGTGTCGAGCGCGGCCAGCGGCGCGCTGCGCAGGCGCCGGGTCCAGGCGCCAAGCTGCTCGAAAGTCAAGATGGTTTCGTAGGTGGCGGGCAGCGGGCTGGCGTTGGGCAGGGCAGGCACGGCAACGGGTCGCTCGGACGGGTCGAACAGATCGTTGGCGGCTGGCGGTACTGCCGTCGCAGCACCGTCCGGCTTGACGCTCAACGAGCTCTCCAGCTCCTTGCGCCAGGCCCGAAAGCCAAAGCGCTGGTAGAACTCCAGCAGGCCGGCCTCGTCCACCGGCAGCAGCGCCAACTGTTCTACCCCGGGGAAGCCAGGCAGGTGCGCGCTCAGGTCGCAATCGGTCACCACCGTGACCAGGCGCCTGCCCTGCGGCAGCCAGCCCAGCGCCTTGCGCAGGTTTTCGCCCACGGCGCCGGGGATGCTGCCGGCCGCCGCCATCACGCCGTCCAGCGAGCCATGCGCGGCCAGCCATTTGACGGCGGTCTTGGGCCCGACCTTGTCAACCCCCGGCACGTTGTCGACCACGTCGCCGACCAGGGTCAGGTAGTCGACGATGCGGTCGGGCGGCACGCCGAACTTGGCCTGCACGCCGGCCACATCGAGCCGCTCGTTGCTCATGGTGTTGATCAGCGTGACCCGATCGGTCACGAGCTGGGCCAGGTCCTTGTCGCCGGTGGAGATGACCACCGCATGGCCGGCCGCCGCGCCCACCCGGGCCAGCGTGCCGATGGCGTCGTCGGCCTCGATGCCCGGCACCTCCAGCACCGGCCAGCCCAGCAGCCGCACCACCTCATGGATCGCCGGGATCTGGCGCCGCAAGTCTTCGGGCATGGGCGCACGCTGGGCCTTGTACTGGTCGTACCAGGCGTCCCGGAAGGTCGGCCCGTGCGCATCGAAAACACAGGCCGCATGGCCACCAGCTTCGCCCAGAATCTGCTCGCGCAGCCGCTTCATCATCGCCACCATGCCGTGGATTGCCCCGGTCGGAAAGCCGTCGGGCGCGCGCAGGTCGGGCATCGCGTGGTAGGCCCGGTACAGGTAGCTCGAACCGTCGACCAGCAACAGCTTGGGGAGTGGCGCGGGGGACGGAGGCAAGGGTGTTTCACTCATGGCCGCAATTGTGGTCGTGGATTTGCGACCGCGGTGGCAGGCCTCACCGAAAACTCGCCGCCGTACGGGCCGGCTGCAGGCGCCAATCCAGCGCGCCTGCCACCTAGAATCTGCTGATGAAACTCTTTTGGTTCCTCGCCCTCGCCGGGCTGACCGTTGCCAGTGGCTTGTCTGGATGCGCCGTGTCACCGGCCGCTGGCGATGGGGCTGTTCAGCGTCTGGTCAGCGAGGATGACCATGTGCGCATCGACGAGTTGCGGGTGCGGGGCCAGACCCAGCGCTTGTCGGTCCAGAACAAGGACAGCGCCGCCCCCGGCTATGACATCCTGACGCCCGGCGCCGGTCGTGACCCGTCACGAGAACACCGCGACGCCGCCGGCCAGCGCGTCTGGACCGTGTTCTCGTTCTGATGCACAGCCCCCGACTCTGAGGCCCTGACAGCGCCATGGCGGTGTTCACCGAGGTGTCGGCCGACGAGGCGGCGGTGTTGACACTGCGCTTGGGGGCGGGTGAACTCGTGTCGCTGACCGGCATCGCTGCCGGCATCGAAAACACCAACTACTTTGTCAGCACCCGCAGCGGCGACTGGGTGCTGACGCTGTTCGAGCGTCTGACAGCCGCCGAGCTGCCGTTTTACCTCGGCTTGATGCAACACCTGGCGCAGCGCGGCCTGCCCGTACCCGAGCCCCGCGCCGACGCTCATGGCCGTTTGCTGCACCGCGTGGCGGGCAAACCCGCTGCGCTGGTGAACCGCCTGCCGGGCCAGCACCAGCTGGCGCCCGACCTGCACCACTGCGCGCAACTGGGCAGCCTGCTGGCCCGGCTGCACCTGGCGGTGGCTGATTTCCCGCTGCTCCAGGCCAATCTGCGGGGCCTGGCCTGGTGGCAATCCATGGCACCCCAGTTGCTGCCTTGCCTGACGCCCCCGCAGCAGCGGCTGCTGCGGGACGAGCTGGATTTTCAGCAGCAGCTGGCGGCCTCAGCGGCTCACACTGCCCTGCCTTGCGGCGCTGTGCATGCTGACCTGTTTTGCGACAACGTGCTGTTTGACGGCCTGCCCGGCCATGAAAAACTCACCGGCTGCTTTGACTTCTACTTTGCCGGCATCGACAGTTTTGCCTACGACCTGGCCGTGTGCCTGAATGACTGGTGCCTCAACGCCGACTCCGCCTCGCTCGACGAGGCCAGAGCCCAGGCCATGCTGCGGGCCTACAGCCTCCACCGACCCCTCACCGCCATTGAGTCACGGCTGATGCCGGCGATGCTGCGGGCTGCGGCGCTGCGGTTTTGGCTGTCGCGCCTGGGCGACTGGTTCTTGCCGCGTTCGGCCACGCTGCTCAGCCCCAAGGACCCAGTTCATTTTGAGCACATCCTGCGCGCCCGCATCAACCTGCCCTGGCATCCGCCGGCAGGCTGAGGCAGCCTCGCGCCTTCTTCAACTTCAAGACCAACCTGACACGCACCCGGCATGGGACTTCGACTTCACCCGGTAGCTCCACGCCAGGGCTTGATCTGGATCCGCCACGGCTTTGCACTGTGGTGGCGCCGCCCGCTGGCGTTTGTGGGCCTGTTCACCTTCTTCTTGTTCACCGTGCTGCTGCTGATGGTGCTGGTGCCGGTGCTGGGCGGGCCGCTGGGCATGGCCTTGTTGCCGCTGCTGAGCCTGGGCTTCATGGTGGCGGCGCGCAGCGCGGCCACTGGCGGACCGGTGCATGCGCTGCAATTGGTGGCTGGCCTGCGCCACCCGGACCGGACGCAGCGCCGGGCCCAGTGGCTGCTGTGCGGGGCCTACGCCTTGGGCTCGATGGCGGTGATCGGCCTGTCGGACTGGGTCGATGGCGGATTGTTCGAGGACTTGCAACGCCTGATCGCTCAAACCGGCGCAGACGGCAAGCCCTCGCCCGAGGTCGACGCCATCCTGGCCGACCCCCGTCTTGCCCAGGGCATGCTGGTGCGGGTGGGCTTGGCTGGCTTGCTGTCGGTGCCGTTCTGGTATGCGCCTGCCCTGGTGCACTGGGGCGGCCAAGGTGCTGGGCAGGCGATGTTCACCAGCACACTCGCGCTGTGGCGCACCCGCGGCGCCTTGTCGGTCTACATGCTGGGCTGGCTGGGTGCGATGCTGGCCGCCGCCGGCCTGGTGATGACTGTCGGCCTGCTGACCGGCGCACGCTCGGCACTGGGCTTGCTGACGATGCCGGTCGGGCTGATCCTCTCGGCCGTGTTTTACATCTCTTTGTGGTTCAGTTTTACCGATACCTTCGGTCAACCCGACACCAAAATCACACCATGACCCAACACCCTCGCCCCCGCATTCACCGCCCGGCCCGCCTGACGCTGGCCTTGGCCATACCCCTGTTGGCCACGGGTCTGGGCGGCTGTGCCGTGGTCTCGGTGGCCGGGGCTGCGGCCGGCGCGGCCATCAGCGTCACCGGCGCGGTGGTGTCGACCGGCGTGTCGGTCACCGGCAAGGTGGTCGGCAAGGCGATTGACGCGGTGACGCCCGGCAACTGACACGGCACGCCGCCCGGCAGTCCGCCGGGGTGGGGTCTGGCCGGTGCGCTCTGCAGACCGGCCAGGTGTTTGATCGGCGCAACAACCGCGCTGCCGTGCCCAGCAGGTCATCGTTGCCAGGGGCCTCAGCCCGCAGAATTGACACAGGTCATGCACCGGTCACACGGGCATGGCACGCGTCAGGCCCCCACCGGGGCCCGGCACCGACCACAGGCGCTGACAGCCTGAGCGCCCGACCCCCGATCCTCTCCCGCACCGAAAACGACACGCGGCCTGTGCGCCGCCTTGCCTTCACCCCTGTCTGGACAAACCACCATGCACCGTCGCACCCCCCGAGCCGCCTTTCAAGCCCATCCGCTGGCCGCCGCGCTGGCCCTGGCCTTCTCGGCTGCAGGCTTCGCGCCGCCGGCATTGGCCCAGGCCAGCAACGAGGCCGGCAAGCTGCAGACCATCACCGTCACCGCCGAGCGCCGCGAAGAAAACATCAAGGACGTGCCCAGCTCGGTCTTTTCACTTTCGGGTGAAAAGCTCGACATCATCAACTCCAGCGGCCAGGACGTGCGCATGCTGTCGGGCCGGGTGCCCAGCCTGAACATCGAGTCCTCGTTTGGCCGGGCCTTCCCGAGGTTCTACATCCGGGGCTACGGCAACACCGACTTCCGCAGCAACGCCTCGCAGCCGGTGTCACTGGTCTACGACGGCGTGGTGCAAGAGAACCCGATCCTGAAAGGTTTCCCGGCGTTTGACCTGGCCGCCATCGAGGTGCTGGCGGGTCCGCAGGGCACGCTGTTTGGCCGCAACACACCGGCCGGCGTGGTCAAGTTCGAGTCGGTCAAGCCGGGCAAGAAGGTCGAGGGCTACGGCAGCATTTCCTACGGCACCTACGGCACCGTCAACCTCGAAGGTGCGGCCAACCTGCCCTTGTCCGGCGACTGGTCAGCCCGCATCTCGGCCCAGGTCCAGCACCGCGACAACTGGGTCAAGAACACCATCGCCACCGCGCCGACCCAAAATTTTGAGGGCTACGACGACCGGGCGATCCGCTTGCAGGCGCTGTACGCGCCGACTCAAGATTTTTCGGCCCTGTTCAACCTGCACAACCGCGACCTCAAGGGCTCGGCCCGGCTGTTCCGCGCCAACATCATCAAGAAGGGCAGCAACGACCTGGTCGATGGTTTTGATCCGGAGAAGATCAGCACCGATGGCAAGAACGGCCAGAACCTGCAAAACACCGGCGGCAGCGCCCGCCTGAGCTGGAACCTGGGGTCGGGGCTGAAACTGCACTCGATCACCGGCTTCGAAGAGATCAAGGCCTACAGCCGCGGCGACATCGACGGCGGCTACGGCGCAGCTTTCTTGCCCAGCGGCGGCGGCCCGGGCCTGATCCCGTTTCCGTCGGAGACCGCTGGTGGCATTCATGACCACCAGCAGCTGACCCAAGAGCTGCGACTGGAGTCGAACACCGCCGGCCCGCTGGGGTGGCAGGCCGGCGTGTACCTGTTCCGCGAGAAGTTCGCGATCGACAGCTTCGACTACAACACCCTGGGCGGTGGCACACAGTCGGGCCTGGCCACCTCCAAGCAGACCAACAATGCCTGGGCGGCATTTGGCTCGGTCAGCTATGCCGTCAGCAAGGATTTGAACCTGCGCGGCGGCCTGCGCTACACCCAGGACCAGAAAGACTTTTCCACCACGGCGATCCAGGGCTCGGTCAACACCAGCAGTGGCCTGAGTGCCAACACCCAAGACTCGAAGCTGAACTGGGACTTGTCGGGCAGCTATGCCCTGACGCCCGCGCTCAACGGCTATGCCCGCGTCGCCACTGGCTTCCGGGGCTCCAGCATCCAGGCGGCGTCGGCCTTTGGCGGCCAGACCCAGGCCGGACCGGAAACCAACACCTCTTACGAGGTGGGTATCAAGGGCGATCTGTTCGACAAGCGGGCGCGATTCTCGGCAGGCTTGTTTCACTACGACGTCAAGAACCTGCAGCTCACTGCTGTGGGGGGTGGCAGCAACGTGACCAAGCTGATCAATGCCGACAAGGCGACCGGCCAGGGGTTGGAGTTCAACCTCGATGCCTACCTCGCCGAGAACCTGCTGGTCACCTTGGGGGGCAGCGTCAACGACACCAAGATCAAAGACCCGTCACTGGCCGTCTCCGGCTGCGCCCAGTGCACCATCACCAACCCGAAAGTGGTGATCGGCGGCTCCACCTTCTACAAGATCAATGGCAACGCCCTGCCGCAAGCGCCCAAGTACACGATGAACCTGACCGCGCGCTACGGCATCCCGATGGGCGCGGGGGCCGAGGCCTTCATCTACACCGACTGGGTCTACCGCAGCGGGGTCAACTTCTTCCTGTACGAGTCGGTCGAATACACCGGCAAGTCGCTGCTCGAAGGGGGGCTGCGCGCCGGCTACAGCTGGGCCAACGGCAAGTACGAAGCCGCTGTCTTTGGCCGCAACATCGCCAACCAGGTGCGTGCGGTGGGCGGGATCGACTTCAACAACCTGACCGGCTTCATCAACGATCCGCGCACCTATGGTGCGCAGTTCAAGATGATGTTCTGAGCGGGCCCGGTCTTGCGCACTGCCAGCGGGCCCTTCAGGGCCCGTTTTACATGGGCTGGGCCACCAGACCCCACCCCTACAATTTACCCTTCATCACCCGCTTGTCTGCCGGGTGCGGCCGCCCGCCGACCCCCCTTTTGATTGCCCCGACGACATGACCGAACTCGCCAAATCCTTTGAGCCCGCCGCGATCGAGGCGCACTGGGCGCCACTGTGGGCGCAAAGCGGCATCTACGCCCCGACGCTGGACGCAGGCAAGCCGTCGTTTTCGATCCAGCTGCCGCCGCCCAATGTCACCGGTACGCTGCACATGGGCCATGCCTTCAACCAGACCATCATGGACTCGTTGACCCGCTACCACCGCATGCGCGGCTTCAACACGCTGTGGGTGCCGGGCACCGACCATGCCGGCATCGCGACGCAAATCGTCGTCGAGCGCCAGCTGCAAGAGGCCGGCTTGTCGCGCCACGATCTGGGCCGCGAGACCTTCTTGAAGCATGTCTGGGACTGGAAGGACAGCTCGGGCCAGACCATCACCCGCCAGATGCGGCGCTTGGGCGACAGCGTGAGCTGGGACCATGAGTACTTCACGATGGACCCGAAGTTGTCCACCGTGGTGACCGAGACCTTTGTGCGGCTGTATGAGGAAGGCCTGATATACCGTGGCAAGCGCCTGGTCAGCTGGGACCCGGTGCTCAAGAGCGCAGTGTCGGACCTGGAGGTCGAGAGCGAGGAGGAGGACGGTTTCCTCTGGCACCTGCGCTACCCCTTGGCCGACGGTTCCGGCAGCCTGGTGGTGGCCACCACCCGCCCCGAGACCATGCTGGGCGACACCGCCGTGATGGTGCACCCGGAGGACGAGCGCTACACGGCGCTGATCGGCCAACAGGTGCGTCTGCCGATCACCGGCCGGCTGGTCCCGGTGATTGCTGATGCGTACGTGGACAAGGCCTTTGGCACCGGCGTGGTCAAGGTCACGCCGGCGCACGACCAGAACGACTACCAGGTGGGCTTGCGCCACAGCCTGGAGATGCTCACGATCTTCACGCTCGACGCCAAGGTTCGCAGTGATCTGGCTGACATCCCCGAGGCCTTGCGCGGCCTGGACCGCTTTGCCGCCCGCAAAGCCATCGTCGCGCAGCTCGATGCCGAGGGCCTGCTGGTCGAGACCAAGAAGCACAAGCTGCAAGTGCCGCGCTGCGCCCGCACTGGCCAGGTGATCGAGCCGATGCTGACCGACCAGTGGTTTGTGGCGGTGAGCAAGCCCGGCTACAACGGCAAGAGCATCGCCCAGGAGGCGATCGAGGTCGTGGCGTCGGGCGAGGTCAGGTTTGTGCCCGAGCAGTGGGTCAACACCTACAACCAGTGGATGGACAACATCCAGGACTGGTGCATCAGCCGCCAGCTCTGGTGGGGCCACCAGATCCCGGCCTGGCACGGCACTGCGGGCGAGCTTTGTGTCGGCCGCAACGAGGCCGAGGCCCGCGCCAAGGCCGATGCGGCCGGCTACAGCGGCGCCCTGACCCGCGACCCGGACGTGCTCGACACCTGGTACTCGTCGGCCTTGGTGCCGTTCTCGACCCTGGGCTGGCCCGCCAAGACGGTCGAGCAAGATCTGTTTTTGCCCAGCAGCGTGCTGGTGACCGGCTACGACATCATCTTCTTCTGGGTCGCCCGGATGATCATGATGACCAAGCACTTCACCCAATCGGCCAGCTGCCCGGCCGGCAAGGTGCCGTTCCACCATGTCTACATCCACGGCCTGGTGCTGGACGCCCAGGGCAAGAAGATGAGCAAGAGCGAGGGCAACGTCCTCGACCCGGTCGACCTGATCGACGGCATCGCGCTGGGCCCGCTGCTCGACAAGCGCAGCACCGGCCTGCGCAAGCCCGAGACCGCCCCGAGGGTGCGCAAGGCGACCGAGAAGGAGTTTCCGGACGGCATCCCGGCCTACGGCGCCGATGCGCTGCGCTTCACCTTTGCCGCGATGGCCACGCTGGGCCGCAGCATCAACTTCGACAGCAAGCGCTGCGAGGGCTACCGCAACTTCTGCAACAAGCTCTGGAACGCCACCCGCTTTGTGCTGATGAACTGCGAGGGCGCCGATTGCGGCCTCAAGGAGCACACCAAGGCTGATTGCCAGCCTGGTGGACCGGCGCATGGCTACCTCTTGTTCTCACCGGCCGACAAGTGGATCAGCAGCGAGTTGCAGCGGGTCGAGGCGGCGGTGGCCGAAGCTTTTGCCGGCTACCGGCTCGACAACGTGGCCAACCTGATCTACCAGTTTTTCTGGGACGGCTACTGCGACTGGTATCTGGAAATCGCCAAGGTGCAGCTTGCCGTCGGTTCAGCGGCCGAGCAGCGAGCCACCCGCCGCAGCTTGCTGCGGGTGCTGGAAACCGTGCTGCGCCTGCTGCATCCGATCACGCCCTTCATCACCGCCGAGTTGTGGGCCACCGTGGCAGTGGTGGCGGGCCGCAGGTCGGCACACGCCACCGACACCGTGGCCACCGCCGCCTACCCGCAGGCTCAGCTGGACCGGGTAGACCCCGCGTCCGACGCCTGGATGGCCAGGCTCAAGGCCCAGGTCACCGCCTGCCGCAGCCTGCGCAGCGAGATGAACCTGTCACCCGCCGCACGGGTGCCCTTGCTGGTTTTTGGCGACACCGCGTTTGTCGCCCAGGCTGCGCCGCTGCTCAAGGCCCTGGTCAAGCTGTCCGAGGTTCAGGTGTTCAGCGACGAGGCCGCGTTCACGCAGGCCAGCGCCTTGTCGCCGGTGGCCATGCAGGGTGCCGTGCGCATGGCGCTGCAGGTGCCGATCGACGTCGAGGCCGAACGCGCCCGGCTGGCCAAGGAAATCACCCGCCTCGACGGCGAGATCACCAAGACCCATGCCAAGCTGGGCAATCAGAGTTTTGTGGCGCGGGCGCCGGCTGCAGTGGTTGACCAGGAGCGGGCCCGGTTGGCCGACTTCAGCCAGACCCTGGCCCGGCTGCGTGAGCAGGCGGCCCAGTTGCCACCCGCCTGAAGCATTGCGTGCCCAGAGAAAAACGGTGCATTGACCTGCCTGGCGAGAGTGCGCCGGGCAGACTCTGCGGGGCGCACGGTGCGCCCGATTCAGTAGCCCGAAGGCGGCCCGTCCGGCGACAACAACTCGTCGATGCGCCGCGCCACGCCCCAGGCCGCACGCGCCCGAGACTCCAGCGTCGTGCTCGCCACCCGAGGGGTGGTCTGCAAGGTGTCGATAGCATGCAGTGGCCGGCCCGGCGCCAGCAGGCCCGGCTCCAGACTGTCGAACCAGGCAGCGGCCATGCGGCCACTGCCCAGCACCTCGGCCAGCGCCAGCTCGTCGAACAAGCGGGTTGAAGACAGGCTGACCAGCACCTGGTTGGGCTTGCAGGCGCTGAGGTAACGCTCGCCCAGCAAGCCCTCGTAGCGGGTGAAGGCCGGCAGCATCACGCACACACCATCGCTGGTCTCCATCAACTCCCGCAGGCTCACCGGCTCGACCTGCCAGCGCGCAAACATCGCGTCGTTGGCGTGCAGCGCCGGGTCGTAGCCCACCACCCGGGCACCGAAGGCGGCAAGCAAAGAGGCCAGCAACTGCGCTGCGGGCGTCATGCCGATCAGGCCGACCGTGGCACCGCCCAGTTCACGCCCCACCCGTAAACCTTCGGCATTGACCACCGGTACCCGGCGCAGCATCTGTAGCAGCGCGCCGACCATGAACTCTGCCTCGGCCGGCGCGGTGGCGTCGCCCGACCGCACCACCTCGGCACCGAGCCGGGCACAAGCCTCGAAGTCGATGTTCTCCACGCCCGCCGACAGTCTGCCAACCGCCTTGAGCCGGGGTGCTGCGGCCAAAGTCTCGGCATCCAGCGCCACCGTGGCCGGGACGACCAGCGCCTGCACCGGAGCCAGGGCAAGCCGCAAGGCAGCAGGGTCGCGCGCCAGCTCAGGCGCAAAGCGCACCGCATGGCGGGCCATCAGCCAGCTCATCACCGCCGGGTCAAGTGGCTCGACGATCAACACCATGGCCGACGCCCGCCGTTGCGCGCCGGGCTCAGGGCCACATTGGCCATGACAGAATCATCGTCCATGCAACTTTCGAAAAGAACTGTCGCCATGCTGGTGAAAAAAGCCATTTTCCCGGTTGCCGGCTTGGGCACGCGGTTTCTGCCGGCCACCAAGGCCCAACCCAAAGAAATGCTGCCGGTGGTGGACAAACCGTTGATCCAGTACGCGGTGGAGGAGGCCTACGCCGCCGGGGTGCGCGAGATGATTTTTGTGACCGGCCGCCACAAGCGCCCGATCGAAGACCACTTTGACATGACTTTCGAGCTGGAGGTAGCCCTCGAACAGGCGGGCAAGGCCGAATTGCTGGAAGTGGTGCGCAGCGTCAAGCCGCACGACATGGAATGCATCTACGTGCGCCAGGCCCAGGCGCTGGGGCTGGGCCATGCGGTGCTGTGCGCCCAGCGCCTGGTGGGCAATGAGCCTTTTGCAGTGCTGCTGGCCGACGACCTGATGGTGGGCTCGCCGCCGGTGCTCCAGCAGATGGTCGAGCAGTTCAGCGAATGGCGGGCATCGATTCTGGCGGTGCAGGAAGTGCCAGCCGAGCACACCCGCCGCTATGGCATCGTGGCCGGCACACCCGTCAACGACCGGGTGGTGGATGTCAACCGCATCGTTGAAAAGCCTGCGCCGGAGGACGCACCGTCGCGCCTCGGCGTGGCTGGGCGCTACATCCTGACGCCAGGTGTGTTTCATGAGATCGCCAGCCAGCCGCGCGGCGTGGGCGGCGAGATCCAGCTGACCGACGGCATCGCGTCGCTGCTGCGGCGCGAGAAGGTGTTCGCGTTTCGCTACGAAGGACGGCGCTACGACTGCGGGAGCAAAGAAGGCTGGTTGCAGGCCAACGTGGAACTGGCGTTGGCGCATCCCGAGGTAGCTGCGAGTTTTCGCAGCTACCTGAAGACACTGGCGCTCTGAGCGCCAGCGGCCCGGCGTCGACTCGGGTTGCAGCGGGTCCGCCCGCTGTCAGCGGCGGCGCAGGAAATGAACGAACTCGTCGCCCACCGTGCGTTGCTCGATCAGTTCATTGCCGGTCTGGCGCGCAAAGGCTTGAAAGTCGCGCAGTGACCCCGGGTCGGTGGCCAGCACCTTGAGCACCTCGCCTGCCTGCAGCTCGGACAAGGCCTTCTTGGCTTTGAGGATGGGCAGCGGGCAATTCAGGCCGCGGGTATCGATTTCTTTTTGCGCATCCATGGACAGGGCTTTGGCGGGGAGAGATTGCAGATTCTAGGTGCGGCGCGGCAAGTCCATGAAGCGCGGTTCGATGCCGCGCCTGCGCAGCCACTCGGCCAGCGCGTAGCCAGTGCCCGCTGGCCAGCACACCAGATCGGCCGGCGCAAACAGCTTGTACTCGGCCAGTTCGGGCGACAGCCGCACCTCGCCACGCGCCACTGCGTGGTAGGCGATGATGATCTGGTTCATGCGCTGGAAGTCGTAGACGCCGATCAGGTCGAGCGACAACACCTCCAGCGCGGTTTCTTCGGCCACCTCGCGGCTGATGCCCTCCTCGGGTGTCTCGCCGGCCTCCATGAAACCAGTGATCAGCGCAAACATCCGGCCCGACCAGGCGGCGTTGCGGGCCAGCAGCACCTGGCCGCCCTGGTCAGCGCACTCGATCACCGCCGCCAGCACCGGCGTCGGGTTGTTCCAGTGGGTCCAGTGGCAGCCCGGGCAGCGCAGCCGCACCTTCAAGCCACCGTCCTCGAGTTGTTCGATCGGGGCCAGCGCGGTGGCGCAGGTCGGGCAAAAGCGGTAGGGGTTGCTCATGAAGTGTTCAGCAGGATGGGCGAGCGTCAGGCCGGAAACACGCCGGTCGACAGGTAACGCTCGCCCCGGTCGCAGACAATGAAGACGATGGTGGCGTCGGTGACTTGTTGCGCGATCTGCAGCGCCACCCAGGCCGCACCGGCCGCCGAGATGCCCGCAAAGATGCCCTCTTGTCGGGCCAGCTTGCGCGCCATGTCCTCGGCATCGGCCTGGCTGACCAGCACCAGTTCATCGATTTGCGTCGGATCGTAGATCTTGGGCTGGTAGGCCTCGGGCCACTTGCGGATGCCGGGGATGCGCGAACCTTCGGCCGGCTGCGCACCGACGATGCGGACCCCCGGCTTGTGGCCCTTCAAAAACCGGCCCACGCCGCTGATGGTGCCGGTGGTGCCCATCGCGCTGACAAAATGGGTGATGCGCCCGGCGGTCTGCTGCCAGATCTCCGGGCCGGTGGTCTCGAAATGGCTGCGCGGGTTGTCGGCATTGGCAAACTGGTCAAGCACCCGGCCCTTGCCGTCCTTTTGCATCTGCTCGGCCAGGTCCCGGGCGTACTCCATGCCGCCCGACCGGGGCGTGAGGATCAACTCCGCGCCGTAGGCCTTCATGGTCTGGGCCCGCTCGATCGACAAGTCCTCCGGCATGATCAAGACCATGTGGTAACCCCGGATCGCCGCAGCCATCGCCAGCGCGATACCGGTGTTGCCCGAGGTCGCCTCGATCAGCGTGTCGCCCGGGCTGATGTCGCCGCGCTCCTCGGCGCGCCGGATCATGCTCATCGCCGGCCGGTCCTTCACCGAGCCGGCCGGGTTGTTGCCTTCGAGCTTGCCCAAGATCACGTTGCCGCGTGCGGCACCGGCTGCGCCGGGCAAGCGCTGCAGGCACACCAGCGGCGTGTTGCCGATCACATCCTCGATCGTTGGATAGCGAGGCGCTTCAGCAGGACCCCCCGCATGGGGGCTGGCATTCGGTCTGGACATGGGCAAAGGTCTCCTCGGTCATCGATTGTGTCAGTCGTGGCCAAGCCTTGCCGAAGCCCCTCGGCCCGCGTGACATAATCCGCCCGACACGACGCACCCCCGCAGTGCGATCCGCCCTCGTGACGAAATCGGTAGACGTAGCGGATTCAAAATCCGCCGCCGCAAGGCGTGCCAGTTCGAGTCTGGCCGAGGGCACCACTACCCCCACCCCGCCGCCATGCCGACCCTGCCTCCCGTCACCAAGGCATTGATGCTGATCTGCGCGGTGGTTTACTGCCTGCAGGTGTTGCTGCCGATGCTGCCGGTGGATGCGCTGTTGGCGCTATGGCCGCTGGGCAGCGGCCGCTTCTGGCCCTGGCAGTTGTTGAGCTACGGCCTGTTGCACGGCAGCCTGAGCCATTTGTTGCTCAACATGCTGGGGTTGTGGATGTTTGGCGCCGACCTGGAGCGCCTCTGGGGCCGCGACCGCTACCTGCAACTGATCGCCGCCAGCACCCTGACGGCCGCGTTGGCGCAGTTGCTGGTGGGCGTGTTGATCGGGGCCGGCGGCCCGACGCTGGGTGCATCTGGCGCGATCTTCGGCCTGCTGCTGGCCTACGGGCTGATGTTCCCACAGCGCCAATTTGACCTGATGGGCTTCTTGCCGATGCTGTTGATGATGGTGCCCAACAGCACCGTCAACATGATCGGCCTGGTGTTGTTTGTGGTGATGATTGCCAACCGCAGCGCCCTGCCCTTTTTGCGGCCGATCCCAATCCGGGCGCTGACGATGGTGGCGATTTACGGCGCGGTCGAGTTGTTCATGGGCGTGACCGGCACCGGCGCGGGTGTGGCGCACTTTGCCCACCTGGGTGGCATGCTGGGTGCGTGGCTGATGATCAGCTGGTGGCGCGGCAAGTTGCCGTTCAGCGGCGGCGCGGGTGGGTCGTCACGCCGGCGCCGCTGACCCCAGGTCACAGCCTCCGGGCCGGGGTGCTGCGCCCTCGGCGGTCATTGGAATGGATCCTGCTTGCTTTGGCGTGTCACTTCGGGAGTGTCACGATGAAGCCAAGACTTCCCACTGTCCCTGCAATCGCCTGGACCGTGTTGCTTGCCCTGTTGGCGGCCTGGTTGCTGACCTGGTCACCGCCCTAGCTGCTCTCGCAGGCCGGTGTCGCAACACCGGATCGGCTAGGTGCATTTGCGCCTGAACCTGGTGCAGACCGGGCGAACTGGCAACTCAAGCCAGCAAGCCTTGCGCCACCGTCGGGTAGCGCAGGCGCAAGCGCAATTCCTCGGTCAGGCGCCGGTTTTGCAGCCGGCGCGATTCACCCATGAAACTGAGCTGCATCGGCGAGAGCATCGCCGCCGCCTCAGCGCGCGACAGCCGGGGCGGCCGGGGCATGCCGCACAGGTCGGCGGCCAGGTCAAAGTAGTCACCCATGCGCAGGTCGGTGTTGTCACAGACGTTGACAACCCGCTGCGGCGCGCCCCGGTAAAGCGCCGCCACACAGGCCCGCGCCAGGTCGTCCGCATGGATGTGGTTGGTGTAGACATCGTCCTCCGTACGCAGCACCGGTGCACCGCGCGCCAGGCGCTCCCTGGGATGGCCGCCCGGCCGGTCGCCAGCGTAGATGCCGGGAATGCGCAACAGGCTGACCTGGACGCCCGATGCCAGCCCATAGGCCCGCAGCCGCCGCTCGGCATCGACCCGGCGTTGCGCCCGGGCGGTGGCGGGTGCAACCGAGCGTGTTTCGTCAAACGAAGCCCCGGCGGCATCGCCATACACCCCGGTGGTGCTGGCGTAGACCAGTTGGCGCACCCGTGCGCCGCGCGCCAGGGCCTGCAGCAAATGGGCGGTGCGCCGGTCTTGCGTGCCGGTGGCGGCGGGTGGCGCCAGGTGCAGCACTGCATCCGCCAAACCGGACAACCGGCGCAGGGTGGTTGGCTGGTCCAGGTTGCCCAGCAGCGGCATGGCACCGGCCTGGCGCAAGGCCTCGAACCGGTCAGGGGATGAACTGAGCGCAAGCAGCCGCCAGCGCCCCCGCAGCAAACGCAGCACCCGCAGCCCGATGTCGCCGCAGCCGACCACCAGCAAGCTGGGGCGACCCTGGGCGGACAGTGCGGGATACGGGGGCTGGAGGGCTGGACGCATGGCGGCGAAAACGGGGCGGCTCAGGAGCGCCGGGCAAAACAAGGATCACGGAAAAATTCAGCCCGAAGGGCAAATCAGCCCGACAGGCACAATCAGCTTTTCAGTTTAAGTGCCTCGCGCTGCGGCCCGGGCCGCCGTTGCGCCATGAGCTTTAGCATCACTCTCCAGCCCTCGGGCCGCGCCTTCGAGGTCCAGCGTGACGAGCCGATCCTGGCTGCGGCCATCCGCCAAGGTGTGGGCCTGCCCTACGGCTGCCGCGATGGCGCTTGCGGCTCCTGCAAGAGCCGGCTGCTCGTTGGCCGGGTGATCCACGGCGCCCACCAGGCCAAGGCGCTGAGCCCGGCTGAAGAGGCTGCAGGGCTGATCCTGACCTGTTGCGCCACACCGCAGACCGACTGCGTAGTCGAGGCCCGCAGCGTGCCGGGTGCGGGTGAATTTGCGGTGCTCAAGATGCCGACCCGTGTGATCAGCATCGAGCGGCCAGCCCCCGACGTGGCGCTGCTGCGCCTGCAGTTGCCCGCGAATCAGCGCTTTCAGTACCACGCCGGGCAGTACGTGGAGTTCATCCTGGCCGGCGGTGCCCGCCGCAGCTACTCGATGGCCAATGCACCCGGGCGCATCGGCAGCCCGCCGGCAATCGAACTGCACATCCGGCACATGCCGGGCGGGCTGTTCACCGACGCGGTGTTTGGCAGGCTGCAGGCCAAAGACATCCTGCGGTTGGAAGGGCCTTTTGGCAGCTTCTTTCTGCGCGAGTCGGCCAAGCCGATGGTCCTGCTGGCCTCAGGCACCGGCCTGGCGCCGATCAAGGCGCTGGTAGAGCAATTGCAGGACAGCGGCTCGACGCGGCCTGTCCAGCTGTACTGGGGCTGCCGAAGCCAGACGGATCTGTACCTGCACGACTGGGCCGAGCGCACCGCCGCCGAGACGCCCTGGCTGCAGTACATCCCGGTGTTGTCCGAGCCTCAGCCTGACCTGCCTTGGGCTGGCCGCACCGGCCTGGTTCACCAGGCGGTGATGGCCGATTGGCCCGACCTGTCCGGCCACCAGGTCTACGCCTGCGGCGCACCGGTGATGGTGGCCGCGGCGCAACGCGACTTCAGCGCCCGCAGCGGCTTACCGCCGGAAGAGTTTTTGGCCGACGCCTTCACCTCCGAAGCTAACAAGCATGGCGCCTGAGCCGCGCCGCCTCAACGCTCAGCCCAACTCGACACCCTCCGCCATGACCCACCCACGCCGCCACTTGCTGCAAGCCGCCCTGCTGGCCTGTGCCACCAGCGCCGCCAGCCTCTCCGCTCCCGCCACGGCCCAGCCGGCCCGCCCGATCCGCCTGATCGTGCCTTACCCGCCTGGCGGGCCACTCGACACCGTGGCCCGGGTGCTGGCCGAGCGGGTCAAGGACAGCCTCGGCGTGGTGGTGGTGGACAACCGGCCCGGCGCTGGTGGCAATCTTGGCGTGGACCTGGCGGCCAAGGCCGCGCCCGATGGCCACACCCTGGTGATGGGTGCAGTGGCCACCCATGCCATCAACCCCTGGTTGTTTGCCAAGCTGCCCTACGACCCGGTCAAGGACTTCAGCCCGATCACGCTGGTCGCCCAGGTTCCCAATGTGCTGGTGATGAATGCCACCACCGCCCAGCAGCTCGGCATCCACAGCCTGCGCGAGCTGGTCGGCTTTGCCAAGAAGAATCCGGGCCGACTGAACTACGGCTCGGGCGGCAACGGCAGCGCCGGGCACCTGGCCGGCGAGATGTTCAAGGCCCAGGCGGGGGTCTTCATGGTGCATATCCCCTACGCCGGGGGCAGCCCGGCCCAGCTGGGCT
Organism: Betaproteobacteria bacterium; assembly: GCA_025358155.1. Lineage (GTDB taxonomy): Bacteria > Pseudomonadota > Gammaproteobacteria > Burkholderiales > Burkholderiaceae_C > Pseudaquabacterium. Next base: position 57,059 of record JANYKR010000085.1, read on the forward strand.
TGCTGTCCGGCCAGGTGGACCTGAACTTCGACAACTTGGCCAGCGCCGCGGCCAATATCCGCTCCGGCAAGCTGCTGGCGCTGGCGGTGACCACCGCGCAGCGCAGCCCTGCCATGCCCGAGTTGCCCACCGTGGCCGAGGCCGGCCGCGACCTGGGCCTGGCGCGGTTCGAGGTCGGCACCTGGTTTGGGCTGTTCGGCCCGGCCGGCCTGCCGGCCGAGGTGCTGGCCCGCTTGAACAAGGCCTTTGTTGCCGCGCTGGACGCCCCCGAGACCAAGGCCCGAATGGCCCAGCTGATGGCCGAACCGGCGCCGATGACGCCCGAGCAATTCAGCGCTTTTGTCAAAGTGGAACTGGCCAAATACGGGCCGGTGGTCAAGGCGTCAGGCGCCAAGGCAGATTGACCGGCATCCCCCGCGCCGCCCTTGCATGCCGGGCTCAGGGCTGCTGCAGGCGCTGTAACTCGTCCAAGGTGTTGGCGTTGAAAAACGCCGCCGTGTCGTCAAACACCACCGTGGCGCAGCGCTGCGCGTCGGTCCAGCGGTCGATCTTGCGCTGGCCCGTCTGGAGGAACGCGACCAGGCTTTCGAGCAACGTGGCAGCCATCAGGCAGAACACCGGCTGGCGTTGCAGTTGGCCGTCTTCAAGCGTGGCGGCCATCGCCATCTCGGCATCTTCGGCCACCAGGCCCGCAGCGAGCCGGGCGACCAGGTCAGTGGGGAAGTTGGGCGTGTCGCAGGGCACGGTCACCAGGTAGGCGGTCTCGCAGTGCTCCAGCCCGGCCAAGAAACCGGCCAGTGGCCCGGGGTAGTCAGACGCAGCACCCGCCGACGCATCGGGCCAGACCGGCACGCCCATCGAGTCGTAGGCGCCGAGGTTGCGGTTGGCGTTGACCATCAGCGCGCCCACCTGGGGCGTGAGCCGAAGCAGCGCATGCAGGGCCAGCGGCATGCCGAGGTGGTTTTGCAGGCCCTTGTCCACACCGCCCATGCGGCTGCCTCGGCCGCCGGCCAGCACCAGACCGGTGATGTCACTCAGTGCAATGGCTTGCATGCTAGGTTTCCAACAGATCAAAGCCTTGCGCCTCGACCTGGACAAAGGCTTGGGTCATCGCAGCCACTGCGCGCCAAATGACGGCCCGGGGATGGGCCGCCACAGCCTCGCAGAGCTGGCCGACCCAGGGCTGCAGGTGAGCGCGAAAGAATCGCCGCTGGTGTTCGAGGTTGCAGACCGCGCCGTCATCACCGGCAATCAGCCAGCGCATCACCTCCAGCACAAAGGCGATGTGGTCCTCGGTCTCCAGGCTCTGCGCATCGCGTGTCAGGCCCAGTGCGGCGAGGTCGTCGCGCAGCAGCGCCAAGGGCTTTTCATTGAGAAATCCGCTGAGGTAAAACGAGGCGTAGGCCATTACCTCAGACCGGCCGACGCCGTGAAACAAGGCCTCATGCTCGGCCGCTGCGGCGGCGACCGTGGTGGCGCGCATCGCCGCCACCAGCTCGGCCCAGGGCGCTTCGAGGTGGCCACCCGGCTGCGGTGCCTCGGTCACCGCCACCCGGAATTGCTGCAGCAGTGCGGCGTCGGGGGGCGCCAGCCACAAGCCGGCCAGCAGGCCGTAAAGCTCGGCGCGGGCCAGTTCTTCGCTGGTCTCATCGGCGGGTGCAAAGCGCAGCGGCTGTGCGGGGGTGTCGCTCATTGGTGGGTGTCCATGCTGGCAGCCGGTCAAAGGTCGGTGATGCGGGTCTCGAACGGGTTGCTGTGCAGGTCGATGACACGGCAGTCCCCGCACATCTTCAGCCGCTCGGCTGCCGCCCCCTGAAAAGCCGAGTGGCCGGCCAGCTTGCTGATCATCGCCTCGATCGCCTGCAGGGTGCCAAAGGGCTTGGCGCAGCGGATGCAGGCGTAGGGCGTGGCCTCGTGCAGCACCCGTGCCGCCTTGCGGGCCTTGCCTTCGTCTGCCAGCCACAGCCGGGGCGCCAGGGAGATGGCCGCTTCAGGGCAGGTGGTGGCGCACAGGCCGCATTGCACGCAGTTCTTCTCGATGAAGCGCAGCTGCGGCCGGTCAGGGTTGTCGAGCAGGGCGCTCTCGGGACAGGCACCCACACAGCTCAGGCACATCGTGCATTTGGCGGTGTCGATCAGCAGGCTGCCAAAGGGCGAGCCGGCGGCGGGCAGTGGCAGCGTCTCGGCCGGCTGCGGGGCACAGGCCAGCAAATGGTCGATCGCCAGCTCCAGCGTGCCGCGCTTGTCGGCCTGGGCGGCAAAGCTGGCGGCACGTGGCACGCCGCGCGCCGCCGGGGCGCGCAGGGCGGCGTCGAGCGCTGGCAGGTCGCTTGCATCGCGGGTTTCGATCAGCTTGAAGTGGTCGTCGCCGTAGCCCAGGCCTTTCAGGATGGCTTGGGCCACGGCCATCTGCTCACCCAGGGCTTGGCGGTACTCGGGCGCCTCTTCGTCGGTCAGCAAGACCCAGACCTGGCTGGCGCCCTGGGCAATGGCCGCCAGCCACAGGTCGATGCCGAGGCTGGCGGTGTGCCACACCGCCACCGGCAACACCCGGGCTGGCACGCCGTGCAGCGTGCCGTTGCGGCGCTCAGCCCGCGCGGCGCGGCCCAGATCGTCGATCATCCGGCTGCCGGCTCCCTGGCTGTGCAGCAGCAGCGCAGCGCCCTGGCCGCCGGCCTTGGCAAAGGCGGTGAGCATCGTGCGCAGGCGTTTGCCCTGGTCTACCGTACTGGGGTAAGCAAAACTCATCGCGCCGCTGGGGCAGACGGTGCTGCAGGCGCCGCAGCCGACGCACAAATGCGGCTCGACCACCACGCCGCCACCCTGGCCCTGCGGCGCACCGGGTGCCGGCTGGCCGGGCACGGCGCCCCGGCTCTTGCCGGTCAACTTGCCCTTGAGCGAGGCGTCGCTGCGGATCGCGCCTGCCGAGCAGACGTCGATGCAGGCGGTGCAGCCGATTTGCTGGTTGCGGCTGTGGGCGCACAGGTTCTGGCGGTAGCTGAAAAACCGGGGCTTCTCGAACTCGCCGGTCAGCTCGCGCAGCGCCAGCACCGCCTTGATCAGCCGGGCTTCGTCAGCGCCGGCATGGAAGTAGCCCTGCGGCAACTGGTGCCGGTTGAAGGCCGGTTGGAGCCGCAGGTCCAGCACCAGATCGAAACGCTCCTCGATCACCTGAGGCTCGCGCTGGAAATCGATGGCGCCGGCGGCCTCGCAGACCCGCACGCACTCGCGGTGGCTTTTGCAGGCGGACAGATCGACCTGGTAGCTGAAGTCGATCGCGCCCTCGGGGCAGGCGTCGATGCAGGCGTTGCAGCGGGTGCACAGGTCGAGATCGATCGGGTTGGACGCTGTCCACTGCAGATCAAACGCACCCAGCCAGCCGCCGAGCCGGGTGAGCTGCCCGGCAAACACCGCCACGCTGTGGGCCTGGGCCAGCGCACCGCCTGGCCGGTCCAGCAGCAGACTGACCTCGAGCTTGTCGGCCAGCAACGCGGCCGCCCGGCTGGCCGCGTCAGCGCCGCCGATCACCACGCAACGCCCCGCAGAGCGGTAGGCCACCGTGCCCACCGGGTCGGCATCGGGCAGTTGCGCGGCGGCGATCAGGGCTGCCAGCTTGGGCGTGGCCAGGGCACCGTCGCGCGACCAGCCGCCGGTCTCGCGCAGGTTGACAAAATGGATCGGCCGCACCTCCACCGGCGCCGCGCCCTCGGTCTGCGCATTGAGGTCGAGAAAGAGATTGGTTTCCTGGGTGCAGCCCACCAGCAACGGCTCGGCCGCCAGGCCAGTGCTGATCGCGGCACGCTGGAAAGCCGCCGCCTCGCGCCGGCACAACAGGCTGTGCGGCGCGTCGAGCCCGTCAGCGCTCGCGCCCGGGGTCAGGGACAAGGCCCTGGCCAGGGCCGGTCGGTCCAGCGGCAGGGTGCGGTTGCAGTCGCAGATCAGGGTCTTCATCGGTGGCTTGGATCGGTTCGGGAATCGGTTCGGGGGCGGAATCTATGTCAGGTGCGGGTTGGGCTACGGCTGCGGGGCTGGGCGCCGTGTCCGGCGGGTCGGGTGCGTCGGGCGGGTCGGGCGCATCCAACCCGGCAGCCTGCTCAGGCACTTCGTCAAACAAACCCAGCGCGTGAGACTGCACCATCTGCCGCAGCATGCCGGCGGGCAGCGGGTCGGGCAGGCTGTAGTCGTCGATGTAGGTGTCGAGCCGGTCCATCAGGTTGAAGTGCGGATCGCTGAACA
>JANYKR010000099.1 GCA_025358155.1 Betaproteobacteria bacterium
TCGTTGGAGTTGATGGAGTTCGTGTTTGCGGTCGAGGATCGCTTCAACCTCAGGATTCCAGAGAGCCGTCTCGATCCGCGACAACTGGAGATCACGCTGGGCGATGTGGCTCGGGCCATCGACGACGTGCTGGCCACCGCAAACACGAACTCCATCAACTCCAACGAATCCAGGCCCAGTCCCTGCAACTGGGACAGCGGCGAGAGTTCGGGCAGCGGATTCCGGGCCTGAGCGCGGAGCACGGTAACTGTCGAAGTACGAATAAAGTGGCAGTACGAACGAATGAAATGGCAATGGACTTTAAGCCGATCCACGTTTGCTGACAACGACTTAGCGCCGCCCCGTCGGAACATGGCGTCGTAAGCCGGCCGGTCCCCCATCCGCGGTTTTGAACTCAATTTCTGGCATTGAGTAGCACTTCTGAACGATAATTCTGGCAATGAGTTGACAGGATTTCGGTGTCACTTTGACCATCAAGCCCGTTGATCGATCGTTGCCGGTTCGTGGCACCGCGGCCGGGGATCTGGAGCGCGTCGAGCAGGTTCAGTGGGAGCGCGCAGACGAGGCGGCACAGGCCATCCGCGCTCTTGGCGACACACCTCTATCGCAGGCAATGGCCATGCAACTGGCCGGGCATCTGGGGGTGAGTTGGCGAACCGTCTACCGGTACCGTGATCGACTGCGGCAAGCCGATGAGGCTTTGGCAGTGCTGGGCCGCAAGCGCGGATGGAAGCCAGCCGCGTCCAGACTGTCTGCTGAGCAGGAACAGGCGATCGCAGATGCTGTCCGCCGGCTTCGCATGAAGCCTGGTCCCGTGCGCGTCATCGACCTGGTTGAAGAGGTTGCCGTCCGCTGCCGGCTGCTCGAAGTCCCCTGCCCCTCCCGGCCAACGATTGACCGCCGCCTGAAGCAGTCGGCCGGGGTCAAGGTCCACCGCCGCGGGGTCGCGCTGCCGGGCAATGCCGATCCGCGTATCTCCCCAGGCTCGTTTGTGGTTCAGCGCTCCCTGGATGTCGTCCAAATCGACCACACGCCCATGGACATCGTGGTCGTTGACGGCCTCTATCGCCAACCGCTGGGCAAGCCCTATCTGACGCTGGCCACCGACGTGGCCACGCGTTGCATCGTTGGCTTCGTCATCTCTTTCGTGCCACCAGGCGCCGCGACGGTGTCGCTTTGCCTCACGCTGATCGTCTCGCCGAAGACTGAGTGGTTGCGGCAGATCGGCATCACCGGCGAGTGGCCCATGGCAGGCCTGCCCAAGGTCCTGCACCTTGACGGCGCCGCTGAGTTCAAGAGCAAGGCCCTTTTGCGCGGCTGTGCGCAGTACGGCATCGACCTGGTACACCGCGAGCGCCCACACCATGGTGGCCACATCGAGCGCGTCATCGGCACCAAGATGAGCAAGCTCAAGGCGCTGCCTGGAGCCACCGGTGGCTCGCCCAAGGCCAGACGTTCCTACGATCCCGACAAGCATGCCGCTCTCACCCTCGGTGAGCTCGAGGCCTGGTTCGCTCAACAGATCGTCGGTCGCTATCACCACGAAGCGCACCGCGGCCTCAAGGGCGGCACTCCTGCTGCTGCCTGGGCACTCGCGCCTGCACCCCGACTTCCGCCTGGTTCGCTCAAGCGTTTCCGGATCGCGTTTCTCCCGGCCATCACGCGCACGTTGCGCCGCAGCGGCATCGTTTTCGAGCACTTGCGCTACTGGCACCCGATCTTTGCCCAGTGGCTGAACCAGCACGAGTCGCTGGTGCTGCACTTCGATCCTCGAGATCTCTCGCGGCTGTACGTGGCGCACGACGGCGATTTCCTCGATGTCCCACTGGCGGATCTTCGGACGCCGACGGTGAGCTTGTGGGAAGTGCAAGCCGCCACGCGACATCTGCGCGACGCGGGTCGCCGGGCGATCAACCAGCCCATGCTCATCGAGGCCATCGATGCACAACGCGAGATCGTGCGAGCCGCCCAGGCCAGCACCCGCAAGATGCGGCTCAAGAAGCAGGTCGATGCGCGCAAGACCTCAGTCGCCATCGACCCATTGAATCCGGCACCGGCCACGACATCAGGATCTGATATCGACTGGAGCAAGCCGCCGGTGCCCTTTGAGGGCGAGGTCTGGCACCGTCGTCGATAGCAGTGCAGAAGGGAGATCGCAGTGACTGGACTCGACCACCTGACCAACGAGGCCCATGTGATCGCCGCGCAAGACGACGACAGGCGCCTGGCGCACTTGGCAGAGGACCGATGGATCGACTACCCGCGGGCCAGGGCGATCTTGGAGGAACTCGAACGCCTCGTGCGTTCGCCCGACCGCACCCGCATGCCGGGGTTGCTGATTCACGGCGAGTCCAACATCGGCAAGTCGATGATCATTCAGAAGTTCCTTCGGGCGCATCCGGCGCGCGCGTTCAACCCAGAGACGGGATTTCTGCAGGTGGACGTGCTTGCCGTCGAGATGCCTTCGGCGCCGCAGGAACGGCGGCTGTACGGTCAGTTGCTGATGGCGCTCAACGCGCCGTACCGACCCGGCGACCGGCTGGCCGCAGTGGAGTTCACCGCGCTCACGCTGTTGCGCAAGATCGCGCCTCGGATGATCGTGGTCGACGAAGTGCACAACCTGTTGGCAGGATCGGCACACGACCAGCGTTCCTCGCTGAACCTGCTGAAGTTCCTGTCCAACCAGATCAAGTGCGCCGTGGTTGTGCTCGGCACTCGTGATGCGCTGGCAGCGATGCAAACCGATCCGCAGATCGCCAGCCGTTTCCCAGGCGTTGAGATCCCGCGATGGCAGGAGAACGAGGATTTCCGGGGGTTCCTCGCGGGCTTTGAGCGTCAGCTGCCGTTGCGACAACCGTCTCGCATCGCCACCAACCGCGCCATGGTCAGCGTCATCATGAACGTCACAGGTGGAATCACTGGACAGGTCAGTGAGCTGCTGTCGCGCGCGGCAGAAGGGGCGATCAGGTCCAAGCGCGAGTGCATCACGCTGGAGCTACTTCGCGCCGCAGCCGAGCGGCGTCTGGCGGCCTGATCCATGTTTCGCACGGGCACCGGCTTACCGGTCGTCTTGCCGCCAGCCAAGGGCGAGATGCTGGGCTCGTGGCTGATGCGCATCGCGCAGTTCTACGGGCTGAGCATCAACTCGCTGTTGTCTCGGGTGGGCGCCAGGGATTCCAGGACAGGGCCTGTACTCCATTGGTTCGCTTTGCGGCCCAGCGTCATCGATGTCGCCCAGCTGGCCAGCGCCCTGCGAGTGCAGCCCAGCCAGTTGAGCACCATGGCGCCGCCTCGCTGCCGGCCGCACTGGCCCACCGAGCTGGGGATGTGCAGGGCATGCCTGGAGGACGCTGCGGCCAGCCAACAGCCCGTGACCTGGTCGCGACAATGGATGCATCCGCTGGCGGTCGTCTGCCGGGGTCACAGGTGCTGGCTGACGCCGGTGGCGACGTGCGACCTTGGTCGCATCCGCAGTACCGACGAGCTTCTCAGCATCCGCACATTGGTTGAGCCGCCCCACGGCGTTGACCGTGACAACCTCAGTGACGCTCTGTGGGCCCAGCGTACTGCCTTCTCCAAGACGGGCGCCAAAACGCCTTGGGGTCAAGCTGGACCGCCAACCCTCCTGCGCATGCTACATGTTGCGGACAACGCGCTGGCCTCGGCTTCGGACCAGGAAATGCCAAAGCTTGGCCTGAGCAGAGGTTGGCAGCGATCCAAGGCCAAGGACTTCAAGCTGGAGCATGAACACGGAGGCATCTTGCGGCTGGCTCTGCCCCAAGGACTGGTTCACCGCCAGTGGCTGATGGGCGCGGCGGGTCACATCCTGCGACGGCCGCCAAGCCGCAGGCGCATGCTGGCGACGCTGCCCGACAGGGCCGTCAAGGCGCTTGCAAGCTCGTGGTTCTCGGCTTGGCCACCCGGACTGATGCAGTGGATCAGTCCTGAGGCAGCCGCCCTTCACGCGGATCAGCATGAACGGTTTTGCAGCAGCTACGGCCGCCACTGACATCTATTTTGTTCTCACTGCCACTTTATTCGTGCTTCGACAACACCCTTGAGGCTGGCCGCGGAGTCGATCAGGAACTGCGACGAGACCACGACGCGCTGCCCGAGCTGCAGGCGAGTTTGGCGGGTTGGGCATGGCGAGCAATGCCTGCAGCCCCGAAGCCAGGCGCCTCGTCACCGCCTGATCAACGCCCGGTCAAGGACTGCAGGTAGCCAGCCACATCGCTGATGTTCTGCGGCGTCAGATCATGCGCCACGGTCTTCATGATGCTGCCCTCTGGCCGCTCGTCGGTGCGTTGGAACACGAGGAGTTGCTTGACCAGGTAATCTGCATGCTGGCCGGCCAGCCTCGGAAAAGTCGCATTACCTTGCGCCTGCTCGCCATGGCAGGTGGCGCAGGGCGGTATGCCCTTGGCAGCCACTCCTTTGTCAAAGACTTCCTTGCCCGCCACGAGGCGGTTAGGGTCACCCTCCAGAGTTTGTGCCGTCTGCTTCTGGGCGGCGTAAAAGACGGCAAGGCCCTCGATCTGCACTTCGGTCAGGCTGCGGCTCAGGCCCCACATATATTCGAAGCCTGCCGGGTCGTGCCGGCCATGGCTCTTGAAGCCGACCAACTGCGCCTCGAAATATGCCTCGGTTTGACCAGCCAAGTTAGGGAAGTTCGGCGACGTCGCATTGCCGGTCAGGCCGTGGCAATTCGAGCACACCTGCTGCGCCAGGGTGGTCGCGGAAACGGCGGGGTTGGCCAGGTCGCGTGAACGCTCGATGTTCGTGCAGCCGGCAGCCAGCGCCACAGTGGCGACCATCAGCGTCAAGGTGAAAGCTTTCATCATGCAACTCCGGGGCAGCAATGGCCGCTCGCCCATGTTCAGTAGGCCAGCCACGTGTAAAGGAAGACGGTGTTGTTGTCGAGGGCGTTGCGGCCCAGCCCGTCGTAATTCGAGGCGACGCCGTTGAAACGGCTGTAGGCGGTGTACTGGGCGCCGATTCGAAGGTACTGAATCGGCATCCAGAAGGCCTCCAATGTCCAGCCGCGCGTGGCCGGGTTGCCGGAGAAATTGCTACCGGCACCGGCGCTCTGGACAATGGTGCCCGACGCATCGTAGCCCGCCGTCTGCGCCGCCGTGTTACTGGTCCCGCTGAGGCTGAACAAGCCCAGACTGGTGCCATAGCGGGCCTGGTAGGTGTAGCTGAGCTTGGCCCGCACTAGGTGGTTCGTGTCTGTGGCGTTCGAGCCAGCCAGCGTGGCTGCGCCCGTGGCGTCCAAGAAAGCTGCCGGCAGGCCCACCAAAGCAGCGGGGTAACGATGGTGGCTGCGCGCCAGGACCAGTTGCGCCGTCACCCCATGGGGATCCAATTGATACTGATACTGGGTGTCGAGATGAAGATCGACATATCGGTGCGTGTTGGCTGGGTCCGAGGTGTCCAGTGGGTCGTCATAGACACGGGCCACCATGCCTGAGGCGCCCACCATCAGGCTGTGGGCCCCCCATTCGGTATTGAGGGCCAGGCGCCCATACGGATTGATGCCCCTGAGCTGCGTGGTGCTGGCCCTGTCGAGCCCGGCGCTCATGAAGGCACTTAGCCCCCGCGACGTGCCGTAGCCGCCCAATTCGACGTACAGGCGCTGGTTTAGATACGCATAGGCGGTCAGCCCTGAGATGTTGCCGCCAGAACCAAAGCCGGGATACGGTGCGTTCCCGTCGATGAAGCGATGGCTGGTCGGGCTGGCCACCGGCACGTACTGCATCCAGGCTGCGGCCGTGTTCCAGGGATCGGAGACCGACGGGTTGTTGTTGGCGCTCAGGCCGAAGATGAGGTCACGCTGGCTGTTGACGATGCGATCGGCAAATCGCAGGTCGATGTTGTCGGCATTGCTGTGGCCGTGGAAAGCCCCGTTGGCGTCCTGTGTGGCGTAAGGGTTGTAGGTGATCTGCGCGAAGCCGCCGATGTTGTCCGTCACCTTGCCGCCCAGCAAGAGGCTGGCTGTGGCCAGGATAGGGCGGTTGTTCTTCTGGAAGTCCCCGGCCGAGTCTTCAGATTTGGCGGTGTTGGCAACCTTTGCCATCGACACGACCGCCATGGCAGAAATGGGAAGTGCCCGCTCGCCGATGGTGTAGCCGGTCAGCTTAAACAGTCGACCGTAGGCCGTGAGTTCGGGGAACTGCCCGCCCGCATGGCAGGCCACGCAGTTCTGGCCCGTCTGCCGATTGAATGCGGGGATGGCCCGCGCCTCGTTGGGCCAAAGGGTCAAAACTAGGGGCAGGAGGGCCACCAGACCGCCCCAGAGTCTGAATACCGCTGGTCTCCCTTCGCACGTCGGCCGCTTCATCGCTTGGACTCCCTCGAGTGATATTTACCAGTTTGCGCCTCTCTTGCAGTGGCAAGGTTGACCTCGATCAAGTCCCCATCGGTCTGCAGCTTGGCCTCGACCTGCGCGTGGCGTCGGTGCGCCGTCGAATGGACGACCGGGGCAGCTTGATGCGCGACGCGACAGCGGCACCGCTGTCGCTGACACAGAGCCAATTCGACGCCTTGGTCGTGGGCCTGCCCTGGCAGCGTCTGCCGGAGATGAGCGTGATCACGCGGCTGTGAGCGGCATGTCAAGCTCATGCCGTGAGCCATGGCGTTGACAAGACATCCGCCAATGGCGTGAGATCGCAGGCCTTGGCAAGATGCAACGCATGCTCTGCATGCGTGACCTCAAGCCTCAGGACCCGCAGGGTCTGTCGCCTGACACCGTCGCCACGCTGGCCGGGAAAATGCTCGAGCACATCCGGACCAGGCCAGCGAAATGAACCGCCCCGGTTTCCGATGAGGCTCCTTCGATTGAGAATGGAGCAAATATGAGGAAGTCCCCGAAGTTTTCCCTCGAGGTGATCGAGCGTGCGGTGCGCATGGTCTTCGATGCCAAGGACCAGTACCCGTCGCAATGGGCGGCGATCGAGTCGATTGCCTCGAAGATCGGCTGCACGGGCGAGACCCTGCGCAAGTGGGTCCGCCAGGGCGAGCGCGACAGCGGCGTGCGCCCTGGCACCACGACGGCCGAGCAGCAGCGCATATTTCGCCCAGGCGGAGCTCGATCGCCATCACAAGAGGTGAACGCCATCATCGACGAGCACCGTGCTCGTTGCGGGGTCGAACCGACCTGCAGCGCGCTGCAGGCGCGCAAGACCGACAAGCATCCACCACCCGAGGCCGACGCCTGAGCGAGCGCCGCGCGGGGGAAGTCGCGGAGGCCGTAGGCCGCAGCGGATTCCCCCGCGCGAACAGCGCAGCATCGAGGAGGACGAAGACAAAGCAGGCATAGACCTACACTTGTCCACAGCCGACCATTACGCGGTCGGCTTCCATCCCCGGGTCAATATTGGATCGGCGCGGTGGGTCAGATTTAGATCGGCGCCGACACGTGATGGGCTTCCAGTGTAGGGCGGGCGATTAGCGTGCCACCCTCTGGAATGAATGCCCTGCGGGGCGACTCTGCGGCGTTTCGCGCTGTCGGTAGTAGTCGTACTCTGAGCGCGCGCGATAGCCGATTCTGAAGACGGCCTGCACCCTTTCGGGCACGGCTGAACGGAAGAACTCATCGCAGCGCCGTGTCGGCCCAGCGAGTAATGGCCCCCACGCTGCGGAACTCGTCGACCGAGTGAACGGGAATGTCGGGATGCCGATCACGCCACATGTTCGTCAAGGCGTTCCCGCCGCCCACCTCGAGAACGCACCGAACACGCCGCTCCGCGACGGCGTCCATGCAGCTGTCCCAGAGCACCGTGGTCGCGACCTGACGGGCCAGCAACTGCTTCAACCGGCCCGGTTCGCGCTCCGCCGCGCCAATGTGATTGCAGACCAGTATCGAATGCGGTGACGACATGGCCACCGCACTCAGCCGTGCTTCAAACTCGATGGCAGCCGCCGCCATCCATGGCGTGTGCGATGCGATGCGCACCGCCAGTCGCGTGCAACGCGCGCCGCCGGCTGACAGACCCCTTTCAGCCGCCGTCAGCGTTTCGGACAAGCCCCCCAGCACGGCCCGGTCCGCTGCCAGTCGTATCGCCACCGACAATCCGTAGCGGGTGCAGGCGGCACGCAGCGCCGTCGTATCCAGGCCCTGTACGGACAGCAGTCCGGTATCGCGGCCGGCCGCACTGCGGTCCATGGCGACAGCGCGGTCGCGCGCCAGCGCCATCGCGTCGACCACGTCGAACACGCCCGCTACGCAGAACGCCGCCAGCTCACCTACGCTGTAGCCCGCCACGACCGCCGGCACCGGCAGTCTCGCAGCCAATCCTTGCCAGGCCGCAATGCCGAGGCCGGTCAGTAAGGGTTGCGCCACGGCGTTGCTCTGAGCCCACTCAGGTTCTGCGAGGCGGGTGCGCCAGTCGGCGCCAAGCTGAGCGGCGATCAGCGCCAGCGTGGGGGCAGCCTCGGGGCAGGTTTCCAACCACGGCAGCATTGCCGCGTACTGCGTGCCCTGCCCCGCAAAAAGCAGCGCCAGACTCACGCCTGACCGCAGACGCGCTGCGCCCAGCAGGCCGCCGCCAGCATGTCGGCCGTGCCGCCGGGCGATAAGCGACGTGCGACGAAGTCCGCGTGCACGGCGCGCGCGTGCACCAACGCGTCGGGCCGGAAAGCGCCGCCAGCGGCCAGGAACGCGCGGGCCGCGCGTTGCGCATGCTGCAGTCCGGCCAGGCCGCCGCGGTGGGCCAGGTTGGTGTCTTCGAGGACATCCATGGTCTCGAAAAGTGCCTGCAGGCGCGCTTCACGCGGCGCAGCGCCGCGATGCTGCGCTGCCAGCAATGCGGGCAGCGTCGTCTCGAAAAGCACCGGGAATCCGAGCGCCGCCTCGGCGGCGGCGCTGCGCAGGCCGAACCGGCGAGCGGCGATGGCGCCGTGGGCCGGGCTGATGCGAAGGGCGCGTTCGGACAGGACACGGCCCCAGCAAGTGGTCAGTTCGCGCCGCAGCAATGAGGGTTCCAGCCGTGCGCCCTGCGCCACCAGTGCCCCTGCGCTCGCGCACAGCAGGCCGAGACAGAAAACCGCGCCCCGATGGGTGTTGATGCCCCCTGTGGCGGCAAGCATGCGCACTTCGGCGTCGATGCCCTCGCGCTCGAGCAGTTCGAACGCCGAGCCAGCCGCACCCAGCGCGGCCAGACGGGGAAAATAGAAGCGCAGCGAAAACAAGCTGCGCAGGAAAGTCCGCGCGTCCATGTCGCTGTGGCTGCCACTGTCGACGAATGACACGAGGCCGGGTTTCGGGTCGAGCGCCAATTCGTCGTATAGCGCCACCACGGCCGCACGGCCGATGCCTTTCAGGGTGCAGGCGAGGTGTGTGTCCTGCGCAGCGGACACACCATTGCGGATTACTGCGTTCATGTCATCTCCACCCAGGCCGTGGCGCCCTCGAGCGCCATCCCGGCAATGCGCTTGACGAGTACGCGGTCGGTCTGGCCGGACCTGAACCGCAGCCACTCGCGCCAGGCAACCGAGGCACCGTCTTCGAAGGCCAGCTCGCCGTCGATGCGCAGAGGCCCCAGCTCGGCCCCTTGCAGCAGCGCGCAGCCCCGGTCAGCCTGCGCGAGTGTCGCCACATCGAGCAGCAGGTCGAGGTCCGAGTGTGGGTGAACGTACTCGAGCCCAGTGAGGTGCTGCCAACCGTAGCTGCCATATACGCGCGCCGCCACGCCCAGCCGCGCAAGGTGCTCGCACAACGCCCACCAGCCGGCCCGCGCTGCGACCGGCAGGCTAGTGGCCAGTTCGGCAACAAGGGGGAACTCGCCTTGCCTGACTACCGCGTGCGCCGATGCCGAGACCGCGATGGGATGGTGCCCCCATCGCGCCGGCGCGGACAGCCCCAACGCCAGTGGCCTGTCCGACATGCCAGCCGGCAGTCCGGCGGGTTGGCGTGTCACGACCAGCGGCCAGCGACATTCGGCCCAGTGCTCCAGGCAATCGAGCGCCTGTGCCGCTGATGCCGGCGACTGATGGTGAGACAACGAGGGGGAGGACGATGCCGCCGCCAGAATGCGATACCAACCAAACTCGTCGAGCCAGACCAGTTGGTGTCGCCGCAGCGGTTTCATCAGATGCGCGGGCTCGGACAGCTCAAGCCGCCAGCACCTGCTCCACAACGCGGGCGGCGAGGAGCCGACCGCCGCGCTCGCGCCCGTCGATCGCCCTGCGGTCGTCGGTCGAAGCATGCGCCAAAGCGTCGCGCAGGCCGGCTGGCAGGTCGCCCTGCCACAGCGCGCGCACGCCGCCCATGCTCAGGTAGTTCTGCACGCCCGGCGCGAACACCGGGTTGGACGCTGACAAAGCGGTGAGCACGTCTTCCGACAGCTTGGTTACGCGCGCCATGGCGGGGATGCGCATGACGCGGATCTCGGCCTCGGGTAGTGCGTCGCAGGCATCGGCAATCAGCCCCGAAGTGATGAAACCGCCCGACAACGCTTGGTCGTACACCAGACCGATCACGCGATGACCGCGGCGCCGCGCCAGGTCGATGCAGCAGCCCAGGTGTGCCATCGCGCGGTTGATGCCCAGCAGCTCGTCGTGACGGCGCAATAGCTGTCCTTGGGTATCGATCAACAAGAAGATCGCCCGGCCCGGGTGGTGGGCCATCGTGTCGAGCACCACTTGCGCCTGGCGCAGTGCCAGTGCGTAGCCGATGGGCGCATGGTTCGTGCTGCCGACGACGGCGATCGTACGGCCGTCGAAAGTGGCGCTGCCGCTGAGAAAATCGTCATCGGCACGTATGTCGTGCGCTGTGCCGAAAAGCTGCGAGGCGACGTCGTTCCAGTTCATGCCTTGGTCTCCGGGCGCAGAGCGCGCACTTGCTCGGCGTTCATGTCCGGCACCGCGAGGGCTTGGGCTATGCCGAGGTGTTGCCAGAGGTCCATCGCGTCGTCGGCACCCTCACCATCGTGAAGGCGCTGCGCCAGCAGGGCTTGTTCCTGCTGCAACGACTGCAGCGTCAGCGGGCGGCCGGTGCCCAGCGCGCGCACCGCCGCGGCGCGAAATGCCTGCACGTCGTCGTCCACGAGCTGATCACAGTCGCCCACCAGGTAGCGGTGTTTGCCACCGGTGGTGCGCCAGACCAGCGCGCGGTCGCGCGAGTCGAATTCCTCGACACCATGCGATGCCTCGATCACCTCCGGGCCGGACATAGCCAGCCGGCCGATATCGCTGATGACCAGATGGTCGGCGCAGCGCGCAACGATACCCATGCCCCCAAAGCAGCCATTGGCGCCGCCGATAAGCACAAGCACAGGAATGCCAGCGTCGCGGGTGTCCAGCAGCGCGCGCATCACCTCCGAGACGGCGATCAGCCCGGCATTGGCTTCGTGCAAGCGAACACCGCCCGATTCGGCCAGCAGCACCACTGCTTCGGGCCGGTCGCGTAGCGCGCGCTTGAAAAGTCCCACCAGCTTGGCGCCGTGAACCTCACCGACGCCACCGCCCATGAATTCGCCTTCCTGCGCGGCGACAAAAACACGGCGCCCGCTCAGGTGGGCTTCGCCGATGGCCACGCCGTCGTCGAACGCTGCAGGCACTCCCAGCTGCGCCAAGTGCGGGCTCATCACCCGCTGCGAGGGTGGCAACCACTCGTGGAAGCTGCCGGCATCGAACAGCCCGGCGATGCGTTCGCGCGCCGTGCATTCGGCGAAGCTGACCCGGCCTGGCAACGTACCGTTCATGGCAGCGCCGCCGCAGCCTGCGCCAGGCGCAGGCTCACCACAGCCGGCGTTGCGCCCATGTCGTGGATGGCGACCGCCACCCCGGCCAGCGGATGGCGGGCGTGGAAGTCGCGCAGAACGGCTTCCCAGATGTTGCCGAAGCCCCGTGCCGAGGTTTGAACCTCGAACCGGCAGTTCGACCCCGGACTCGGCTCGAGCAGAACCTCGAGGTTGCCCGAGCCAACCACGCCCACCAGCACTGGCGCGAAGGCACCGGAGTGGCGCGTGCCCACAAAGGTGTACTGCAGCGTTTCCAGACCGGCGGCCATGCTCATGTTCGTTGCCTCACCAGTTTCGAAATCGGCCAGGCGGTGTATACAAGCCACCAGAGGCATCCACCAGGTCGCGCATCGTGCGCGCAGCCAGCAGATTGCGGGTGGCCAGCCGCGGATCGACGTCCAGATCTTCAGCACGCTGGATGACACCGCGGTCGCGCAGGTTCTCGACCATGCGGCGGTCGCGTGACAACCCCACTGCCGTGTACCCGGCCACGCCGCGCACGGCCTGCTCGCGCTCTTCGTCGGTGCGGCACAGCAGCAGGTTGGCGATGCCTTCCTCGGTGAGGATGTGGGTGACGTCGTCTCCGTAGATCATGATCGGCGGCAGCGGCATCCCCGCCTGCTCGGCCAGTTGCCACGCGTCCAGAGTTTCGACGAATGCAGGCTCCATGTGTTCGCGAAAGGTCTCAACCATCTGCACCACCAGCTTCTGGCCGCGCGGCGTTCCGCGTGCGCCGGGCAGGCCGTCACGCGCCTGGCGCCCGGCCTTCAGCCAGGTTTCGCTGGCGTGCCGCCGGCCGCGGGCGTCGGCACCCATGTTCGGCGCGCCGCCGAATCCGGCGATGCGGCCCAACGTGGCAGTCGAGCTGTTGCCGGCCAGGTCGATCTGCAGCGTGCTGCCGATAAACAGGTCGCAGGCGTAGTGACCGGCTGCCTGGCAAAAGGCGCGGTGGCTTCTCATCGAGCCGTCGGGTCCGGTGAAGAACACATCGGGTCGGGCGCGGATGTAGTTCTCCATGCCCATCTCGGAGCCGAAGGAATGCACCGACTTGACCCAGCCGGCTTCGATGGCGGGGATCAGCGCCGGGTGCGGGTTCAACGCCCAGTGGCTGCAAATCTTGCCTTTGAGCCCCAGCGATTCTGCGTAGGTCGGCAGCAGCAGTTCGATAGCGGCGGTGTCGAAGCCGATGCCGTGGTTGAGTCGCTGCACGCCGTATTCGGCATAGATGCCCTTGATGGCCATCATCGCCATCAGCACCTGGATCTCGCTGATCTGCGCCGGGTCGCGTGTGAAGAGGGGCTCGATAAAGTGCGGCTTCGGGCTCTGCACCACAAAATCGACCCAGCTCGCCGGTACGTCGACGCGCGGCAGCACGTCGACGATTTCATTGACCTGTGCGACGACGATGCCGCTCTTGAACGCCGTGGCCTCGACGATGGCCGGCGTGTCTTCGGTGTTGGCGCCCGTATAGAGATTGCCGTCGCGATCGGCGGCCTGGGCGCAGATGAGCGCCACGTTCGGCGTCAGGTCCACGAAGTAACGCGCGAACAGCTCGAGGTAGGTGTGGATGGCGCCGATGTCGATGCGGCCCGCACCCACCAGCCGCGCAAGCCGCGCGCCCTGCGGGCCCGAGAAGCTGAAGTCGAGCTTGGAGGCGATGCCGTTTTCGAAGACGTCCAAGTGCTCGGGCAGCGCCAACACCGATTGCACCATGTGCAGGTCGTGCACCGCAACGGGATCGAGCGCGGTGAGCGCGCGGGCCAGGAAGTCGGCCTGCTTCTGGTTGTTGCCTTCCAGGCAGACGCGGTCACCGGATTCGATCACCGCCTGCAGCAACGCACCGATGGCAGCGGCATCGACCTGCTTGCCCACGCTGCATGCGCGGGCGCGTTCGAGGCGCGCGGCGCGCGAGCGGCGCTGCGTGTCCCAAACCAGCGGTGCGTTCACTTCGGCGCCCCCATCACCAGATCGGGCAGCGCCGTGGCGATGCCGGGCACGAAACACATCAGCAGGATGGCCACGAACATCAAGCCCAGGAAGGGCATCACGCCCCAGATTACGTCCTTCAGCGGGATGTCCGGCGCGATGTTTTTGATAACGAAGATGTTCAGCCCCACCGGCGGGTGGATCAGCCCCATCTCCATCACGATGGTCATCACCACGCCGAACCAGATCAGATCGAAGCCCGCGTCCTTCAGCGGCGGCAATACGATGGGGGCGGTCATCAGGATGATCGACACCGGCGGCAGGAAGAAGCCCAGCACCACCACCATGAGAAGAATGGTGGCCAGCAGCAGCCACTTGGGCAGGTGCATGGCCACCACGGCCTGCGCCGCATCCTGCGAGATGTGTAGCGAGCTCATCACGTAGGAATACAGCAGCGACATGCCGATGATGAACATCAGCATCGTGCTTTCCTTGATCGTGCTGCTGAGAATCGGCTGCAGTTGCTTCGGCTTGCGGATGCCGTAGACCACAGCGATCAGCACCAGCGCCAGGATGCCGCCGAGGCCGGCCGTTTCCGAAGGTGTGGCGAAGCCGCCATACAGCGCCACCATGACGCCAATCAGCAGCACCACGAAGGGCACCACGCGCGGCAGCATCTCGAGTTTCTCGGCCATGGTGTAGACATGGTCGTCGAGCATTGCGCTCTTGGTCACGCCGCCGCCGGCGTAGGCCACCAGGGCGGCCGCGTGCTCCTTGCGGTAACGGTACACGGCGTAGCCGGCAAACAGCCCCACCAGCAATACGCCCGGCCCGATGCCCGCCAGGAACAGCCGGCCCAACGACTGCTCGGCCGCCACCGCGTACAGGATCATCGTGATCGACGGCGGCAGCAGGATGCCCAGGGTGCCACCGGCGGCGATGATGCCGGCCGCGAAGCCCGGCGAGTAGCCGCGCATACGCATCTCGGGGATGCCCGCGCTGCCGATGGCTGAACAGGTGGCCGGGCTCGAGCCCGACATCGCCGCGAACAGCGCGCAGGCGAAGACGTTGGCGATACCCAGGCCGCCGGGGACCTTACTCATCCACGCGTGCATGGCCGAATACAGGTCCTTGCCCGCGGGGCTCTTGCCGATGGCCGCGCCCTTCAGGATGAACAGCGGAATCGACAGCAGCGTGATGCTGGCCATCTCCTCGTAGACGTTCTGCGTCACCGTGTCCAGGGCCGACCCGGGCATGAAGAAGTACATGAAGGTCACGGCCACGGCACCCAGGCCGAAGGCGATGGGCATGCCGCTGAACATCACCAGCAAGGTGATGACGCCGTACGAAATGCCGATGGCACTGCCGCTCATTTCGGGGCCTCCTTGTTGACGATGCGGCTGGTCAGCTCAAGAGCCAACTGCACGGCCAGCAGCGTCATGCCTGCGGCCATCAGCGAATACGGGATCCACAGCGGCGGGCCCCAGGTGGAGTTGCTGCTGTGGCCTTCGTGCAGAGCTTCGGCGAACAGCGTCCACGACTTCCACGCGAAGAAGGTGCAGAACGCGAAGCTCACCGCCTCGACGAACATCATGCGGAAACGGTTGGCGCGCGGGCCTAGCAGGCCGGCCACAGCTTCCACGCCGACGTGGCCGCGAAAGCTCTGCACATAGGCGCCAGAGAAAAACGTGGCGCCCATCAACAAGAATATCGCCGTCTCGTCCTGCCACTCGGTCGGGATCTTGAAGAAGTAGCGCGCCGCCACGCTGTAGCAGAGGATCGCGGCGGCAAGGAATACCGCCAGCATGCAGGGCACCATCACCAGGCGGTTGACGAACTTCAGCGCGCGATCCAGCGCCGCCACCGCCGGGTGGCCGGCGCCGCCGAGTGTCTCGGGGTCGTGGAGTTCGAGCCCCGCCTCCCCCACGTCGAATCCATGACTCATGCTGTTGTCTCCTGGCTTCTTTGGCCGGTGTGGCTTTGGTGTTGCAGGCGTGCGCGACGCGCTTACGCCGTCACCTTCTCCGCCAGCTTCAGCAGCTTGGCGCTCGCCTCGTTCTTCTCCGCGTAGTCCTTCCAGGCCGAGGTGCGCGCCAGCGCTACCCACTTGGCCAGGGCAGCGTCGGTCAGGTCGTGCACCTTGGCGCCGGCCTTGAGGTAGGCGTCGGAGACACTCGCGTCGTCGGCGCGAGCGCCGTCGAGCGCCAACTTTTCCATCTCGGCACCGACCGTCATGATCAGGGCCTGCTGGTCCTTGGGCAGCTTGTCGAAGATGGCCTTGGACATCAGCAGCGGCTCGAGCATGAACCAATAGGACTTGCCCGCCTTGCTGATGGTCAGGTGCTTGGACACCTCTTGCAGGCGGAACGAGATCAGGCTGGTGGCCGAGGTGGTGACGACGTCGACCGCACCGGTTTGCATGGCGGCGTAGGTTTCGCTGGAGGGCAGCGACAGCGTGGCCGCGCCCGCCGCCTTGGCCACCAGATCCATCTCGCGGCTGCCGCCGCGGAACTTCAGGCCCTTCAAATCTTCGGGC
This sequence comes from Betaproteobacteria bacterium, assembly GCA_025358155.1. GTDB lineage: Bacteria > Pseudomonadota > Gammaproteobacteria > Burkholderiales > Burkholderiaceae_C > Pseudaquabacterium. The sequence continues at coordinate 16,204 of JANYKR010000099.1, forward strand.
GCGATGATCGGCACATTGCGGCTGGCAGCGCCGCCGGCCTGCCAGATCCAGGTGACGATGATCACGCCCTTGTCCGCCAGCAGGTCGGTTAGTGCCTTGCCGATCTCCGCCTTCTTCCAGGCAAAGCCCTGCTCGTAGCTCGTCACCAGCCCGGGCATCAGCGCGATGTTCAGCTCGGGAATCTCGCCACCGGCGTAGGGCAAGGGAATCAGCGTCATGTCCAGCGCGCCTTTGCGCACGGCGCTGAACTGCGCGTTGACCTTCATCAGCGACGAACCGGGGTACACGTTGGCCTTGAGCGCGCCGTTGCTGCGTTTATCCAGCTCCTTGGCGAAACGGTCGCACAGGCGGTGGCGGAAGTCGCCTTCCTTCTCGGACCCGCCAGGAAACTGGTGCGAGATCTTCAGCGGCTCGGCGCCGAACGCAAAGCGCGCCGGCAGGATCAGTGCGGAGGCGGCGGCAAGGCCGCTGACAAGGGTTCGACGGGTGGTGTTCATGGGGTTTCCTTCCGGGTGCTGATGATCGTTGTCGCGAGCGTGCGGGTCGTGCTCAGTACTTCCCCAAGAGCAAGGATCCGAATCCCGGGGCGTAGGTCTTCAAGCCGAGTTTCTTCAACATCATGAAGGTCGTCGAGACCGACGAAGAGACCACCGGCAAGCCGATGCGGTCTTCGATCGGCTGCACCGACGCCAGCGACGGCATCTGCACGCAGGCCGACGCGACAAGTGCATCGATGCCTTTGATATTCAGGCGCTTCGTGATCTCGATCGGCGCCAGCGGGTCCTGGCGGCCGACATCGAGGTTGTCGGGGATCTCGAGCGAGATGCTGTCGATCACCTCGATGCCCTCGTTCTCGATGTACTCGATGACCAGCTTCGTCAGCGGCTTCATGTAGGGCGCGAGGATGGACACGCGCTTCGCGCCAATCGCCTTCAGCCCATCGACCAGAGCCCCTGCGCTCGTCACCACCGGCGCCGGCCCGCCGGCCTCGACCGTGCGCCCATGCAGGCGGGCTTCGGCCACGCGGTGGTAGCCCTTGCCCATGCTCATGATCGCGACCAGGCAGGCATAACCGAGTACGTCGACGCGCGCGTCGGCGAGTTCGAGCGCACAACGGTCGGAGTCGCGGTCCATCGCAGCCAATTCTTCCTTGGTTACCTTCTGCATGCGCATGCGGCTGGAGTGGAAGGTGAAACGCTCGGGCTCCACCATCTCACGGGCGCGCAGCACGGCTGGGATCTCGGTCTCCATCGTCGTGTTGGAACTGGGCACGATCTGCCCGATGCGGTAGGTGCGAGAGTTCAAGGTGTGCTCCGAAAGATTGTTGAGGGTGCAAGGCTGCGACCCCAGCAACAATGCAAAGTGTCGAAGGTTTGCCCTGACCTGTCGTTCCGAATGCGTTGAGGTAACCTTGTCCAAGCATTGAATAGGGAAAACCCAGGGCCGTGGTCAATTTGAACCGCTTTGATCTGGTGTCTCTGCGCCTTTTCATGGCCGTGGTGGACGCGGGCAGCCTGACGGCCGGGGCAGATCGTTTCGGCATTTCCCTGGCAGCCGCCAGCCGGCGGGTCATAGAGCTCGAGCACCACTGCGGCAAGGCCTTGCTGCAAAGGAGTCAGCGCGGAGTGACGGCAACGTCTGAAGGCCAGGCGGTGCACCGCCACGTCATCGAGTTGGTGGCGAACCTGGAACGGCTGGCACTCGCGGTCGACGACATGCACGCGGGCGCCGGAGGCCCCTTACGCCTGTGGGCCAATCCTTCGGCCCTAGGGGGCTTCCTGCCTGCCGTGCTGGCCGCCTACGCGCAACGCCACCCCGATGTCAGGATCGACCTTGAAGATGCGTTGAGTGAGGATTCCGTTCGGGCCGTGGCGGCGGGCTCCGCCGAGCTGGCCGTGATCGGCGACAACACGCCGAGGGAAGGTCTGGAGACCTTCGTCTGCAACATCGACGAAGTGGTGCTGATCACACCCCCAGGGCACGCTTTGGCCGGCGCCGCGGCGGTCCCTTTCGAGCGGGCGCTGGACTATGACTTCGTCAGCTTGAGCCGCACGTCGTCGCTGACTCGCAAGTTAAGCGCCGCCGCTGAAGCCCACGGGCGCAACTTGCGAATTCGCGTCCAGGCGCGCAGCTTCGACGCGATGTGCCGCATGGTGGCGGCCGGCCTTGGGGTGACGGTGCTTCCGCGAACAGGTGCGTCCATGTACGCGGATGCATTGGGGCTCAAGGTCATGGCACTGGAAGGGATTGATGTGCAGCGGCGCCTGCTACTGGCCATGCGCAGCCGCGCGGCGCTGTCACCGGCCGCATCGGCGCTGGTCGAGAGCATAGAAGCCCTCGTGCGCGACGGCCCTCCAGGCGAATGACCGCAATTTGGGGTCGCCTCGTATTTCCGGTCCTGGCCGGGGCTTGCCGGCCACCAGCGGCCGGTTCAGGGAAGCTCATCCAAGGGCCGTGTTCAGCACCTCCTCGGCAACCGGTGTCGTCCGCGTACGGAGCTGCCCGGCGTACCGGTGCCGTAGACGCTGCCGTCCCCTGGCTGGGGTGTGCAGCGTTCGACTGAAGGCGCCGCTCCAGCCAACCGGCCAACGGCAGGTGCGCGCAATTGACCTATCCTCTGATGCTTTCGACGACACCCTGAGACTTGACACATGGCAACAGGCAAGAGTGGTCCGACCCTGGCGGCATTGAACGCGCAGATTGCTGCGCTGCAAGCGCAGGCCGAGGCCTTGCGCAAGAAGGAGGTGGTGGAGGTCATCGCTAAGGTGAAAGACGCCATCGCCCACTACGGCCTGACGGCAACTGATCTGGGTTTCAGCAAAGCCGCCCGCCAGGTTGGCAAGTCCCCCGCGGCGGTGGGCGGCAAGCCCACGAGCACGGGACGCAAGAACGCCATTGCAAAGCGACCCGCGAAGGCGGTGAAGTTCAAAGACGATCAAGGTCACACATGGGGCGGCATCGGCAAGCGCCCGCAGTGGTTCAAGGCTGCGCTGGATGCGGGCCAGACACCGGAGGACCTTCTGGCAAAAGGCTGAAGACTCATTGCCGATGAGAGCTTGGGCGCGCTGTCTCTACGCGAAGCCGGGCAGCATGTTCTGGTAGCGGCAGATCAGGATCCACGGTGACGGCTTCTCATGCATGGGCTTTCAGGGCCAGTTTTCGGCGCAACGCGTTTGGATGGCGCGGGACGCGCAAGGCTATCGAGCGCCTGAACGAGGCTGTCGGGGAGATCGAGCGCATGGCACGCACCGATCCGGCACTGGCCGGCGAAGGCGCGGTGCTGCTGCTCGAAAAGCTCTCCCCAGCTGTCACCCAGATCGACAGCTCCAGCGGCGCGCTGGGCAACGCGACCCACGGCGTCGTCGAGAAAATGGTGCCCTTGATCGCGGCAGCGCCAGTTCCAAGGCGCGTGCGCGAAAAATGGCTCGAGCGGCTTCTCGACGCAATACAGGAAGACGACCCGCCCTACATCGAGTCCCTGGGCGAGCAATGGGGTGCGCTGTGTGCCGATCCGTCACTCGCTTCGCACTGGGCTGACCAACTGCTGCCCTTGATGCAGCACGTCATGGCCGACCGCAGGAAGGGCACCTACGCTTACGCGAAGTCGGGCACGCTCTGCTACAGCGCGCTGTTCCACGCCGGCCGCTTCGACGACCTGCTGGCCGTGCTGGCGCTCGACCCCAAGCCGTACTGGCATGACCAGCAATGGGCTGCGAAGGCGCTGGCAGCGCGCGGCGACGTGGACGGCGCCATCGACCTGATGGAGGGGCTGCGCAGCCGGCATGTGCCGGACATCGCGCTGTCGGCCGTGGCAGAGCAGCTGCTGCTGGACGCCGGTCGCGACGATGAGGCCTATGCGCGGTACGGCATCCAGGCAACGTCGGCGAACACCAACATCGCCACCTTTCGCGCCATCGCGAAACGATACCCCGGCATCGAGCCGAGTCGAATCCTTGCCGACCTGATTGCGTCGACTCCAGGCGAAGAGGGAAAGTGGTTCGCCACCGCCAAGACGCTCAAGCAATACAACCTGGCCCTTGCGCTCGCGCGACGCGCCCCAGTGGATCCGAAGACGCTCGTGCGTGCCGCGCGCGACCATGTCAAAACTCAGCCGGCCTTCGCTTTGGAGGTTGCTCTCACGGCACTGTACTGGATGGCCCGTGGCGAAGGCTATGAGCTCACCGGCGCTGATGTTGGTGCGGCGCGCGACCACGCCGTGGCGTCCGCCGGAACCCTGGGGCATGAGGCGCTCGTCACCGAGCGCATTGCCGGCAACGTGGCGGGCGATGGTCACGCAGCCCGGTGGTTACGGCAGTGCCTCGGACTCGACACGGACCCATGATGTGGCGCCGGGTGCCCCTCATGGGGGTGCCTGTCGCCCGTTCGTGCGGGGGCCCTCATTGGGTGATAGGCAGCGCGTCGCCCATCAGTGACCATGGGTAAAGTCAACAACGAACTGCCGAGGAGCCTCACCATGGATTCAAGCGATCTTCATGCGGTCACAGTGCACCAGCATTTTGAAACCGGCCAAAACTCAGCATGTTCGGACCGGCGCCCACAGGTGAGTTGATCAATGACATCTCACTGGCCATAGTGGCCGGCATGGGGCTGCGCCGACTGGCCCTGGTGATCCATGCCTTTCCCACGCAAGGCGAGGCCGTGCGTCAAGCCGCCAAAGCCTGTGCTCAGAGCCTTGCTGCAGGGGCGACCGCAGTGGACAAGGAGGACGCAGGAGCGCGCAGGCGCCGCTGATCTCCGAGCCGACTATCCGTTCAGGGCTTGTGGCTCTCGCCAATGATCGCGGCGGTGGCAATGGGCTTGCGTTCGCGGTCGGTGATCAATGGCGGCCGACCAGTCCATGCGTGTGCCGGGCGATCTGCTCGTCTTCCAGCGAGGGCAGCACGCGCACCTGGCAACTTGAGTCGTCGCTGCTGATCGGGTTGGCGAGCGCACGATTGCGCGCCTCGTCGAGCCGCACACCCAGCGAAGACAATCCCGTCTGCCCAGCGGTCGGCAGTGACACCCGGGCCAAAGACCGCCGCGTTGAGCCCGAACGCGGCGGGGTGCTGCGGATGGCACTGCCGCACGGCCTGATTCGCCGGCGGTGGTTGATGACCGCCGCGGGTCACGTCATGCGGCGCCCGCCAGGCCGCAGGCGCATGCCGAGGACGCTGCCCGATCGGACCGTCAAGGCAGTCAAGGCCCTTGCCTGTTCTTGGTTTTCAGCCTGGCCAACCGGACTACTGCAGTGGCTCAGCCCGGAGGCCGCTGCCCTTCATGAGGACCAACTGGCACGATTCAGCAGTCGCGGTCGGTGCCACTGACAGCTTTTTCGTTCTCACTGCCCTCTGATTCGTACCTCGACACCTACTTTCGCCAGAAGGCCTCCACGGCTTTCATTCGGCGGCGCTTCTCAGTGGTGACATACACCGTCGTGGTCGCCAGCGACGCATGCCCAAGGTTCTGCTGCGCGATCTCGATGGGCATCCCGCCGGCGATTGCGTGACTGGCGTGCGAGTGCCGCATCCAGTGCGTGCTCGCCTTCTCGAACCGCTCCGCGCCCCTCCCGTCGCCCTGCCCTTGCAGCACGCCGGCGCAGTCAATGAAGAACCGCTTGATCTGGTCGTAGAACGTCGTCGCAGCGATGCCCTGCCGAGGATCGAACGCCTCTCTGGTGGCCAGGCCTGGCGCGCGCGCCGCGGCGTCGCTGGCCTTGCCCAGCAGGTACGCCCCCTGATTCCCGATGTCCTCAGGGTCGGGGTCGAGCCCACGCGATTCCAGGTACTTGGCCAGTTCGGCCACGACGTCGGCCGGCAGCGGCACCTCGCGTTCCTTCTGCCCCTTGCCGATCACCCGCAGCAACCAGCCTTCCATCGCCTGATCGTCTGACGCGTCCGCCGGGTACTCGACCCACTGCAGGTCATCGACCGTCGCGGCCACCACTTCCGACAA
>JANYKR010000112.1 GCA_025358155.1 Betaproteobacteria bacterium
CTGCTGGCCCGGCGCAATCGCGTTGTCCAGGTCCACCGGGCGCAGCACAACCTCGTCGGTCATCAGCGCCGCCTGCTCCAGCACGTTGCGCAGCTCGCGGATGTTGCCAGGCCAGTGGTGCGCGGCCAGCCGGTCGAGGGCGTCGGCAGACAGGTTCTTGGCGGCCAGGCCGCTGCGCCTGGCGATGTCGTCGAGCAAGGCCTCGGCCAGTGCCTCGATGTCGGTCAGCCGCTCGCGCAGCGCCGGCAGCCGGATCGGCAGCACGTTGAGCCGGTAGTACAGATCGGCCCGAAACCGGCCCTCGGCCACCATCGCGTGCAGGTCGCGGCTGGTGGCGGCAATCACCCGCACATCCACCTTGATCACCTGGTTGCTACCCAGCGGCTCCACCTCCTGTTCTTGCAGCGCGCGCAGCAGCTTGGCCTGCAGCGCCAGGGGCATGTCGCCGATCTCGTCGAGAAACAGCGTGCCGCCGTCGGCCAGCTTGAACTTGCCATCGCGGCCCTTGCGGTCGGCGCCGGTGTAGGCGCCGCCGGCCACGCCGAAGAACTCGGCCTCCAGCAAGGTGTCGGGCACGGCGGCGATGTTGAGGCCCACAAAATGCCGCGCCGCCCGGGTTGAGGCGGCATGGATGGCGTGCGCCAGCAACTCTTTGCCGGTGCCGGTTTCGCCCAGCAACAGCACGGTCGAATCGGTGCCGGCCACCCGGCGCGCCTGGCGTTTGACCTCCAGCGCCGCCGGGCTGGCGCCGATGTAGGCGGCAATGGTGTACTTGGGCCGCCGGTTGCGGGTCTGCTCGGCGGCGAGTTGGCGCTGGGCGGCGGCCAGTTCACGCTGCAAGTGGCCAAACTTGGTCATCAGCGGCTGCATGCTGCCGTCGGGCAGCTCTGGGTGGTCCATCAGCACCATGCCCAGCGCTCCGATCACCTGGCCGCGCTCGTCGCGCAGCGGCACCCGGCTGACCAAAAACGTGCCGGCCTGGTTGGTCAGCAAGTCCACCATGATCGGCTGGCCGCTGTCGATCACCTGCGCCAGCAAGGTGTTGGGCACCACCTCCTCCACCCGCCGGCCGACAAACTCATGCTCGCCGGCAAAGCCCAGCGCCGGCAAGAAGCGCTTGTAGCCCTCGCTGATCCAGACCACCCGGTGCGCCCGGTCCACCACCATCATGCCCTGCACGGTCTGGGCGTAGAGGTCGAACATCGAGCGCGCCGCCAGCTTGAGCAGGCTGTCGGTGTCTTGCGGCAACACGGGCAGATGAGGCATGGGCCGATGCGGGTGGAAGTAGGAGCGACGCGGCGGCAATCGGTGGTGCGCCGCACTGTACGACAGCCCCGGATGGGCGATGATGCATCCTGCCAAACCTTGGGAGCACCGGATGATTCGAGCCATGACCACCGCCGCGCTGCTGTCGGCCACCTTGCTGGCCGCTGGCTGCGCGAGCCTGAAGCAGGGCGTATCGCCGTCTGACCCCGCCGAGGCCCGGGCTGCCTCGTCGGCGGCCAGTGCAGCGGTGATCGAAACCCAGCGGGCCGCCCTGTCCAACGCGATGGCCGATGCCGGTGTGTCGGTGCTGCGCACCCCGGATGGCGAGTTGCAGGTCAACGTGCCGAGTGACTTTTCGTTCGGCACCGACCATGCCGAGATCCTGCCGGTGGGCCGACCGGTGCTGGACAGCCTGGCCACCAACCTGCTGTCGCCGATGTTTCGGGCCATGCGCATCCGCATCGTCGGCCATACCGACAGCCAGGGCAGCGTGGCCAGCAATGACACGCTGTCGCTCGCCCGCGCAAACAGCGTGCGCCGCCACCTTGAAGCCAAGGGCGTGGCCGCAGACCGCATCGAGGTGTTGGGCCGGGGCGAGCGTGACCCGCTGGTGGGCAACGACAAAGCATACGGCCGTGCACTGAACCGGCGTGTCGAGATCTACCTGCGCGAACCTGTCGCCAAGCCCTGAAATTCCGACGCCTGGCTATTCACTGCCCGGCACTCTCCGGGTTCCGGCGGGCGAGGTGACCCTGGTCTGAGGGGGTGATCGGCTGGGCCATGGCAGTGGCAGAGGTCTGGGGTAGCGCGTCCGGCGGCACATCCGGCGGCACATCCGACGGCACATCCGGCCGCACATTCAGCGGCACCTGGGTTGGACCTTGCAACTGCGCCTGCGCGATGGCTGCACGCGCCGCCGCTGCGGGTGATCCGGCTGCAGACCCGGCGCCGGCCGGCGCTGCTGCGGTCATGGTGTCTGGCTGGCTCGGGGCCAAGCCCACCGCTTGCAGCCGCGCTACGCCGCCAACGGCCACCAGCAGCCCAAGCGCTCCCAAGCCGAGCAGTTGCCACACCGTGCTGGCGGCATCGGCATGGGCCTGCCAGGCCTGCTGCCTGGCCTCGGTTTCGACCTCCAGCCACCAAGCCTCGATGTCGGCCCCGAGTTGCTCAAAGGCCTGCAGCGCGGTGCCCACCAACAGGGCGCGCGCTGCCGCAGCAGCCACCGGATCAGTGGCGGCCTGGCGAGACAAGGCAGCCAGTCGGTCCTGTTCAACCCAGAACCGCGCCATGCTCGCCTGCACTGCGCTGTAGTGCTGCTGGTCGGCGCCGCCCTTCAGGCGGCTGGCGCAGGCTGCGAGGCGCAAGCCCAGTTGCTCGCGCCGCTGCTGAATCTGGGCTTCTAGCGCCGGCATCTCGGCAGTGCCGCTGAGCATCAAATGCAATGCGGCCATGCCGCGCGACTCTTCAACCCCGGCGCCCAACCCGTGCAGCAGGTGCACCGTCGGCAAAGTCCCCAGCTCAAAGCCACTGAGTTGCTCGTCGAGTTTGCGGGTGCGGCTGAGCGACAGCGCGGTGCTCAGCGCCAGCAACACCATCAGCAGCAGCGCCAAGGCGCCGGCCAGGCGCTGGCCCGGAGACCGGAGGAGGAGGGGTTTCATGGTCGAGATGGGGAGGGCCAGGGCTCAGGCCGACGGCCGGGGCCGATCGGCCACCGATAGTGGCGCCAGACCGGCTTGGCTGATCTGCGGATCAGCGTGCCCGCCCCGGCGCTGATCCAACGCCGGACCCGACAGCCTCCTAGACGCCTCACCCTCCAGCAGCGCCCTTCAACGGGCCACAATCGACTGATCTCAGTTCCGAGCTGACCACAGACTTTGCCGATGGCCACAAGACACCCTCACCGCGGCGCGCCGCACCGATTGCATTCACTGATGGAGGTCCGCGCCCTGGCCGAAATGGCGATGTTGCCCTTCGCCTGGCCGTTTTTGATGACCGCACCGCACGGTGATGGCCACCCGGTGCTTCTGCTGCCCGGCTTCATGGCCGACGAGATCACGCTGGTGGCGATCAAGGCTTTTCTGGGTGGTCGGGGCTATGACGTGCAGACCTGGGGCCTGGGCCGCAACATCGGCTTTCAGCGGCGGCATGCCGAGGCGCTGGAGCAAAAGATCCGCCACCTGCACCACCAGACCGGCCGCAAGGTCAGCCTGGTGGGCTGGAGCCTGGGCGGGGTGTTTGCGCTCTACGGCGCGCACCAGGCCGCCGAGTGCGTGCGCCAGGTCATCACGCTGGGCAGCCCGGTGCGGGTGGACGCCGAGGGCAGCCAGTCACCGCGCCTGGTCAAGGCGCTGTACCGCATGGTGGCCCACCCGATGGGGCCCAACGCCCATGTGATGCAACCGCGGGTCAAGAAGCTGCGCGAGCACCTGCTGCCCGAAGTGCCGATGAGCTGCCTGTACTCGATCAGCGACGGCGTGGTGCCGCCGCAAGAAGCCACCATCGATGCGCCCGGGCAGGGCTACGAAAACATCCGCGTCTCGGGCAGCCACACCGGGCTGGGCTTCAATGCGATGGTGCTGTGCATCCTGGCCGACCGGCTGGCCCAGCCCGAGGGCCACTGGGCACCGTTCAAGCCCGAAGGCGTGTCGGGCTTGGTCTACCGGACCCTCACGCATTCGGCCGTACCGGTCTGAGCTGACCGGCGCCTGGCCGGCAGCTCGAACGAATCAGCCGGCTTTGGCAGCCTTTTCAGCCGGCTGTTCAGTCTGCCTTGATTTGACCGACGGGCGCGCTGGCCGGCGCCGCCCTGTTGCCGCCGGCTGGCTGGGCGGTGTTGTCGCTGGCTTGATCGCCGCCTTGATTGCCGCCTTCTTCACCCGCTTGCGAGCCAGCCTGTGAGGCCTGGCCAGGGCCAGCGCCAGGTACTCCTGGAAACTGTCGCGCAGACACAGCGCAAACAGCTCGGGGTCGGGCATCAACTCGCGGCAAGACGTCGGCGAGATCACCACCCGGCCGTCGTAGCGGGTCAGCGCAAACGCCAGGCCCAAACCGTCGGCAATCGGCAGGATCGCCGAAAAATAAACCATGCGTGCGCCACACAGGTAGAGCGGTCGAACGGGCGCCGGCACTTCGGTGATGCTGCAATGCGCCGGCGGTGTGCGCGGACCGAGCCGGGCGCCGATACCGCCCGCCAGCCTGCGCGACCAGGACAACAACGGCGCCGAGGCCACCGCGCCCGCCTGTGCCAACTCGGGGCTGTTGATGACCCGCAGCAAAGGGTCGGCTGCGGGCTGGGTCAGGCTTTGCGCTCGCACGGCCACCAGGCGCTGCAACGGGTCGGCAAGCGTGGTGCCCAGCAGCAAATGGCGCCAGATCAAGGCCGGCGCCGCCGAAATCGGCTTGCGCTTGAAGGGTCCAGCGCCCGCCAGCGCCACCGCCGCAGGTTGCGAGAAGATCGCCGACAGGCTGTGGTCTTCGGGCAGTTCGCCCTGCTCACCGAGGTAACGGCGCAAGGCGCCGCCACAGACGGCCAGTACTGCGTCTTCGAGCGTCGCCCCAGGCACCAAGCCCCGAACCGCATCAAACTCGGCTTCGGTGAATCGCCGGGTCTCGAACACCCGGTGCGGTGAAACGACCGAATTGAATCGCGTGACAGGCAGGTTCTGCGGCCGCAACAGCATCTCGCTGGCCAGCGCCGCTGCCGCCGGCGCCACGTGAGTGGCCACCCGCGCCAGCGGGCGCACCAAGCGCAGCGGCGCGGTGGCCGACTTCAGCAGCCCCCGTGCCACCAGTGCCAGGCGCCCGGGGGCAGCGTCGGCAAACCAGGGCGCCGACGGGCCGGCCGGTGCGGGCAATGCGCTGTCGTCGAGCAGCAAGGCGCTGAGCTCGCTCAACTGCTGCACGCCGACCGCTGCGAGATGGGTCTTGAGCAGCAGGCCAAAGCTGCCTTCGGGCAGGTCCAGAAAACTGTCCAGGCCTTCAATGACATACACCTCCCAGAGCGGGCGGTCCAGATCGAGCGCCCGCGCATGGATGCGCGAGACCTGGATGCAAAACTGCCGCCAGTCGCCCGGCTTGGGCAGGGCAATGTGGCGGACGTGGTATTCGACGTCGAAGTTTTCGTCGTCCACCCAGTACGGGTGGTCGAGCCCCAGCGGCACGGTCTGCAGCCGCTGACGAAACAAGGGCCACGCTGACAGGCGCCGCTCGATGTGCGCCAGCACGGTCTTGAACCGCACCACCCCGCCAGCCGCCGTGGCCTGGTCGAAGATGTGCAGCAGGCTGACGTTGGCGTTGGATCGCGCGGTGTCCGAGTACAGAAACCCCGCGTCATGCCCGCTGAGCTGGCGCATGGCGACGACCCCGTCGATCAGGCGGCGCTGGCTTCAGACACCTCGGCCACGGCGGCCACTGCCGGGCTGGCCTTGGCGGCACGGCGAGCGCGCGGCGCCTTGGCGACTACCGTCACGGGCTTGGCGGCAGGCTTGGCAACAGCCTTGCGGACCGCCTTGGGCTTGGCAGCGGCCTTCACCTCAGCCTTCACTTTTGAGGCGACCTCGGCAGCCAACGGGGCGACGGCCTTCTTGGCCTTCTTCAGGGGGTTGACGACGTTCTTGGCAACGTTCTTGGCAACGGCTTGAACCGGTGCGTCGAGCTTGGCAGCAGTGCGGCGACCGGCCGTCGCAGCGCGCTTGGCCTTGACGACGGGCAGCTTGACCCGCTTGACCGGGGCGCCCGGCAGCTTGTCGGCACCGGCAGCCACCCGCTCGGAGATCATCAGCGCGGCCTGGGCACCGGGCATGCTCAAGCGCACGGCGGCTTCAACGCCACTCACCACGACGCGGTTGTCCACGCCTTCAACCAGGTCCGCCACGCGGCCGAGCTGGCTGCTCACGCCGCTGCTGCCCAGCTCGATGGCACGCTCGGTGCCGCTGCTGACGGCGTCCAGGCCCTTGCTGGCCAGGCCGGTCATGTTGCCACTGGCGCGGCGCAGGGCGGCGGCCAGACGCGGCGCCAAGCGCTCGGCGCCTTGCTGGGCAGCGCGGTCAACACTGCGCTGCACGGCATTGATCAGGCGATGGCCGCCGGCACGGTAGGCGCCCACGGCGCGCTCGGCGGCTTGGGTGTAGTTGGCAACGGTCTTGAGGGTGACGGCGCGCAAGGTGGTTTGGGTCATGGAAGGCTTTCGTGAAAGTTTGGAAGGGTTAACAGGGATGCTGCGGATTCAGGGATTTGTGCTCGCCCCCAAGGCGGTAGAAAAAGCCGCCGCCGCCCCCAAGGGGGAGGAGTCGCCTCGGGAGCGGCCCAGCGTTGACTCAAGGGATGCAGGCTTTGCACCATGGCCTCAAGTGTGCGGTCATGCGTCTAGAGCGCGAAACCCAATCCAAGGGTAAAAACCTAGGCTTTCCACTCCAAATTCAGCGGCTCGGTGGCCGATCAAGCGCTGCGGCAGCACCGCAACAGGCCTGGAGGCACCGCGAAATCCAGCCGATCAGCCCAGACCCGCACAACGACGATCCCACCCATGCGCTCGACGATTTTGTGCGGCGCATGCGCCCTGCCGCCGCCGCGCCAGTGACGGACAGCGACCTGGCGGACCTGCAGGCCGGGTTGCAGGCTAAATTGCATCCTGAGCGGGCCAGCGGTGCCGCCAGGCCCAAGGGCGGCGCGCCAGCCCAGCCCTGGCTGCTATGGCTCAACCCGCGCGAAGCCGATGGGGATTGGGCACTCGCGACCGAGATCGTGCTGCACGACGAGGCAACGCTGCGGCCGTTTCAAAGCACTGGCCTGCGGGCCTTCATCGAGGTCGATCGCGAGGCCCGCTTCGCCCGGCTCAATGCCGATTGCCGGCAGCCGGCAGCCGGCAGCCGGCAGCCGGCAGGATCGGCGGCGGCGGTCCGACGCTGAGCGCCTGGCACCGAGAGCACGGCCTCACAACACCCGCGCCACACCCGGCAAACGCAACAGCGCGCCGGCCAGGCCGTAGCACAGCGCGCAGGCCAGCGCGCCGGTGAGCACAAACTTCAGCAGCGCTGGTGCCGGCACCGTCGCCCAGGCCAGCGCCACCGCCACCAGCACCGGCGGATGGATGACATAGATCGCAAAAGCCCGGCGCGACAAGGCCTGCCAGACCGGGCCGATGTCCGCAGACAGCCGCTGCACCCGCGCCAGCAGGCCCAGCAACACGCCCCAGGCGACCAGCGGCTCCCAAAGCGCGTAAACCAGGGCCGGCAGGCTCCAGCCGCCTTCCACCCTGCCCTGCAGGCCAGGCAGCAGGCCTGCGGACAGCGCCACCACCGGCAGCACCGGCACCGCCCAGCGCGCCACCCTGCGCCAGCGCCGCACCCGGTCGGCCGGCGGTTGTTGCAACCAGCCTGGCGCTGCAGCAGCCCAGCCGGCCACGAACAACAGCGCATAGGACGCAAAGTAGCCCCACTGCATGCCGGCTACGCTGATCCCCACCGGCCAGACCAGCCGCAGTCCAAACGCTACCAGGCCGGTGCCCAGCGCCGCTGCGGCCAGCACCCGTTGAGACGGGAAGGCCGCCGCAGACCGGTCGCTCAGCGGCCTGCCCCCCATCAGCAGGTGCCACAGGGCAGCGCCCAGGGCGGCCAGCATCAAGGCCTGAGCAAACCACAGCGGACCGGGTTCGAACACCCAGTGTCCCGCCAGCCAACGCAGCGCGTCCAAGGGACTGTCGCCCCGCGCTGTGCGCGCCAGCGCCATCGTCAGCGGCCCCAACAGCCCCACAAACAGCAACCAGGGCAGACCCAGCCGCAGCGCCCGCGCCACCAGAAAGCCCAGCGCCCCCTTGCGCGCCAGCGCGGGTGGCGTGAAGTAGCCGGCCAGCAAAAAAAACAAGCCCATGAACCATGCCTGGTTGAGGGCGCAAAAAAAGCTCAACAGGCGTGACGACCAGGCATCACCGGGCGCCAGCTCCTGGTAGAACCAGCCACCCTGGGCGCCGTAGGTGATGGCCGCATGGTGGAACACCACCAGCAAGGTGGCGGCGGCGCGCAACAAGTCCGGACCGAGTCTGTGCGGCTGGGCCGGGTGGTGCGGGAGTCGGGCGCAACGGTGGACTGAGGGCGCCTCGGCGGGCTGGCCCCAGCACCAGGGGTTCGCTGTCTTGCCAAGCCCGACCCGCATGGCCAGTTCCCCCGCCGCTGCCACCCACACCGCCACTGCCGTGGCGGTCACCCTCCATGCCGGTCTGGACGTGTTGCGCGCCGCCGCCACCTTGCTGGGGGTGTTCCACCATGCGGCCATCACCTACGGCGCCCAGGGTGGCTGGTTCTACC
>JANYKR010000131.1 GCA_025358155.1 Betaproteobacteria bacterium
GCGCCGCTCGGAGCGCTCGTTGTGGCGCCGCTCCCAGTACACCAGCGGGGCAGAAACGTCGCCATCGCCTTGCTATGATGAAAGTAATGGTAAGCGGCTGTTGACGAGTGCCGTTCATCCCAGTCGACCCAGCACAGCAACGCGGCTCCCGCCTTGTCCGGCAACGTTGCCCAGCCGCCGGGCTTCCCTACTCCCGCAGTGAGCATCGGTGACAACCCCTCGCGGCTCTGCCTTGTTCATGGGTGATCATCTGGCGCGCAGTGTGCGCGGCCTGCCTTGTGCGCCGCCGGTGGGTGGACAGATCCTGATTTTTGCCAGCTTCTTTCCCCCTGCCGTTTAAAGCCAACAGGAGCACTGTCATGGCCGATCTGTTCGAGAATCCCATGGGCCTCATGGGCTTCGAGTTTGTCGAGTTTGCCGCCCCCGTCGCCAACACCCTGGAGCCGCTGTTCGAGCGCATGGGCTTCACGCTGGTGGCACGCCACAGGTCAAAGGACGTGGTGTTGTACCGCCAAGGCAGCATCAATTTCATCGTCAACCGGGAGCCGCGCAGCATCGCCGGCTACTTCGCCGCTGAGCACGGACCGTCCGCCTGCGGCCTGGCCTTTCGGGTCAAGGATTCGCACCTCGCCTACCAGCGAGCTTTGGCGCTCGGTGCGCAGCCTATCGACATTCCGACCGGCCCGATGGAGTTGCGTTTGCCGGCGATCAAGGGCATTGGCGGTGCACCGCTCTACCTGATTGACCGTTTTGAGGATGGCCGCTCGATCTACGACATCGACTTCGACTTCGTCGAGGGCGTTGACCGCCATCCGCAAGGCCACGGCCTCAAGCTGGTAGACCACCTGACACACAACGTGTACCGGGGGCGCATGGCCTATTGGGCCGGGTTCTACGAGAAGCTGTTCAACTTCCGCGAGATCCGCTACTTCGACATTCAGGGTGTACACACCGGCCTGACCAGCAAGGCGATGACGGCCCCTGACGGCCAGATCCGCATCCCGCTCAACGAAGAGTCCTCGCGCGGCGCCGGCCAGATCGAGGAGTTTTTGATGAAGTTCAATGGCGAGGGCATCCAGCACGTGGCCTTGCTCACCGATGACCTGCTCGCCACCATCGACAGCCTGCAGCTGGCCGGCGTGCCACTGATGTCGGCACCCAACGCCGTCTACTACGAAATGCTGGCCGAGCGCCTGCCCGGCCACGGCCAGGACGTGGCCGAGTTGCAGACTCGGGGCATCTTGCTCGACGGCAGCACCGAGGCGCTGAAATCGGGCGGTGCACCTCGCTTGCTGCTGCAGATTTTTTCCGAGACCTTGTTGGGCCCGGTGTTTTTCGAGTTCATTCAGCGAAAGGGCGATGACGGTTTCGGCGAAGGCAATTTCTTGGCCTTGTTCGAGTCTCTTGAGCGCGACCAGATCCGGCGCGGGGCACTGACGCCAGGGAGTTGAAACATCACGAGGCTTGCTGCGGGCTGCAGTGCCCGAGGCATCAGCCCGCCTCTGGCAGCCGGATCAGAAGCCGTAGCCGATGACAAACACACCGGTGGGTGAAGTTGCCTTGCGGGTCAGCGGGCTGTCCTTGGCACCGCCTTGCAGTGCGCTTACCGACAGCGCCGTGGTGAATGTCACTTGCCGCGTCAGAAAGTAGTTCAGCGACAGGCTGGCTCTGACGTCGCGCAGGCCCGATCCCGGCGTATGGAGGGCATGTCCACTGGCTGCGGCCTGCGCCGGCGTGACGCCAAAGTACGACTGCATGTAATCGGCATTGGCCAGCGTGGCGGCTGCGCCCACCGCCATGCGCCACTGCGGCGCCAACTGGCTTGCGTAGCCCACGCCCAGATCGACCACCATGCCGCGACCGTTGTTGCCTGCACCCAAGCGCAGCGATGAAGTCAGGAAGACCTGTGGCGATACGAAGTAGTTGAAGAAGGCGCCGGCCTCGGGCTTGATGTCGATGTCGCCCATGCCGCGCAGCACGCTTGAGCGGTCAGCATCCCGGCCCCGGTCAAAGGTCAGCCGCAGGCCGTACTGCATGTCCAGGCGCTTGCCGAACTCATAGCCCACACCGTTGCTGGTGCCGGCAAACCAGCCGTTGGTCCATTGGTAGTCCAGCAGCGGCAGGATCAGGTTGCGCCGCTCGTTGGAGCCTGCGTATTGGGTGCCCGCGATGAAGGCGACACCGGCGGTGCCTCCGTCTATGCCCGATGTGGCGCCGAACAGGCGCACCGCATCAAAGGCCTGGGCCCACGCGGCAGGCGCAGCCGACGCGAGGCCCGCGACTACAGCCAGTGCTTTGAGTGCTTGTGAGGAGAGCTTGGATGGCACGGTCATTTTGAAACTTCAGGGGTTGTATTGCACCCGGGCCAGCCGCGGGTGGGTGATTTGCCGAGGCGCCGGGGAGGGTTCGACGGCCGCAGCAGGCCTGCATTGCACCACGGCGGCAAGCCACGACTAGGATAAGGGGATGAATTGCTGCCCAACCCGCCTCACCCATTCGCCGGCGCGATGGACTCGCTGACCGCCTTGCAGTCGATGGGGCTGACGCTGCCCAGCCCGGCCTACATTTTTGGCGCCATCGTGTTCGGTCTGGTTGGCTTTGTCGCCTACCGGCGCGGCAAGACCAGCGGGCGCAAGCCGACGCTGTGGCTGGGCGTGGCCTTGATGGTCTATCCCTACGGGGTGTCGAGCACGCTCTGGCTGTACATCTTGGGACTGGGCCTGTGCGCCGGGCTGTACCTGGACCGGGCCTGAGGCTGCTGTCGCCGCAGGGCTCCAGCGCCCGCAGACCGTGCCGGTCCTCGCTGCCGGCGGCAGTTCAGAGGCATGACAATCAGCAATAGTTCATGCTAGAATTTTGAGTTCTATTCGAGTTGGGTCGTTAGCTCAGTCGGTAGAGCAGCGGACTTTTAATCCGTAGGTCGCGTGTTCGAGTCACGCACGACCCACCAATCCGAACTTTGTTGCATGTATCCAGTCTTGCGCAAGGCGATTTCGGGCTCTTAGCTCAGTTGGTAGAGCAGCGGACTCTTAATCCGTAGGTCGAGTGTTCGAGTCACTCAGGGCCCACCAAAAAGTAAGCGTTAAAGATCAACGGCCTAGCGAAAACGCTAGGCCGTTTTTTGTTGCCGGCGTCCGGGAAATCAGCCGATTTTTTGGACATTGGCACAAAAGTGGCACAGCCAGAGACTGGCGATGAACCGAACCAACGGGTCTATCGCACATGGCAACAGTCACCAAGCGCGGCAAGTACTGGCGCGCTCAGATACGCCGCCTCGGCTTCCCGCCGCAGCACAAGTCGTTCGATACGCATGTCAAGGCTGAGGCCTGGGCACGCACTGCCGAGTCTGAGATGGATCGCGGCATCTTCGTGTCGCGGGCCGAGGCCGAACGCACGACCCTCGCCGAGGCGCTGGAGCGATACAAGACCGCGATCAGCAGCCGCAAGGCGCACCCGGCGCAGGACTACCAGCGCATCTCGCACTGGCTGCGCCAGCCGCTCGCCCACCGCTACCTGGCCAACCTGAAGGGCGCCGACTTCGCGCAGTACCGCGACATGCGGCGGGCGCTCGGCCGTGCCGAAAACACCGTCCGCCTCGAACTGGCTCTCGTGTCGCACCTGTTCGAAATCGCGCGGAAGGAGTGGGGCATGGAGAGCCTGCTCAACCCGCTCAAAAACATCACGAAGCCGTCCGGCTCGCGCGAGCGCGATCGGCGT
>JANYKR010000148.1 GCA_025358155.1 Betaproteobacteria bacterium
GGGCCGGGCCTTGCTGCGGTTGATCTCCCGGTTGATCGCCGAGCGGCTAAATCCCAGCTTGCGAGCGATCACCGGGCCGCTGAGTTGGGCTTGCAGCAGCGCCTGGATAGACATCCTGTCAGCTGCGGTCATGTGCGAGTAGTGGGTTCCCATTTGGGCGACACCTTACAGGTTGTGCGGTGTCGCACTTCAAACTTGAGGCCGCCGAGTCCTTGTAGAGGGGTTAGGCATCACTCTGACGTCAGATGAAATCAAGCCAACTGGGCGTAGCGCTCCACTCCTGAAAGGAAGCGCCACCCAGACGAACTATTTGATCTGCGATGAATTGGATATGAGGACTGCTCGTGCTAAACAGCCAATTCTTAATGTAGTCCTGTCTATCTGGATACATGAGGGAGAGGCCAAATGCCAGCACGCCAAGCGGAGTTAAAGAAATCAGTATATCGACGGATGTTCGTCCAATGCGCTGGCTGGGTGTAAGGTCTGTACGTTTCGAATCAGAAAGCGCGTTGAGCCCTACGCTGAGCGCAGCGCCAAACAGACCGAAAGACTTCGGCCCCAGCTTCTCCAATAGCTTATTCGCCCCTGGAGCTTTACGCAGCCTAATCGCTTGCCCGCTATGGACAGCGACAATCTTCCATGTCGGCGCGCTTATCATTCGATTAGCCAGTTCATCAAGTATCGTCTTAATTCGCTCTTTATTTGAATCGCTTAGTTGAGAGACTTGTACGATGTGCATGGCGCTGGCCTCCGGTTAGTGAAAACGTCTGAAATGAGGCTTTAGGAGTTCGCCTCGTCATTGCTACTTGCTGGCAGATCGCGCTCCAGGTGCATCGTGCCGCCGATTGCCGTCGCCGACAAGTCGGACTTACCCGAGTGTTCTCGCGGCCCAGCGCGCTCACGGCAATTGCTTGGCAGTTCTACGCGGGGCTGGTTCGTGCGGCTTCCCGTGATGCCTAACGAATGGAAGGGACTTCCCCGCCCCGAGTACTCCGTGTTGCGGAGGTCGGCAACAAAGTGCCAAGATGGGAAGTGCCAAGTTCATCAACTCACTCGGAAGGGGAAGTTCCATGGCCATTATTGCGACCGGAATCGATCTTGCGAAGAATGTTTTTGCCGTGCACGGCGTCAACGTTGGGGGAGCCGTGTTGCTGCGCCAACCCAAGGTGTCGCGGGCCAAACTGGGTGTGCTGATCGCGGCCCTGCCGCCCACCGTGATCGGGATGGAGGCGTGCTCGGGTGCGCACTACTGGGCCCGGTTGTTCCAGACCCACGGCCACACCGTGCGGCTGATGGCGCCCAAGTTGGTCACGCCGTACCGCATGACGGGCAAACGCGGCAAGAACGACGCGGCCGACGCGGCGGCAATCTGCGAGGCCATGCAGCGACCGAATATGCGCTTCGTCCCGGTCAAGACCGAAGAGCAGCAGTCGCGCCTGATGGTGCACCGTGCCAGGCAGGGTTTCGTCACCGAGCGCACGGCCTGCATCAATCGCATCCGTGGCCTGCTCAGCGAGTTTGGCATCGTGCTGCCGCTCAAGGCCGAGGTGGTGCGGCAAGAGGCACGCAATCATTTGGAAGACCTGCCCGGCTACGCCAACCTGGTCATTGGTGACCTGCTCAGCGAGGTGGCCCATCTCGATGAGCGGGTCAAGCAGTACGACAAACACATCCACGCCATGGCACACGATTGCACCGCCGCGCAGCAACTGATGCAGCTGATGGGCGTGGGCGAGACCACCGCCACGGCGATCGTGGCCATGGTGGGCAACGCCAGCGAGTTCACTTGCGGGCGCCAGTTCGCCGCCTGGATCGGCCTGGTGCCAGGCCAATACAGCTCGGGAGGAAAAGCCCGCCTCGGACGCATCACCAAGGCCGGCGACCCGTACCTGCGCAGCTTGCTGGTGATGGGTGCGCGCTCGGTGCTGAACGCGGCCAAGTGCAAGACCGACAGTTTGAGCCGCTGGGCCGTGGCCGTGGAGGCGCGGCGCGGTTACTGGAAGACGGTGGTGGCCATCGCGGCCAAGAACGCGCGCATGTGCTGGGCCGTGCTCAGCCGCGGCGAGTCGTTCAAGTTGCCGGCCTGAGGAGCGCGGCCATGTCACCAAAATACGCCGCACCCAAATTCACCCTGCTCCCGCCCGCCCGGCCACCCTGACAACTAGTTTCTACCGCCGCGTGATTTACCAGCGTTGATGTGTAAAAGGTTGGACCTGCGTGGGGAATGGCCGCTTATCTCAAGGAGGCTCTGGCGTACTGGCAACAGCACGGTAACCTCGGCTAACGAATAGGCCCCCCACGCGCGTCTTTCATCAGGGTCTGCAGTCAGCAAGAATCGACTGCTCAATGACCGTTTGTAGTTTCTCCAGTCCGCACCCTTTTACCGCTGCTCAACGCCACGTCGCTGCCCGACGGTAGGCTTGAAAACAATGCAAGACTGATAAAGAGTTTATCGCTGCCGCGACAAATTCAGGCCCTGATTCGCTTGACAGATGGGGAAGCCCTTGTAGTTCGAGCTAAGCGGGAGCCGGCGGCAGGACGCCAGGCCCGGGCCGCGGAGAATGTACCTCGCCGCGGACCGGGCCTGGTGGCCTGCCGTTGGCGCTCCGGTTGAGCGAATAGGAAGGGACTTGGCGGTTTCAAGCTTGAAGCGCGACGCCTCTGATGAAATCCGCAGTCAATGCCGAGAACAGTTCGTGCGGGGAATGGAAGTTGAGGATCTTGCGCGGGCGGTGGTTCAGTGAGTGCTCGATGGCGGTGAGCTGCTGATGGCTGACCTGGCTGAGGTCCATGCCCTTGGGCAGGTATTCGCGGATCAGCCCGTTGGCATTCTCGTTCGATCCGCGCTGCCAAGGGCTGTGGGGATCGCAGAAGAAGATGTCGATCTTCAACTGCGCGCTGAGCGTTTCATGCAGCGCCATCTCCGAGCCCTGGTCGTAGGTCATGGTCTTGCGCAGACTTTCAGGCACGCTCTTGAGGCGGCGCTTGAAGCCGGCGAGGACGTGCTCGGCAGTGTTGCCATCGAGCTTGACGAGCATGACGTAGCGGCTGATTCGCTCGACCAGCGTGCCCACCGAGGAGCGGTTCATGGCGCCCTTGATCAGGTCGCCCTCCCAGTGGCCGGGGACGATGCGCGCAGCCACCTCGGGCGGGCGCAGGCTGATGTTGGTCATGTTCGGCAAGCCGCCCTTGCGGGCGGTGCCACGCGTGCGCGGCAACCGCGTCTTGTGGCTCTTGCGCAGCAGGCCGACGAGTTCGGTACGCAGCGTGCTGCGCGGCATGGCGTAGATCGCGCAGTAGATGGTCTCGTGCGACACGCTCAATGTTGGCGGCGCCAGCGCCTGCGCGGCTGGATCGAGCGACTTGTTCATGCGGGGCAGTTTGCCCGCGACCTGCTGCGGCGACCAACGACAGCGCAGGCCATCGATGACAGTACGCCACAGCGGCGACTCCGTGTCCGAGCCCAGCTTGCGCCGACAGGCGCCGGCTTTGCCACGGCGCTGCTGCGAGCGCACCTGGGCCAGGCCGGCTTGGTAGTCGCCCGCCGGCGCAGTGGGCTGGGCCTTGCTGCGGTTGATCTCCCGGTTGATCGCCGAGCGGCTAAATCCCAGCTTGCGAGCGATCACCGGGCCGCTGAGTTGGGCTTGCAGCAGCGCCTGGATCGACATCCTGTCAGCTGCGGTCATGTGCGAGTAGTGGGTTCCCATTTGGGCGACACCTTACAGGTTGCGCGGTGTCGCGCTTCAAACTTGAGGCCGCC
>JANYKR010000217.1 GCA_025358155.1 Betaproteobacteria bacterium
TCGGTGAAGCCGGGCGACTCGCCGCAGCCAAAGGTGGCCACGCCGGCAATGGCCGCACTGCCGCGCAAGGATTTGAGATCGAAGCTCATGCTGCAAGCTCCGCATCGAACACCACCAGGCCTTGACCGTTGGCCGAGCTCACCCGCGCGCGCACCCGCAGGCCAACGGTCACTGCCGTCGGTGCCAGGCCCTCGACCCGGCTCATCAGGCGCACGCCTTCGTCAAGCTCGACCATGCAGAGGTTGTAGTCACCGCCCAGCTCGGCCTTGCGCCGGACGGTGGTGACCGCCGTGACCTTGCCGCCACCCGCCGGCGCCACCAGGGCGGGCCCCAGCGCGCCGCAGTGGGGACACAGTTCGCGCGGAAAGTAGACATGGCGGCCACAGGCGCCGCAGTGCTGGATCAGAAATCGGCCCTGGTCCAGCGCCTGCTGGTGCTGGGCCTGGATGCCGGTGGCGGGCAAGGTCATGGTGATTAGGGGTTGAGCATCGAAACCGATGCGTTGTGCACAGTCTGCCCAATGCAGGGGCCGCACGCCATTCGTGTTTGCCAAAGGGCCACCCGGCCGGCGCCCGAACCCGGCGCACAGACCGGGCGTGCAAACCAGCCGAACAAGCTGGCCGCACAAGCCGGCCGCACAAGCCGGCCGCGCAAACCCCGGCTTTGGCAATCACGAATTGCAAGTCGCGGCAGATCGCGCCAAGCTGTTGCCCGCTTTTCTTCCGCCTGGATACGCCCATGACCTGTCTCCGCCCTTGCCGCCGCCGGCTGTTGCTGACGGCTGCCGCTGTTGCGCTGACCCCCCTGCTGCCCTTGCCCGCGCTGGCCCAGCCTGCGGGTGTACCGGTACGCCTGCTGGTGGGCTATGCCGCCGGCGGGCCGGTTGATGCGATGGCGCGCATCTTTGCGCCAGCGCTGGCACAAGAGCTGGGCAGCAACGTGATCGTCGAGAACAAGCCCGGCGCCAGCGGCGCGCTGGCCGGCGAACTGACGGTGGGTGCAGCCGCCGACGGCAGCACGCTGTTTTTTGCCGCCAGCCCGACCATTACCATCGTGCCGCACATCCAGAAAAAGATGCGCTATGACCCGGCGCGCGACCTGACGCCGCTGGTGCCGCTGCTGAGCTATGCCAACGTGCTGGTGGTGCCGCAGGGCAGCCCGCTGCGCAATTTGGCCGACCTGCTGGCCGCCGCACGCGCCAACCCGGGCAAGCTGTTCTACGGTTCGGCCGGCGTGGGTGCGTCCAACCACCTCAGCGGCGAGTTGCTGGCGATGCAGGCCAAGGTGCAACTGGTGCATGTGCCCTACAAGGGCAACGCGCCGGCGATGAACGACGTGATCGGCGGCCAGTTGCAGATGATGTTCGACATCGTCGGCGGCGCCCAAAAGTACATCGCTGCGGGCCAGGTGCGGGCGCTGGCGGTGACCTCGGCCGCCCGCAACCCGATGCTGCCCGAGGTGCCGACGATGCGCGAGGCCGGCCTGCCCGGTTACGAAGTCGGTGGCTGGTACGCGCTGTACGGCCCGACCAAGATGGCGCCGGCGCTGGTGGACCGGCTGGCGGACGCCACCCGCCGGGTACTGGCCAGGCCCGACTTCCAGTCCCGGCTGGCCGCGCTGGGCTACAGCCCGTGGTCGGGCACCGGCGAGCAACTGGCCGCTCAGGCCGCCAAAGACCTGGCGCTGTGGGGCACCGTCACCAAGGGCATCGAGATTGAGTGAGCCTGCTGGCCAGGTAGGCTAGAGTTTGCAGCTGCCCCGGCACCGGACCGCACCCCTCAGGAGAACCCCATGGACATGAAAACCTCACCGCTTGCGGCCCTCACCGACCCCAGTCTGCTCAAGACCGACGCACTGATCGGCGGCGAGTGGGTCGCCGCCGGCGCGGCTGGCGCCAGCCGGTTCGATGTCACCGACCCGGCCACCGGCATGACGCTGACCGACGTGGCCAACCTCGGCCCGGTCGATTGCCACAACGCCATCGTCGCCGCCGAGAAAGCCCTGGGCCCCTGGCGCGCCAAGACCGCCAAGGAGCGCGGCGCGATCATGATGAAGTGGTTTGCGCTGCTCATCGCCCATGCCGACGACCTGGCCCGCATCATGACGGCAGAGCAGGGAAAGCCGCTGGCCGAGGCACGCGGCGAGGTGATCTACGGCGCCAGCTTCATCGAGTGGTTTGCCGAAGAGGCCAAGCGGGTCTACGGCGAAACCATCCCCACCACCGACAACAACAAGCGCTACATCGTCATCAAGCAGCCGATCGGCGTTTGTGCAGCGATCACGCCCTGGAACTTTCCGATCGCGATGATCACCCGCAAGGTCGCGCCGGCGCTGGCCGCCGGCTGCACCGTGGTGATCAAGCCGGCCGAGGCGACGCCGCTGTCCGCGCTGGCGGTGGCCGAGCTGGCGCAGCGCGCCGGCATGCCCGCCGGGGTGCTCAACATCATCACCGCCGACGCCGAACAATCGATTGAAATCGGCAAGGTGCTGTGCAGCAGCGACGTGGTGCGCCACCTGTCGTTCACCGGGTCGACCGAGGTCGGTCGCATCCTGGCCCGTCAATGCGCGCCCACGGTCAAGAAGATCAGCCTGGAGCTGGGCGGCAATGCACCCTTCATCGTGTTTGACGACGCCGACATCGATTCGGCGGTCGAGGGCGCAATGGTCAGCAAGTACCGCAATGCGGGCCAGACCTGCGTCTGCGCCAATCGCTTCTACGTTCAGTCTGGCGTCTACGACCAGTTTGTTGAAAAACTCGCCGCCAAGGCGGGCGCGATCAAGGTCGGCAACGGCTTTGAGGCCGGCATCAACCAGGGCCCGATGATTGACGACCAGGCCATCGTCAAGGTCGAAGCGCATGTGGCCGACGCGCTGGCCAAGGGCGCCCGGCTGGTGGTGGGTGGCAGCAAGCTCGGTGAGCGGTTCTACACCCCCACCGTGTTGGCCGACGTCACACCCGACATGCTCTGCGCCAAGGAGGAGACCTTTGGCCCGGTCGCGCCGGTGTTCCGCTTCGAGACCGAGGCCGAGGTGGTGGCCTTGGCCAACGACACCGAGTTTGGCCTGGCCAGCTACTTCTACAGCCGCGATATCGGCCGGGTGTTCCGGGTTGGCGAGGCACTGGAGTACGGCATGGTGGGCATCAACACCGGGCTGATCTCGGTGGCCGAGGTGCCGTTTGGCGGTGTCAAGCAGTCGGGCCTGGGCCGCGAAGGTGCGCACCAGGGCATGGACGACTATGTCGAGATCAAGTACCTCTGCCTGGGCGACATCCTGAAGTGAGGCAGGCTTGCGGTTGACGCGGGCAGGCCAGGCGACGCGCGCTCGGCCGGCAGAGGCTGCTGCAGGTCAATCGTCGTTGGCAGCGGCTGCACCACCGCCGTGCGGGTTCAGGCCGGCGCGGCCCAGCGACCGGCTGGCCCCCGCCTGGGCCAAGGCGCGGCGCAGCAGGGCCTCTGCCTCCTTGCCATGCTGCGGGTACTGCGCCACGCCCACGCTCACGGCCACCGCCACATCTTGCCCGGCCACGCTGAACGGCCGCTGCAGCGATTGGGCCAGTTTGGCCACCACCCGGTCGGCATTGGCAGCATCGTCGATCCAGGCCAGCAGCACCACAAAGCTGTCAGCACCCACCGAGGCCACCACGTCGCTGGCCCGCAGGCCCGACCGCAGGCGCACCGCCACCTTGCGCCGCAGCACATTGGCAGCCTCGATGCCCAGCCGCCCCTCGGTGGCGGACAAGCCCTCGATGCGCAGCGCCAGCAGCGCCATCGCCGCCGGCTCACGCTCGCGCAAGGCCAGCAAGTGGCTCATGTGCTCCATCAACTGGGCATGGTTGGGCAGGCCGGTGGCCAGATCGGTGGCGTAGGCCTTGCGCGCCGCACGCTCAAGGCGTTTGCGCTCGACCGCCAGCCGCACCGCACGCGCCAGGGTCTCGGGCTTGGCTTCCAGCAGCGGCAGCACATCCTGCACGCCCAGCTTGAGCAGGCGCACGGCATCCGTCGAGGTGGGCTCAGGCGCCACCACCAGCACCGCAGCGTCCAGAACAGCCCTCGACAGGCCAGGCCAGTCCAGCCACTCGGCCAGGCCATCGGCCCGGGTCTGGGCCAGCACGATGGCGTCGTAGCCCTGCAGGTCCAGCGCGGCCACCAGTTCAACCGGGTTGGCCACCGGATGGAGCACAAACGGGCCGTAGGCCGAGGTGGTCAGGTCGGGCTCGCGCGGACCGAGGTAGAGCAGCTGGATGGGATCGTTCATGGTGAGCGGCTGATGATGCCGCAGTCCATCGGCCGGCGCCACGCAGGGAAGTACGGTTGACGCCGGCCTGTTTGTGGCCAGCAGCCTGACGCTAGAATCTGGCGCATTGCGGGTATAGCTCAATGGTAGAGTTCTTGCTTCCCAAGCAAGCCACGAGGGTTCGATTCCCTCTACCCGCTCCAGTTGCGTGCTCCAGTTGCCCGCTCCAGTTTTTTGCTCCAGTCACCCGCTCCAGACCCTGCCCAGGCCGCTTTGCGGCCTTTTTGTTGGGCGCTCGCCAAACAGTCAAGCGCTGGCGATCTTTCACCCGCACCATGTCCGATCCTGAGATCCCTGACCCCGTGCTGCCGCCCCCTGGGCCGACAGCCGGGCCGACAACGCCACACCGCCCGCTGCGCAGCTTTGTGCTGCGGGCCGGTCGCATGGGCAGCGGCCAGGTGCGGGCACTGGCCGAATTGGGCCCGCGCTTTGTGCTGCCCTTCAGTGCCCAGCCGCCCGACTGGACGGCGGTATTTGGCCGCGAGGCGCCGCGCATCCTGGAAATCGGCTTTGGCATGGGCCAGGCCACAGCGCAAATTGCAGCGGCCCGGCCCGGGCTGGACTTCATCGGCATCGAGGTGCACGAGCCCGGGGTTGGCGCTCTGTTGCGCGAGATCAGAGACCGGGGCCTGAGCAACCTGCGCGTTGTGCAACACGACGCTGTCGAGGTGCTGGCGCGCATGGTCGCGCCCGCCAGCCTGGCCGGGGTGCACATCTACTTTCCCGACCCCTGGCACAAGAAGCGCCACAACAAGCGCCGCTTGATCCAGCCGGCGTTCGTGGCGCAACTGGTGGGGCGAATCAAGCCGGGCGGCTACCTGCATTGCGCCACCGACTGGCAGCCCTACGCCGAGCAGATGCTGGCGGTGCTCTCGGCCGAGCCCGCACTCGTCAACAGCGCGACCGGCTATGCGCCCAAGCCTGAGTGGCGCCCGCTGACCAAGTTCGAGCACCGCGGCCTGCAACTCGGCCACGGCGTCTGGGACCTGCTGTTCAGTCGCCGTTGAGCCCCGCCGCTGGCGGGCTCAACCCATCAGTTGTCCGACCAGTTCACCACGCCAAAGTAGGCGGTGGCCAGGATCAGCAGGCCAAATCCGATGCGGTACCAGGCAAAGGCATTGAAGTTGTGGGTGGCCACGTAGCGCAGCAGCCAGCGCACACAGGCCCAGGCCGCCAGGAATGACATCACAAAACCCACACCAAACAGCGGCAGGTCAGCCGCCACCAGGCTGTGCCTGACCTTGAGCAAGCTGTAGGCGCCGGCGCCGATCAGGGTGGGGATGGCCAGAAAAAACGTGAACTCGGTGGCTGCCTTGCGCGACAGGCCAAACAGCATGCCGCCGATGATGGTGGCGCCCGATCGGCTGGTACCGGGCACAAAGGCCAGGCATTGCACCAGGCCGACCTTGAGCGCGTCCAGCGGCGTCATGTCCTCGACCTCGGCCACCCGCACCACCACGTTCTTGCGCCGTTCTGCCCACAGGATGACCAGCCCGCCCAGGATAAAGGTGCTGGCCACCACCATCGGCGAGAACAAGGCGGCCTGCACCCTTTTGCCAAAGCTCAGGCCAACCACCACTGCCGGCAAGAAGCCGATCAGCACATTGAGCACAAACCGCCGGGCATTGCGGTCGCTGCCCAGCGTGCCAATCACATGCGTCAGCCGCTGCCAGTACACCAGCACGATGGCCAGGATGGCGCCGGTCTGGATCGAAATCTCGAAAGCCTTGACCTTCTCCGGTGTCAGGCTGCCGCCCTCGAATCCCAGCAAGGACCCCGCCAGAATCAGGTGGCCGGTGGACGACACCGGCAAAAATTCAGTCAGGCCCTCAACCACCCCCATGATCGCGGCCTTGGCCAGCAACATCAGATCCACAAGCGCTCCCGCGATAAAAGCTGCGGATCATAGCGGGGCAGTTTGAGGTGCCCTGGGCACGCTGCGGGGGTCTGACCTGCGCAGGATTGTCGGATCGCCGGCATCCGGCCGGGCCCGGCCCGGAGAGCGGGCGCCGTGGGCGTCAGCTGCCCAGACGGGCTAGCGTGATCTCCAGGCCACGTGACGTGATGGTGACCGCACCCGGCTGCAGACCCAGTTGACGTAGGCTGGCCAGCCGATCGGCGGGCACGCGGTAGATCACCAGGTCATCGAGCACCCGCTCGGCCAGCACATTGCCGAGCCGGGCGCTGGGGCCGAGCGGGCTGGACGGGCCGAGCGGACTGGACGGGCCGAGCGTCGGCGCCGGGTCCAGCGGCAGGTCGGGCGACTGGGGCGACGCCGGCTTGGCCGCCAAAGGCGGCACCGTCCCTGCCGCCGTGCTGCCGGCCGACAGATTGACCTGGCGCACCCGCACCTGGGTCAGCCGCACCGTCGCGTCTCGGGCGTCGTAGCGCAGGGCACTGTCAAACAGCAGTTGGCCGCGCGCGGTCCGGCCAAACAAGCGGTCCTGGGTTGACACCGTCAAGTCCACCGACAGCCGGTTCTGATCCGGCAGCAAGCGCAGCTGGGGCGCCTGGAGTTGCACATCGAACACCTCCAGCACCCGCCGCGTCAGCGGGAACGAGCGCTGAATCAGGGCCGCGATCTCGGCTTCGCTCAGGGTGATGACAGTCGGGCCGCCCAGGCCGGCACAGCCGACCAAAAGGCCGGTGAGCAGGCCCGAGGCCGGGGCAGTCAGTGTGATCAGCGCATGGCGTCGGTTCATTCGTCAATTTTGAGGCCTGCATGGCAGGTCGATCTCGGCCCGCCCGGCTTGACCCGTACCTGCCGCTGAAGCTACATTACTGACCAATCAGTCATTAACATGAGCCCTGCAAAACCCAGCCACCGACGCCGCAAGGACGCCCGCCCGCAAGAATTGCTGGAGGCTGCACTGGCTTTGTTTGTCGAGAAAGGCTTTGCCGCCACCCGCGCCGAAGAAGTGGCGGCGCGCGCCGGGGTGTCCAAAGGCACGCTCTACCTTTACTACCCCAGCAAGGAAGAGCTGCTCAAGGCGGTGATCAGCCACAACCTGTCGGCCCGCATCGCCGAGGGCGCGGTACGTGCCGCCGACTACGAGGGCAGTGCCGCCAGCTTGATGCGCGGCATCCTGACCGACTGGTGGGGCGATTTGTACGACAGCCCGGCCGCAGGCGTGTTCAAGCTGGTGATCACCGAGGTGCGCAACTTTCCCGACATCGCCGAGTACTACGCCAGCCAGGTCATCAACCCGGCGCATGAGTTGATGGGCGGCATCGTTCGGCGCGGTATCGCGCTGGGCGAGTTCCGCGCGGTGGACGTGGACAATGCAGTGCACTCGCTGGTGTTGCCGCTGGTGATGATCTGCCTGCACCGCCACTCACTGGGCGCCTGTCCGTTGGACTGGCACCTTGATGGCCGCAACTTCATCGCGCAGCACGTTGATCTGGTGCTGCAAGGGCTGAGCCTCAAGGCGCCCGAAACGCCGCCAAGCCTGCCGACACACGCGCCCACACATCCATCGACGCGCGCGGCTTGAGTTCAAACCACCAAGTTCACCCTGTTCCAGCTCTTTTGTTTGAAGTGCCGCTCATGAAACCTTGGCTCCGCTGGTTGCTGCCCTTGCTGGCACTTTTGACCGTTGTTTTTTTTGGCGCTCGTTGGATGCAAGGCAGCAAGCAGGCGCAAACCGGCGCGCCAAGCGCGGCGGCTGCTGCGTCCGCCGCCAGCGCCGCGACCCCCACCCTGGAGCTGGCGGCACAGGACGTGCTGACCCTGCAGCGCGTCAACCTGACCCGGGGGCTGGAAGTATCGGGCAGCCTGAAGGCAGTCAACAGCGCGTTTGTCAAGGCGCGGGTGGGCTCGGAGGTCAAGCGCCTGGACGTGCGGGAGGGCGACAGCGTGCGGGCCGGCCAGGTGCTGGGCCAGCTCGATGCGACCGAATTCGACTTGCGTTTGCGCCAGGCCGAGCAGCAAGCCGCTGCCGCCCGGGCCCAGCTCGAGATTGCCCAGCGCCAGCTCACCAACAACAAGGCTCTGGTGGCGCAGGGCTTCATTTCGCCCACCGCGCTGGAGACTTCGGTCTCCAGTGAAGCCGGTGCGATGGCCAACTTGATGGCCGCGCAGGCCGGTGCGGACCTGGCCAAAAAGTCGCGGTCTGACACGGTCTTGACGGCGCCGATTGCCGGACTGATCGCGCAGCGCCTGGCCCAACCCGGTGAGCGGGTGGCGGTGGACGCGCGCATCCTGGAGATCGTGGACCTGGCCCGGCTGGAGCTGGAGGCCGCCGTGGCCCCACAAGACCTGGCGGCGCTGAAAGTCGGCGACAAAGCCCGCTTGACCGTGGACGGCAGCAACGAAGCCGTGCCCGCCACCGTGGTGCGCATCAACCCGAGCGCGCAGGCCGGATCGCGCAGCGTGACCGCCTACCTGGCAGTGGCCGGCCAGCCCAGCCTGCGCAACGGCTTGTTTGCCCGCGGCTGGATAGCACTCGACCAGCGCCAGGTGCTGTCCCTGCCGCTGTCGGCCGTGCGCACCGACCAGGCCCAGCCCTATGCCATCCGCATCAACAACGGCCGCGCCGAGTTGCGCACCCTCACCCTGGGCAGTCGGGGCGAGGCCGACGGCGTGACGGTGGTGGAGGTTTTGCAAGGCCTCGCTGAGGGCGACCAGGTGCTGGCCGCCAGCGCTGGACTGGTGCCAGCTGGCGTCCGGCTGAAGCTGCCGGCCTCAGCCGACAAGCCTGCAGCGCCCCCGGCTGGCAAGCCTGCCGCCCTCCCCGCGGGCAAATCTGCCGCCCTCCCCGCTGGCAAATCTGCCAGCGCGGCCGGCTGACCCGCCATGTGGTTCACTCGTTTGTCCATCGGCAATCCGGTCATGGCCACGATGGTCATGCTGGCTTTTGTGGTGCTGGGCTTGTTTTCGTACCAGCGGCTGCGTATCGACCAGTTCCCGGAGATCGACTTCCCGACCGTGGTGGTGCAGACCGACTACCCAGGCGCCGCGCCCGAGGTGGTCGAGAGCGAGGTGACCAAGAAGATCGAGGAGACGGTCAACACGATCGCCGGCATCAGCCAGCTGTTCTCGCGCAGCTACGAGGGCAGCTCGGTGGTGATCGTGCAATTCAACCTCGATGTCAACGGCCGCCGCGCGGCAGACGACGTGCGAGAGAAGCTGGCCATCATCAAGGCCGGCTTCCGGGACGAGGTCAAGGAGCCGCGGGTCTCCCGGTTCGATCCGGCCAGCACGCCGATCTTCTCGCTCGCAGTGACCTCACCCGACGGCAGCAAGTCGGTGCAGGAGCTGACCACCTACGCCGACCAGGTCCTGCGCAAGCGGCTCGAAAACGTGCGCGGCGTCGGCTCGATCACGCTGGTGGGCAGTGTCAAGCGCGAGATCAACGTCTACCTCAAGCCGCAGGCGATGGAGGCCTTTGGTGTCGGCGTGGACGCGGTGGTCAATGCGGTGCGCACCGAGAACCAGGACTTGCCGGCCGGCAGCCTGCGCTCGGGCGAGGCCGAGCGCACGGTGCAGATTGCCGGCCGCGTCAAACGCCCCGAAGACCTGAACCAGCTGATCGTGACCCGGCGCGGAGGCACCGCCGTTGGCGCCAGCGCCGGCAGCAGCGCCGGCAGCAACGGCCAGGCGGTACGCCTGTCGCAGGTGGCCAGCGTGGTGGACGGCCCCGAGGAGCTCGAGTCGCTGGCGCTTTACAACGGACGCCGGATGTTGGCGCTGGAGGTCAAGAAGAGCCAGGGCGAAAACACCATCGATGTGGTGGACGGGCTGCAGAAAACCATCGCGCAGCTGCAGCCGCAGTTACCGCCGGGCATGGCACTGGAAGTGGTGCGCGACGGCTCGCGCTCGATCCGGGTGTCGGTGGCCAACGTCAAGCGCACGCTGGTCGAGGGCGCGCTGCTGACCATCACCATCGTCTTCTTGTTCTTGAACTCCTGGCGCTCGACCGTGATCACCGGGCTCACGCTGCCGATTGCGTTGATCGGCACGTTTTTGTTCATGGACATGTTCGGCTTCACGATCAACATGATCACGCTGATGGCCATGAGCTTGTGCGTGGGCCTGTTGATCGACGACGCGATCGTGGTGCGCGAGAACATCGTGCGCCATGTGCAGATGGGCAAGACCGCCCACGCCGCCGCACTGGCCGGCACCAACGAGATCGGCCTGGCGGTGCTGGCGACCACGCTGTCGATCGTGGCGGTGTTTCTGCCGATCGGTTTCATGAGCGGCATCATCGGCAAGTTTTTTCATGAATTCGGCCTGACCATCGTCGCAGCGGTGCTGATCTCGATGTTTGTCAGCTTCACGCTCGACCCGATGCTCAGCTCGATCTGGCACGACCCGGCGATCGACCGGGAAGGTCAGCCGTTCAAGCCCAAAGGTTTTTACGACCACACGCTGGGCCGCCTCACCCACTGGGTGGACCGGGCCTCGCACCGGCTGGGCGAGGTTTATGTCGCCACGCTGGGTTGGTCGCTGCGCCACAAGGGCGTGACGGTTGCGATTGCGCTGTCCACCCTGGTGGGTGCGGTTTTGCTGGTGCCCCGGCTGGGTACCGAGTTTGTGCCCAAGGCCGATTTCTCGGAGACCAACGTCAGCTTCTACACGCCAGTGGGCTCGTCGCTGGCCAGCACCGAGGCCCGCGCCCGCCAGGTCGATGCGATCTTGCGCGAGATGCCCGAGGTCAACTACACCTTCACCACCATCAACACCGGCCAGGCGGCGGGTCGCAACTACGTCACGGTGTTTGTGCGACTGGTCGACCGCAAACAACGCAGCCGCAGCGTTGACGAGATGTCGCCGCCGCTGCGGGCCCGGCTGGCGCAGGTGGCGGGCATCACGGTCACGCATGTCGGCCTGCTCGACTCGGTGGGCGGCGGCAAGCCGATCCAGTTCTCGATCCAGGGCAGCGACCTGGTGGAGTTGCAGCGCCTCACCACGTCCACCCTGGCCAAACTGGCTCCGGTGCCCGGCCTGGTAGACCTGGACACCAGCATGAAGCCGCCCAAGCCCACGGTGGTGGTCAACGTGCGGCGCGACGCCGCCAACGACCTGGGCCTGTCGGTCGGCGCGATCACCAACACCTTGCGGGCGCTGGTGGCCGGCCAGACCGTAGGCGACTGGCGGGCTGGCAACGACCAGACCTACGACGTCAAGGTGCGCCTGGCGCCCGAGTCGCGCGACAGCCCGGACGACCTGGGCCAGTTGGGCCTGGTGCTGGGCAGCAATGCCGACGGGTCAACCCGCAGCGTGCGGCTGTCGCAGGTGGCCGATGTGCGGGCTGGTTTTGGTGCCAACCAGGTCAACCGGCGTGACCAGAACCGCGAGAGCGAGATCACCGCCAACACTGCGGGCCGAGCCCAGGGCGAGGTGGCGGCCGATGTGCGCAAAGTGCTGGACGGCTTGGCGCTGCCGCCGGGTTACAGCTACCGCTTTGGCGGCTCGACCAAGGACATGCAGGAGAGCTTTGGCTACGCGGTGTCGGCCCTGGCCCTGGGCGTGGTGTTCATCTACATGATCCTGGCCTCGCAGTTCCGCAGCTTTCTGCAGCCACTGGCGCTGATGAGCTCGTTGCCGTTGACCCTGATCGGCGTGGTCGGCGCGTTGCTGATCTGGCGCAGCACCCTCAACATGTTCTCGATCATCGGCGTGATCATGCTGATGGGCCTGGTGACCAAAAACGCGATTTTGCTGGTCGACTTTGCGATCCGGGTGCGCTCGCCCTCGGTCGATGAGCAGGGCCGGACGGTACCTGGCCTGCCACGCAACGAGGCCTTGCTGGTGGCAGCCAAGGTGCGCTTGCGGCCGATCCTGATGACCACGCTGGCGATGATTTTTGGCATGCTGCCGCTGGCACTGGCGCTGACCGAGGGCTCGGAGCAGCGCGCGCCGATGGGTCAGGCCGTGATTGGCGGTGTCATCACCTCGTCGCTGCTGACGCTGGTGGTGGTGCCGGTGGTCTACTGCTGGCTCGACGACCTGGGCAACTGGGCCAAGCGCAGGCTGTTTGGCATCGAGCCGCCGCAAGCTGCAGGTCAGCTTGCCGCCGAGCTGCCGAAATAGAATCAACAGCGGTCTTTTGCGCCCGCCAACCCCCACCCCAAGACAGCCCAGGACCCGTGCCATGAACACCGAGCAGGCCCGCTTCAACATGATCGAGCAGCAGATCCGCCCCTGGGATGTGCTGGACGCCGGTGTGCTCTCGCTGCTGGCGATGGTGCGGCGCGAAGACTTTGTGCCCCCGGCCTACAAGGCCATGGCCTTTGTCGATTGCGAAGTGCCGCTGATCGAAAACGGCCAAGAGGCGCACGACGGCCAATGCATGCTGGCGCCCCGGGTCGAGGCCCGGCTGTTGCAAGAGGCCCAGGTGCAGCGCCACGAGCGGGTGCTGGAGATCGGTGCCGGCTCGGGCTTCATGGCCGCGCTGCTGGCGCACCGGGCGCAATCGGTGATCACGCTGGAATGTGTGCCGGCGCTGGCCGTGATGGCCGCCACCAACCTGCGGCGTGGCGGCGTGCTCAACGCCAGCGTGCGCGAGATGGACGGCGCCCGCGGCCTGTCCGGCGAGGCACCGTTCGACGTGATCATGCTGTCGGGCTCGGTGCCGGAGGTGCCGCAAGTACTGCTCGACCAGCTCAAGCTGGGCGGCCGTCTGATCGCCATCGTCGGCCAGGAGCCGGTGATGCAGGCGATGCGCATCACCCGCTTGTCGGCCACGAACCTGAAGTCTGAGGCGCTGTTCGACACGGTCGCGCCCCGCCTGCTGGGCTTTGCCGAGCCGAGCCGCTTCATTTTTTGATCGGTGGCTGCTGTGTGTCTGCACCGGCTGCAGCCCGTCCGGGTTTTGTGTCAACACGGCGCCCGCAAGCTGCAGCGTGTCACATGCCTGCAGCGGCGAGGTCCGGGTCAGGGTACAACCTGGCCGGTGGCAGCGATGCCGGGCTTGGCGGGGACGACAGCAGGGTGCCCGGTGGTTGAGGGCCGGGCTGCCATCCAGCCCCACCCCACAGCGCTTGCCTGGTCCGCTGGCCTTGTTGTTTGTCACTGAAACTTCCGATCCGCCATTTTTTGCAAGGATGTTGTTCATGCCCAGTCTGACCCCGCGCGCAATGCCTCACCTGCCGCAACTGGCGCCGTCGCGGCGCAGCCGTGCCAGCCGGCTGGCCCTGCTGGTGGGCCTGGTCCTGGCCGGCCAAGTGCCCGCCCAGGCGCAGAGCCTGCTTGAGCTGTATGACGCAGCCCGTATCTATGACGCGCCCTACCAGTCGGCCCGCTCGCAGGCCGATTCGGTCGTCTACAAGGCCGAGCAGAGCCGGGCCCTGAACCGGCCGCTGGTCAACGCCACCGCCAACTTGGCCGAGAGCCGCGCCGACACGCCCTACGCCACCGCCATCAGCACCCGTACGGGTGTGCAGTCGTTGGGTGTGACGGCGCAGCAGCCGCTGTTCAACCGGGCCAACGACAAGACCATCGCCCAGGCCGAGCGCAACATCGATGTAGCACGCGCGCAGCTGGTGGCGGCCGAGCAAGACCTGATCGTGCGCCTGGTGCAGGCCTACTTCGACGTGTTGTCGTCCAGCGACGCACTCGACACCGTGCGGGTCAACAAGAAGGCCATCGCCGAGCAATTGGCCTCGGCCAAGCGCAACTTCGAGGTCGGCACCGCGACCATCACCGACACCCGCGAGGCCCAGGCCAAGTTCGATCTCGGCACCGCGCAGGAGCTGGCCGCTGAAAACGACCTCAACGTCAAGCGCTTGGCGCTGGACGGTGTGGTCGGTCGGGCCGGCATCATCCCCAAGCGGATGGCTGTACCCGTGGTGCTGCCGCCCACCGTGCCGGCCGATGTCGAGCAGTGGGTCAGCCAGGCCGATGCCGCCAGCCCGGGGCTGGCGCAGTTGCGCCTGGCCCGCGAAGTGGCCCGGCTGGAGACAGAAAAGGCCCGCACCGGCCACCTGCCCACGGTCGGCGTGAGCGCCTCGCTGAGCGAAGCCCACACCCGGCTGGCAGGCGCAACCCGCGCCAGCAGCTTTGGCCCGACCACCGGCACCGGCCCGACCGGCTCGGTGTCGCTGCTGGTCAACCTGCCGCTGTTTTCGGGCTACTCGGTTCAGAACCGCATCAAGGAGACGCTGGCGCTGGAAGACAAGGCCCAAAGCGACCTCGAATCCGCCCGCCGCGGCACGGCGCAGGCGACCCGCAGTGCCTTTTTCACCGTGCAGTCCTTGCGCGGCCAGGTGCTGGCGCTGGAGGCGGCCGAGTCGTCGAGCAAGCTGTCGCTCGAAGCCACCGAACTTGGCTACAAGGTGGGGGTGCGGGTCAACCTGGACGTGCTCAACGCCCAGACCCAGCTCTACCAAGCCCAGCGCGACCTGGCCAAGGCCCGCTATGACGTGATCCTCAATGGACTGAGGTTGCGCCAGGCCTCGGGCCTGCTGCAGCCGCAGGACGTGAACGCGGTCGATACGCTGCTGGCCAGGTAGCAGCCTGGGCTGAGTGGGCGCGGAGACCGGGCGCGGCGAGCGGGCGCGGCGAGCGGACCCAAACGCCGCCGCTGCCCATTCGAAGGGGCCTGAAGGGCGCGCTTTTTGACGCCACCACCTGCTCGGCGGCCGCACCCGTGGGCAGGTTTGCAATACTTTGCAGGCTCGCCTGCCAACCCTCAGTGCTCCGCCCGCGTTGTGTCCGAAGCCCTGCGGAGACCCCACGCGATGCGCCTGTCCAACACCCTCGACCCTGCGGCCGCCGCCGCCATCGCCGCCCACCGCTTTGGTCTGGGTGAACCCGACCTGGCCATCGTCGTGCCCGACGCAAGGCGCTGGCTGCTGGGCCAGATCGGCGCGGCCGAGACCCAGCGCGGCGCGGCCTTGCCCGGACTGACCGAAGCGCTGGCACGCCAGGCCGCCGCCCGGCCCGCTGATGCCCGTGCCGCCAAGGCCGACCTGCAGGCCCAGGTGCAGGCCGACATGCGTGCGCGGCTGCTCACTGCGGCCACCAGCCGCCGGCCGTTTGCCGAGCGCTTGGCGCTGTTCTGGTGCAACCACTTCACGGTCTCGCTGGGCAAGGCCAGCAGCCAGGGCCTGGTCGGCGCTTTTGAGCGCGAGGCCATCCGGCCCCACATCGCCGGCCGGCTTGCCGATCTGCTGCAGGCAGCCGTCACCCACCCGGCGATGCTGCGCTATCTCGACAACCACCTCTCGGCCGGCCCGCAATCGGCGCTGGCGCAGCGATTGCGGCGGCGCAGCGCGGCAGCGGTGACAGCGGGTCAGCCTGCCGAGAACCCGCCGCGCCTGACCGGCATGAATGAAAACCTGGCCCGCGAGGTGCTGGAGTTGCACACCCTCGGCGTGACCGGCGGCGGCGGTGTCTACGGCCCCTGGGGCGGTTACAGCCAGGCCGATGTCACGTCATTGGCGGCCGTGCTCACCGGCTGGCGGGGGCCCAAGCCGGGCGCAGCAGCGGGTCAGGTCAATGCCGAGGCGGCCCGCGGCCTTGACAACCACCCCGGCGCCTCCAATGACCCCCCCGACTTTGACCCGGCCTGGCACCAACCCGGGCCCAAGACCGTGCTCGGTCGCGTCTATCCGGCCGGCCCGCAGGCCTTGCCGGCAGTCCTGGCCGACCTGGCGCGCCAGCCCGCCATGCACCGGCATGTCGCCACCCGGCTGGCACGCCATTTTGTCGCCGACCAGCCTGCGCCCGCCCTCGTCACGCGGCTGGCCAACTGCCTGCAAAGCACCGACGGCGACCTCGCAGCGCTGTACCAGGTGTTGGTCGATGCGCCCGAGGCCTGGACACCGGCGCCGGACAAGCTCAAGACGCCCGAGGCTTTTGTGATCAGCAGCGCACGGCTGCTGGGCCTGGGCGAGCGCCTGACCCAGCGCGCCGCCGACGCCGGCCTGGCGGCGCTGGGCCAGCGTCCGCAGTCGGCCGGCTCACCGGCGGGCTGGTCTGATCTGGCCGCCGACTGGCTCGGGCCCGAGGCCGTTTGGCAGCGCGTGGAATGGGCGGTGCAATGGGCTGAGCGGCTGGGCGCCAGCGTGGATGCACGGGCACTGGCCCGCAGCAGCCTGGGCCCGCTGCTGAGCGAGGCCACCCGCCAGCAGATCGAACGTGCCGCCGACGGGCCGCAGGCCCTGACCCTGCTGCTGATGGCGCCCGAATTTCAGCGCTGTTGACAACCTGGCATCGCCCGTACGCCACCGCCCATCTGCCCTCCGGAGCCCGCCATGCT
Source organism: Betaproteobacteria bacterium (assembly GCA_025358155.1). Taxonomy (GTDB): domain Bacteria; phylum Pseudomonadota; class Gammaproteobacteria; order Burkholderiales; family Burkholderiaceae_C; genus Pseudaquabacterium. The sequence goes on from JANYKR010000217.1 coordinate 16,506, forward strand.
GCTCGCGCCCCCACACCCCGCCCATCCCAACCGTCGCGCCTGGCTGCGCAGCGCCGCTGCTGGCGGCATGGCCGCGCTGGCGCCCTGGGCAGGCCTCAGCCTGGCCGGCACCGCCACGCCGGGCGGCCCGCGCCTGGTGTTGATGATCTTGCGCGGCGGTCTGGACGGGCTGACGGCGGTGCCTGCTGTGGCCGACCCGGCATTTGCCGAGGCCCGCGGGGCGCTGGGCCGGTTTGCCAGCCCGGCCTTGCCGCTCGACAACCTCTTTGCGCTGCACCCGGCCTTGCCCGGTCTGCATGCCCTGTACGGGCAAGGTGAACTGCTGGTGCTGCACGCCACCGGCCTGCCCTACCGCGAACGCTCGCACTTTGATGGGCAGCAGGTGCTGGAGTCGGGCGGCGAGCGGCCATTTGCGCTCAGCACCGGTTGGCTGGGCCGGGCGCTGGCGGGCAGCGCTCGCAAGGCGATGGCCTTGCAGTCCTCGGTGCCGCTGGTGCTGCGTGGCCATACCGAGGTTGACACCTGGGCGCCATCAAATCGGCCCGACCCGAGCGCCGACCTGGTGGCCCGGTTGGAGCGGCTCTACCTCGACGATGTTCCGCTGGCGGCCGCTCTGGCCCGGGCCCGCGCGCTGCGCGCAGCGTCGGGCGGGGACAACGGCGGGTTGTCGCCGAGCCCGGCCAGTGGTGTGGCAGCAGGCATGGCACCCGGTATGACACCCGGCACGACGCCAGGCCCGGCCCGCCGGCCTGCGCTGCTGCTGGCCCGGCAGGCCGCCACCTTCCTGGCCCGGCCCGATGGGCCGCAAGCAGCCGTGCTGGACCTGGGCGGCTGGGACAGCCATGCCAATCAGGTGGCCGACCCCGGGCCCTTGGTCAATAACCTGCGGCTGCTCGATGCCAGCCTGGACGCCCTGCGCGAAGGCCTCAGCGGCCCGACCGCCGGCGACACCTGGCGCCGCACCGTCGTGCTGGTGGTCACCGAGTTTGGCCGCACCGTGGCGATCAACGGCACTCAGGGCACCGACCACGGCAGTGGCGGCGCGGCGCTGGTGCTGGGCGGCGCGGTGCGCGGCGGGCGGGTGATCGCCGACTGGCCGGGCCTGGCACCGGCGCAGCGCTTCGAGGGCCGCGACTTGCGCATCACCACAGACTTGCGCGCGCTGTTCAAGACCGTGCTGATCGACCACCTGGGGCTGGACCCAGCGCGGGTCAGCCAGCAGGCCCTGCCCGGCAGCGCTGGCCTGGCCCGGCTGGACCTTCTGCGGACGTGACGGCGAGCCAGCAGCGGGGGCGGCAGAAATCCTGGCCCGGTTTTCTGCCGCCCACGCTGCTAATCGCGCCCGCTGGGCCGGCTCAGGTCGAGCACCTTTTGCGCCATGCCCACTGCTGCACCCCGGTGTGCAATCGCAAATCCCAGGGCGCGCTGCACCCAGGCGTTGCGCTCGGGGTTGCGCGACAGCGCGGCAGCGGCCAACACACCGGCGTTGATGTCATCGACCCGGATCGCGGCACGTGCCAGCAAGGCTTGCTTGGACGCCTGCGCAAAATTGAAGGTGTGCGGCCCCATCACCACCGGACAGCCACAGGCCGCCGCCTCGATCAGGTTCTGGCCGCCCAGCGGCGCAAAACTGCCGCCCAGCAAGGCCACATCCGCGCAACCGTAGTAGACCGGCATCTCCCCCAACGAGTCGCCGAGCCAGACATCGGCCGCTGCAGCCTCGGCCGGTGGTTGCTCGGCCCAGCTGCTGCGGTGGATCAACGACAAACCCTGCATGCGCACCAGGGCGGCCGCCTCCTCGAAGCGCTGCGGATGGCGCGGCACCAGCAGCAGCAGCGGGCGCGGCGTCGGCAGCGCCCGCCATGCCGTCAACAGTCCCCCTTCTTCGCCCTCGCGGGTGCTGGCGGCCAGCACGATCGGGCGCCTCAAGGCCTGGCGCCACTGCAGGCCCAGCGCCGTCATGTGGGGCGGCGGCGTGACATCAAACTTGAGGTTGCCACTGACCAGCACCTCTGGCGCACCGGCGTCGCGCAGCCGGCTGGCGTCATCGGCAGTCTGGGCCAACACCAGCGCCAGGCGGGCGGCCGCAGGGTGCATCAGCAGCGCCAGGCGCTCGCCTCGGGCGGCGCTGCGCTCGCTCAGCCGGGCGTTGGCCATCACCACTGGCACCCCCGCGCGCACCGCCTCGCGCATCAGGTTGGGCCAGAGTTCGGTCTCCATCAGCACCCCCACACTGGGCTGGAAATGGCGCAAGAATCGCCGCGTTGCGCCCGGCGTGTCGTAGGGAAGCCAGACCTGGCCGTCCACCTCTTGCAGCAGCTTGCGCCCGGCCGCGCGCCCGGTGGCCGTGCCGTGCGTGAGCAACAAGCGCAGGTCGGGTCGGCTGGCCCGCAGCGCGTCGATCAGCGGTATGGCGGCGCGGGTCTCGCCGAGCGACACCGCATGCAGCCACAGCGCACCTGGCATCGGCGGGCGGCCGGGGTAAAAACCCAAGCGCTCGGCCAGGCGAAAGCGGTATCCGGGCTCGGCAGCGCCGCGCCGCCGCAACCGCAGCAGGTAAAACGGCGTGGCCAGGCGCAGCACCGCGCTGTAAAGCGCCAATGCCAGCGCCTGTAGCAGGGGTTTCATCAACGCTTCAGGGTCGCCAACGCAGCATTGCGGCTGGGCGCAGCGTCAGAGCCAAGGCCTCAGTGGGCGGCTTGGGCCACCTGGGCATCGGGCTTGACCTCACGCAGTGCGGCCATGAAGTCGTGTTCGATTCGGGCCAGTGCCTCAGGCGTGTGGCCTTCAAAACGCAGCACCAGCACCGGCGTGGTGTTGGACGCCCGAACCAGGCCAAAACCGTCCGGGTAGTCGGCCCGCAAGCCGTCGATCGTGCTGATCACGGCACCCGGGAACTTGGCGCCGGCCTGGAGCGCTGCGACCACCTGCGGTGGCTCACCCTCGATGCAGGCGACGTTGAGCTCGGGTGTGGAGAACGAGGTCGGCAAGGCGTCGAGCACCGCGCTCGGGTTTTTGCTGCGCGAGAGAATCTCCAGCATTCTGGCGGCGGTGTAGGTGGCGTCATCAAAACCGTACCAGCGCTCGCCAAAAAAGATGTGGCCGCTCATCTCGCCTGACAGCGGCGACCCCAGCTCCTTCATCTTGGCCTTGATCAGCGAATGGCCGGTCTTGTACATCATCGGTTTGCCGCCAGCCTTCTTGATCACCGGTGCCAACTGCTGCGAGCACTTGACGTCGAACAAGACGGTCGCGCCCTTGTTGCGCGAGAGCACATCGCGCGCCAGCAGCATCAGCTGGCGGTCAGGGTAGATGACATGGCCGTCTTTGGTGACCACGCCCAGGCGGTCGCCGTCACCGTCAAACGCCAGGCCCAGCTCGGCGCCGGTGGCATGCACCACCTTGATCAGGTCGGCCAGGTTCTCGGGCTTGCTCGGGTCAGGGTGGTGGTTGGGGAAGTCACCGTCCACGGTGCTGTAGAGGTCGATCACGTCGCAACCCAGCGCACGCAGGATGCCGGGCGCGCTGGCGCCGGGGATGCCGTTGCCGCAGTCGACGACGATCTTCATCGGCCGGGACAGCCTGGCGTCGCCGACGATGCGGGCGCAGTACTCGGCGCTGATGTCGAGCTTGGCCTTGCGGCCGCGCTTGGCGGTGTAGGTCTCGGCCTCCATGCGCTGGCGCAGCTTCTGGATGTCATCGCCGTAGATCGCGCGGCCGGCCAGCACCATCTTGAAGCCGTTGTAGTCCTTGGGGTTGTGGCTGCCGGTGACCTGGATGCCCGAGCTGCAACCGTACTTGCTGCGGGTGGCCGCCACGTAGTACAGCATCGGTGTGGTCACCGCGCCGATGTCGACCACGTCCAGGCCGGTCGAGGCGAGACCGCGGATCAGGGCTGCCACCAGCTTGGGGCCCGACAGCCGGCCATCCCGGCCGACCACCACCGCCCGTTCGCCAGCGGCAACCGCCTCGCTGCCGAAAGCGCGTCCCAGATGCTCGGCAAAGGTTTCGTCAAAGCCGACGCCGACGACGCCGCGGATGTCGTAGGCCTTGAAGGCCGAGGCTTGCACTTGCATGGGCGGTTGTCCTGGGTGAAGGTGGAGTTAGCCTCTCATTCTACGAAGGCGGGCCTGCGCACCCGCAGGGCGCGCCACGCCGACCGATGGCCGGTGGGCCACCGGCTTGACCCACCGCCCGGCAGAGGGCCACGCTTTGGCGCGGTGCACAGGTCCGAATACGGCGAGTACCGCCGCCGCGCCTGCCTATGATGCCGGCCATGGATGCCCGCCTGCCACCGCTCGACACCGACGCCGCCTACCGGGTGCTGCAAACCCGGGACGCACGTTTCGACGGCCGATTGTTTGTCGGCGTCACCTCCACCCGCATCTACTGCCGGCCGGTGTGCCGGGTGCGGTTGCCCAAGCAAGAAAACTGCCGGTTCTTCGGCAACGCCGCCAGCGCCGAGCAACAGGGCTACCGGCCCTGCCTGCGCTGCCGGCCCGAGCAGGCGCCGGGGCTGTCGCTGATGGATTCGTCCCAGGCGTTGGCCAGCCGCGCCGCGCTGCTGCTGGGCCAGGCTGCGCACGACGGGCTGGACCCGACGCTGCCCACCCTGGCGGCCCGGCTCGGTGTGACCGACCGGCACCTGCGGCGCATCTTCAACCAGGTGCACGGCGTGTCGCCGCTGGCCTACCTCAGCACCCAGCGGTTGCTGCTGGCCAAGCAACTGCTGACCGACACCCGGCTGCCCGTAACCGAGGTGGCGCTGGCCGCCGGCTACGCCAGCCTGCGGCGATTCAACGCCGCCTTTGCCGACAACTACCGCATGAGCCCGAGTGCGCTGCGCAAGGGCCAGCCCGACGAAACCGTGCGTGAGCCGGTGCTGCGCCTGGCCTGGCGCCCGCCCTACGACCTGGACGGCGTGCTGGCCTTTTTTGCCAAACGGGCCGTGCCGGGGGTTGAGGCGGTTGAAGGCCTTACGCTGCGCCGCACCCTGGCGCTGCGCTGGCGCGGCCAGCCGCTGGCGGGTTGGCTCGGCCTGCGCTTTGTGCCCGAACGCTGCGAGGTGGCGATGACCGTGTCGGCCTCGCTGCTGCCGGCGCTGGGCGGCCTGCTGGCACGGGTGCGCCAGGCGCTGGACCTGGACGCCGACCCAGCGCAGATCGAACCGGTGCTGGCCGACATCGGAGCCGGCCGTTGCGCGCCCGGCGTGCGCCTGCTGGGTGGGCTGGACGGCTTCGAGATCGCGACCCGGGTGATCCTGGGCCAGCAGGTCACGGTGGCCGCGGCCCGCACGCTCACGCTGCGGCTGGTGCAGCGCTTTGGCGAGCCGGTGGCCACGCCCTGGGCCGGCCTGGACCGCTTGTTCCCATCGGCCGAGGCGATCGCGGCGGCCACGCCCGAGGCCATCGGCACGCTGGGTATCGTGCGCCAGCGGGTGGGCGCGCTGCGTGCCCTGGCGGCCGAGGTGGCCGCAGGCCGCATCGCGCTGCACCGCGCAGCGCCGCTGCAGGCCACGCTGGACGCGCTGCGTGCGCTGCCCGGCATCGGCGACTGGAGCGCCCAGTTGATCGCGATGCGCGCGCTGGCCTGGCCTGATGCCTGGCCTGCCACCGACATCGCCGTGCTCAACGCGCTGCGCGAGCACACCGGCGGCCAGCGTGACGCCGCGCTGGCCGCAGCCCATGCCGAGCGCTGGCGGCCCTGGCGGGCCTACGCGGTGATGAAGCTGTGGCAGACCCAGGAAGAAATGCCCACGCTGCTCACGCCGCTTCCCCTTCGCCTCACCTCCTCACCTCCTCACCTGAACCCCTGAAGCCAACGCCATGACCCAAGCCCATCCACAGCTGGTTGCCCAGTCCCGCATCAACACCCCGCTGGGTCCGCTCACCGCTGCCGCCACCGACCTGGGTCTGGCCGGTCTGTGGTTCGACGACCAGGCCCACCACCCTGGCCCGCTGGCCGTGCCTGCCGACGCCCGCCACCCGGTGCTGGCGGCGGCCGCCGGTGCGGTGGCTGCCTATTTCGACGGCGATTCAGAGCCGCTGCGCCGGGTGGCGCTGGACCTGCACGGCACGCCTTTCCAGCTGGCGGTGTGGCGCGCGCTGCAGGCCTTGCCGCGCGGCGCCACCGCCACCTACGGCCAGATCGCGGCCGGTGTGGGCTCACCAGCCGCGGTGCGGGCGGCGGGTGCCGCCATCGGCCGCAACCCGGTCTCGATCCTGGTGCCCTGCCACCGGGTGTTGGGCAAAGGCGGCGCGCTGACCGGCTATGCCGGCGGCTTGCACCGCAAACAAGCGCTGCTGCAGGCCGAAGGCATCCTCCCGGGATGAAACCCCGGGACCTGTCGGACCTGGTGCTGCTGGCGGCCATCTGGGGCAGTTCGTTCCTGTTCATGCGCCTGCTGGTGCCCAGCTTCGGCCCAGTGGCGCTGGCCTTTGTGCGGGTGGCGGGTGCCTCGCTGTTCTTGCTGCCAATCCTGCTGCTGCGCGGTGAATGGCCGGTGCTGCGCCGCCACTGGCGCGCCATGATCATCCTGGGCCTGACCAATTCGGCGTTGCCGTTTCTGCTGTTCGGCTACGCCGTCACCACGCTGCCGGCCGGGCTGACGGCGATATTCAATGCCGCCACGCCGCTGTTCGCCGCGCTGATCGCCCGGGCCTGGCTGGGTGAAGCGCTGACCCGCTGGCGCAGCCTTGAGCTGGCATTGGGATTTGCCGGTGTGGTCGGGCTGGCTGGCTACAAGTCGCTCGCCTCGGGCAATCTGCAAGCCTTGAATCTTGATGTGCAGAACGCACTGGCGATCACCGCTTGTCTGGCCGGTACCGTGATGTACGGCCATGCCGCCAGCTACGCCAAGCGCTACCTGCCCGGCCTGCCGGCGATGGTGATGGCCGCTGCGCTGGCGGTGTGGTGATCCTGGCCGGTACGACGCTGGTGCTGGGGCTGCTGCCACGTCAGCGTGTGATCGCACCCCCTGGGCCCACCTGAGCCCAGCACCTAAAATCTGCGGTTTACTCCAACGCAGCGAGATCCCGTGGGCGCCAACATCCTTCAGCAGCTTCCTGCCGGCGAACGTGTCGGCATCGCCTTCTCGGGCGGCCTCGACACCAGTGCAGCCGTGCACTGGATGCGCGCCAAGGGTGCGATCCCGTGTGCGTACACAGCCAACCTCGGCCAGCCCGACGAGACTGACTACGACGAAATCCCGCGCAAGGCACTGGCCTACGGCGCCGAGACCGCCCGCCTGATCGACTGCCGCAGCCAGCTGGTGGCCGAGGGCATCGCCGCGATCCAGTGCGGTGCCTTCCACATCAGCACGGGCGGTGCCACCTACTTCAACACCACGCCCTTGGGCCGGGCGGTGACCGGCACCGCGCTGGTGGTGGCGATGCGCGAGGACGACGTCAACATCTGGGGCGACGGCAGCACCTACAAGGGCAACGACATCGAGCGCTTCTACCGCTACGGCCTGCTCGCCAACCCGGGCCTGCGCATCTACAAGCCCTGGCTCGACCAGACCTTCATCGATGAGCTGGGCGGCCGCAAGGAGATGAGCGAGTACCTGCTGGCGGCCGGCTTCGACTACAAGATGAGCGTCGAAAAAGCCTATTCGACCGACAGCAACATGCTGGGCGCCACCCACGAGGCCAAGGACCTGGAGTTCTTGAACGCCGGCATGCACATCGTGCAGCCGATCATGGGCGTGGCATTCTGGCGTGACGAGGTCGAGGTCAAGGCCGAGACGGTGACGGTGCGCTTCGAAGAGGGCCAGCCGGTCGCGCTGAACGGCTTCTCGTTCGGCAATGCCGTCGAATTGTTCGAAGAAGCCAACCGCATCGGCGGCCGCCACGGCCTGGGCATGTGCGACCAGATCGAGAACCGCATCATCGAGGCCAAGAGCCGGGGCATCTACGAGGCACCGGGCATGGCACTGCTGCATATCGCCTACGAGCGCCTGGTCACCGGCATCCACAACGAGGACACGATCGAGCAGTACCGCGCCAACGGCCGCCGGCTGGGTAAATTGCTCTACCAGGGCCGCTGGTTCGACCCGCAGTGCCTGATGCTGCGAGAGACCGCCCAGCGCTGGGTGGCACGGCCGATCACCGGCGAGGTGACGCTGCAACTGCGGCGCGGCAACGACTACTCGATCATGGACACCGCCAGCCCCAACCTGACCTACCACCCCGAGCGGCTGACGATGGAGAGCGGCGAAGGCGCGTTCACCCCGGCCGACCGGATCGGCCAGTTGACGATGCGCAACCTCGACATCCAGGACACCCGGCAAAAGCTGGGCATCTACAGCCAGGTCGGGCTGCTGGGCGCCAACTCGGACGGCGCGATTCCGCTGCTGGCCGGACCGTTGCGCGATTGACCGCGAACGACCGAGAACGACCGCGAGCGAACCGATCCGACCCGACCGGGATCAGCCGCTGACGCGGTTGCGGCCCGTCCGTTTGGAGTGGTACAGCCCCCGGTCGGCCTCGGCCATCAGCTGACTGGCGTCGGTCATGCCGGGGGCCCACGCGGCCACACCCAGCGAGACCGTCTGGCGGTGCGGCACACCGCCACGGCCGGGCTTGCCGGATTCACCGGGCGCACCGGGCGCATCACCGGCAGGCAAATCGAAGCTGTGCCCGGCCACGGCCGCACGCAGGCGCTCGGCCAGGTCCCTGGCAGCTTCGAGGCCGGTGCCGGGCAACAGCACCAGAAACTCCTCGCCCCCGATGCGGCCCAGCACACCGGCCTGGTCCACCACCAGGCTGGCGATGGCGGCGCATTCGCGCAGCACCAGGTCACCGGCGGCATGGCCGTGGCTGTCGTTGACCTGCTTGAAGCGGTCCAGGTCCAGCATCACCAGGCAGAGCGGGCGGCCGGTCTGGCCGGCAGTGCGGCATTCGCGCTTGAGCGCGTCCATCAGGTAGCGCCGGTTGAACAGGCCGGTACCGGCGTCCAGCGTGGCCAGCCGCAAGACGCGGTCGTGCAGCGCAGCGTCCAGGCTCTGGTGGGCGTAAAACTTCAGCGCCACGCTGCCCAGGCGAACCAGGTCACCGTCCTTGAGCACCTGCGGCTGGTCGGTCAGGCGCAGATCGCCCACAAAGCTGCCGTTGACCGAGCCCAGGTCGCGCAGCGTGGCGGACGAGACCGCGACGCAGATCTCGGCGTGCAAACGGCTGATGCCCGGGCCGCCGAGCTGCAATTGCGAGTTGGCCGACCGGCCCAGTGTGCAGACACCTTCGTCCAGCAGGATCTGGCGCCCCAGGTCCGGGCCGCTGTAGACCACCAGGCAGCAACGCCGGCGCTCCGGCCCGTCCAGGCTCTGGAACAGCGTCAGGTCTTTCGTCTCAAAGGCGATGGTCGAAGGGTCCCACATGGGTGCTGGCAGTCGGTTGAACCTGTTGCCTGAGGGCGCGCGTCGGGCTGGAGCCAGCGCCGGATCAGGTCATTGTTCTGGAGGTATACCGCAGCGCGGCCAGCATTGCGCGTGGCTGCAGCAGGTGTTGGCCTGGCCTGCGCAGTTGTACGCAGCTATACCCAACCGTCCTCCGCGTCTGAACCAAGAATCCAGGCGTTCAGCCCAGCTGCCGCAAGGCTTGTGCCAAGTCGGCCTGCAGATCGGCTACTGCCTCCAGCCCGATCGAGAACCGCACCAGGTGGCCGGGCAAGGCGGAGCGGTCGTCCCGCATCGCCGCCAGGTCGTAGGGCACGACCAGACTGACCGGGCCGCCCCAGGAGTAGCCGATCTTGAACAGCCGCAGTGCGTCGACGAAGGCATCGACCTGGGCAGCGCTGAGCCGCTCGTCCAGCATCACCGAAAACAGGCCAGCGGCAGCCGTGCAACTGGCTGCCCAGTGCGCATGGCCGGGTGCGCCGGGCAGCGCCGGGTGCAGCACCTGGGTCACGGCGGGCTGCTGACCCAGCCAGGTGGCCAGGGCGCGTGCTGCTGCGTCGTGGGCGTGGTAGCGCAACGCCATCGTCGGCAGGTTGCGCAGGATGAACTCGGCATCGTTGGCGGCCACGCCCAGGCCGAGCTGGCCATGGACCTTGAGCAGCTTCAGGTGCAGCGCCTCGTCGCGGGTCACGACCGAGCCCATCAGCACATCGGCGCCGCCAGAGGGGTACTTGGTCAGCGCCTGCATCACGATGTCCACACCCAGATCGAAGGCCCGAAAGGCCAGCCCGGCGCCCCAGGTGTTGTCCAACGCCACCAGCACGCCCTTGGCGCGGGCAGCGACCACCAGGGCCGGCAGGTCCGGAAACTCCATCGTCACCGAGCCCGGTGCCTCGACCCAGACCAGCCGGGTGCGCTCGTTGATGCGGGCGGCCAGATCGGCCGGGTTCATCGGGTCGTAGAACTGGTGCGTGATACCCCAACCCGCCAACACGCTGGCCGCCAGATCGCTGGACGGAAAGTAGACGTTGCTCGGCAGCAGCAGCTCGTCGCCCTGCTTGAGCAGCCCGAGGTTGACGTTCATGATCGCCGCCAGCCCGCTGGGCGACAGGATGCAGAACTTGCCGCCCTCCAGCGCTGCGAGCCGCTCCTCCAGCAAGTAGGTGGTGGGCGTACCGCGCAGGCCGTAGGTGTAGCCGGTCTTGGCGGTGTAGGTACGCCCCCGCAGCGCCGCCACGCTGGGGAAGATCACGGTCGAGGCCTTGAATACGCCGGGCGGAACGGCGTCCCAGCCAGCCGGTGGCTGGTAAGGGTGGTGGATCAGGCCGGTGATCAGGTCGGACATGGCGTTGCCTCGTGTTGGTTGGGCTCAGATCGGCTGGCCGACCAGGTCGTGGCCTTCGGTGCCGACGATGCGGGCGCGGGTGAACTCGCCCACCTTCAAGGTCTTGCTGGCTTTCTCGGGCGGCAGCAGCCGCACCGTGCCGTCGATCTCGGGCGCGTCGGCATAGCTGCGGCCGACACCGCCCTTGCGGCCCAGCGCCGGGGCGCGGTCGATCAGCACCTGCATGGTGGCGCCGACCCGGCGCTTCAGGCGCGCTGTGGAGACGGCTTCGGCCACCGCCATGAAGCGGGCCCGACGCTCCTCTCGCAGCTCGGTGGGCAGCGCACCGTCGAGCTCATTGGCCAGTGCGCCCTGCACCGGTGAGTAGGCAAAACAGCCGGCGCGGTCGATCTGGGCCTCGCGCACAAAGTCGAGCAGGTGCTGGAACTGGGCCTCGGTCTCGCCCGGGAAACCGGCAATGAAGGTCGAGCGGATCACCAGCTCGGGGCAGTCCTGGCGCCACTTCAACAACCGGTCGAGGTTGCGCTCGCCGCTGGCGGGCCGCTTCATGCGGCGCAGCACCTCGGGGTGCGAATGCTGGAACGGCACGTCCAGGTAGGGCAGCACCCGCCCTGCGGCCATCATCGGCAGCAACTCATCCACATGCGGGTAGGGGTAGACATAGTGCAAGCGCACCCAGGCACCAAACGGCTTGGCCAGTTCAGCCAGTGCGTCGCACAGCTCGGTCATGCGGGTCTTGACCGGCCGGCCGTCGAAAAACCCGGTGCGGTACTTGACGTCCACACCGTAGGCGCTGGTGTCCTGGCTGACGATCAGCAACTCCTTGACGCCGGAGACAAACAGCGCCCTGGCCTCACCCAGCACATCGCCCACCGGCCGCGAGACCAGGTCGCCGCGCATGCTGGGGATGATGCAGAAGGTGCAGCGATGGTTGCAGCCTTCGCTGATCTTGAGGTAGGCGTAGTGGCGCGGCGTGAGCTTGATGCCAGCCTCGCCGCGGAACTGGGCGCGCTGCTCCGGTACCAGGTCGACAAACGGATCGTGCGGCTTGGGCACATGCAAGTGCACCGCGTCCATCACCTCCTGGGTGGCATGCGGGCCGGTGACGGCCAGCACGCTGGGGTGCATCTGGCGCACCAGGTTGTCGCCGCCCACGCCGGTGTCCTTGCCGCCTTTGGCGCCGAGGCAGCCGGTGACGATCACCTTGCCATTGGCGGCCAGCGCCTCGCCGATGGTGTCGAGGCTCTCGCGCACCGCATCGTCGATGAAGCCGCAGGTGTTGACGATCACCAGGTCAGCGCCGATGAAGCTCTTGCTGGTCTGGTAGCCCTCGGCGCTGAGTTGGGTCAGGATCAGCTCGGAGTCGGTCAGCGCCTTGGGGCAGCCCAGGCTGACAAACGCGACGTGAGGCGGGCGAGCGCCGGCGGCGGTGGCCGAGGCAACGGGGGAGGCGGTGTCTTGCATGCGCCGATTGTCGGCGATGCCCTGGCTGTCAGCGTTTGGGCGTGACTGGCGTGCCAGGCGTGACCGGCTTGACCGGCCTGACCGGCGTGATCCCCGGTATCACCGGAAACAACCCACCCGCAGCCATCTGCTCCTGCATCTGGGCGAACAGGCTCTTGCTCTGCTCCAGGTAGTTGCCCATCAGCCCCTGCATCAGCGGCGCCTGGCCGCTGACAAACTGCGACCAGGTCTCGGGCGTCAGCGCCTTGGGTTCGAGCAGCCCTTTGCTCTGCTCGGCCAGCCGGGCCTGCATGTCCACAAAGGCCTGCATGTTGGTCTCGAGGTAGCTGCCCATCATGCCCTGCAGGGTGTGGCCGTAGTAGCGGATGACCTGGGCCAGCATGGTGGTGGTGAACATCGGCATGCCGCCGGTTTCTTCTTCCAGGATGATTTGCAGCAGGATGCTGCGGGTCAGGTCGTCGGCGGTCTTGGCGTCGCGGACCTCGAAGTGCTCACCCTCCAGCACCATCTGCTTGACGTCGGCCAGCGTGATGTAGCTGCTGGTCTGGGTGTCGTAGAGGCGGCGGTTGGGGTACTTCTTGAGGATCCGCAAGTTGCCCTCGGCGGTGGCTTCAGCGGCTGGGGTGGCAGCGCTGCGGCGTTGAGATGGCATTGCGGGTACTCCTAGGTCGATCCCCAAGATTCTAAGGAGCCGCATGCCCGCAGCCCGACAGGACTTTCCCCTGGGATCAACCCGCAGCGAAGTTGTCGGTGTGCCGTATGCGGCAAGCTGCGGCCAATGCTCGCCCACGCGCCGCCAGGGTAGCGCTCAAACCGCCCGCAGCGCCGCCCGCAGCTGCGCGCCTACCTCGGGCTTGTCGGCAAACGGATCGGTGGGGTTGCGGCCCATCACCACGTCTTCCATCCGGGTCTGCACCGAGGCCAGCGCCTTGGGGTGGCTGAAGATGTAGAACTGCTGGCTGCGCAGCGCGGCAAACACCTTCAGCGCCACATCGGCAGCGCTGACCTTGCCGCTGCCCACGGCCTTTTCGCTCATCGCCTTGCCGATCAGCTGGCTGCGGGTGGGTTGGGCGTCGGCATCGAGCAGGCCGGTCGGCCGGTTGCGCTGGCTGGCGCTGATGCCGGTCGGCACAAAGAACGGGCACAGCACATGGGCATGGACCTGCTCGGTGACCAGCGCCAGGTCCTGGTGCAGCGTCTCGCTGAGCGTGACGACCGCATGCTTGCTGACGTTGTAGACGCCCATGTTGGGAGGGCTCAGCAGGCCGGCCATCGACGCGGTGTTGACGATGTGGCCCTCGAAGCCTGGGTCGGCGGCGGCGGCGGCCAACATCATCGGCGTGAACAGGCGCACGCCGTGGATCACGCCCCACACATTCACGCCCAGCACCCATTCCCAGTCTTTGACGGTGTTCTCCCAGACCAGGCCGCCGCTGCCGACACCGGCGTTATTGAACACCAGGCTGGGTGCGCCAAAGGTCTGCTGAACCGCATCGGCCAGAGCCTGCATCTGATCGGCCTTGGACACATCGACGACGCGGGCGATCACCCGGCCGTAGTGCAGCGCGGCCAGCGCTTCGACCTCGGCCCAGGCAGCGTTGAGGGCGTCGGCCTGCACATCGACCATCACCACGTTCATGCCCTCGCGGGCGGCGATGCGGGCGCATTCCAGGCCAAAGCCCGACGCTGCGCCGGTGAGCACGGCGGTCTGGCCCTTGAAACTCTTTTGCGGGTTCATGCGGCAAGTGCTTTCTTGATCTGGAAGCCGAAGCGGGGAAAGTGAACATGGACCGTGCCGGCCCGCGGGTCGGTGCGTCGTACCACCACCTCGTCGGCCGACAAGCCGACCAGGCTGCCGGCGACCGGGTCGCTGCCGTAGTCGGTGGCGGCAACGGTGATGGCCTGGCCGGGCTCGAAGCCGAGGTCTGCCGCCACCGCCGCCGGGGCGTAGCGCTTGACTGCCGCCGCAGCGGCGGCGACCGCGACGGCGTCGGTGCTGCTCAGGGCCTCACTGGCGGCGTGGCCGGTGGACAGCAGCCGGTCCAGCCAGGCGCGCACCGCCGGGTAGCCGTCCAGCAGGTAGGCCACAGGCTGGGCAAGGTGCACAAACCACAGGCAGTGGCCAACGGAGAAATCGGCGATGCAGGGCTCAGCGCCGAACAGCCACGGCCCGCCTTGCGCCAACTGGGCGTTTAGGGCGCCGAGGTGGGCCTTGAGCTGCACCGTGCCGTCGGGCAGCGAGAGGCGCGGCAGGTTGCCGCGCATGGCAGCACGGTCGGCCGGAAAGGCCTGCAACACCTCAGGCGGCAGGCCGCCCAGGATGGCGGGCGCGCCGGCCGGCTGCAACGCCCAGCAGACGACAGCGGGGAACAAAAGGGTGTCGGCCCACTGCGCGAGCAAAGGCGCCAGCGGCGCGCTCGCCGGGTAAAGGCTGGGCGCGGGCTGGCGGGCCTCCAGCAGCCGGGCGATCAGCGCGGTGTCGCAGTAGATGTCGGCGCCCACCTGCAGCACCGGTGTCTTGCGGTAGCCGCCGGTCAGCGCCACCACATCGGGTTTGGGCATCACCGGCGGGATCAGCACCGAGCGCCAGGGCAACTGCTTGAAGCCCAGGATCAGCCGCACCTTCTCGGCAAAGGGCGACATCGGGTAGTGGTGCAGGATCAGGTCGGACATGGGTTTTCCTCGTTGGGGTGGAGTCAATGCAACTGGGAGCGGGCGACGATGCCGGCCAGGTCCAGACCCGCTGGCAAGCTGCCGTAAACATCGCTGGCCTCGGCCAGACGGCTGGCGCAAAAGGCGTGAAATACCGCATCGGTCGAGTGCTGGCGCAGCAGCGCAGCCTGCAGCACGAGCGCGGTGTCCCGGGCCAGGCGACGGGCTTGCGCCTCGTCGGCGTGCTCGCCCGCGCCGCCGTCCAGGCCGTGCAGCACCCGGGTCAAAGCGGCGTCCAGTGCCGGGTGAGCGCCCCTGACTGGCGCCATCTCATGCGCCAGCGCGTCGGCCACCGCGCCGGTGCGCAGCGCCCGCTTCAAGTCCAGCGCCATGATGTTGCCGGCGCCCTCCCAGATCGAGTTGAGCGGCATTTCGCGGTAGATGCGGGCCATCACGCCCTCGCCTTGCTCTTCGACGTAACCGTTGCCGCCCAGGCACTCCATCGCCTCCTGGGCAAATCCGGCGCCGCGCTTGCAGACCCAGAACTTGGCGATCGGCGTCAGCACCCGGCCGATCAAGGCCTCATGGCTGCTGAGGTCGGTGCCGTGCTCGGTGGCGTCCACGGCGCGGGCCAGGCGCAGCGCCAAGGCCGTGGCGGCTTCGCTCTCGATCGCCAGGTCGGCCAACACGTTTTGCATCATCGGCTGCTCGACCAGGCGCTTGCCGAAGGCTTGGCGCTGCGATGTGTGCTGCAGCGCAATCGACAGCGCCTGGCGCATCAGCCCGGCAGTGCCCAGCGCGCAGTCGAGCCGGGTGATCGCGCCCATCGCCAGGATCTGCGGGATGCCGCGGCCCTCTTGCCCCACCAGCCAGGCCGCAGCGCCATGAAACTCGACCTCCGAGCTGGCGTTGGCCTGGTTGCCCAACTTGTGTTTGAGCCGCTGCACCCGAATCGCGTTGAGGCCGGCCCCGCCCTGCCCCGCCGGCCCTTCTGGCAACCAGCGCGGCAGAAAGAAGCAGCTCAGGCCGCCCGCTGACTGGGCCGGCGTGCGCGCCAGCACCAGAAAGGCATCACACATCGGCGCCGACATAAACCATTTGTGGCCGGTCAGCTTGAAGCGTTGGCCCCAGGCATCGCTGCCGTCGGGCGTCGCCACCGTGGTGTTGGCCCGCACGTCCGAGCCGCCTTGCTTCTCGGTCATGCCCATGCCCATGGTCAGGCCGTGTTTCTGGTCAAACGGCAGAAATCGACCGTCGTAGACCCGGCTGGCCAGGCCCGGCCCCCAGGCGGCATGGATGGCGGGGTTGGCGCGCAGTGCGGGCATGACGGCATAGGTCATCGAGATTGGACACAGGATGCTGGGCTCGGCCTCGGTGAACAGCATGAAGGCGGCAGCGCGCTCGATGTGGGCACCCGGTGCCTGTGTCCAGGGCGTGCCGTGCAGGCCTTGCTGCATCGCTTCGGCCATCAGCGCGTGGTAGCTGGGGTGGAACTCGACCTCGTCGATGCGGTGGCCAAAACGGTCATGGCTTTTCAGCTGGGGCGAGAAGGTGTTGGCCAGCCGGGCATGGCGCTGCATCGCGGCCGAGCCGGCGGTGGCACCGAGTGCGGCAAATCGTGTTGCGTCAAAAGCCGGCAGGTTGAAACGCAATGCGTGCTGCAGCGCACGGTTGCCGGTGAACAGGTTCTGGTCGACCAGCGGCGTGCTCTGGTTGAAGACATCGTGGGTGACAGCGGTGCTCATGGCAACCTCCACATTTCGATGTGCAAGATGGTGTCTTCGATGTAGTGCTCGCCGACCGGGACAAAGCCATGACGGCCGTAGAAGCGCTGCAAATGCGACTGCGCGCTGATGCGGTTGCCGGCACCCGGCCAGACGGCGTCAGTCTGCGCCACGCCCGCGGCCACCAACTGGTCGGCCAGACCGCTGCCGCGCAGCGGCCGGTCGAGCACCACCCGGCCGATCGACGGCTCGGCATACTTGAGGCCGGGGTCGACCAGTCGGAGGTAGGCGCGCAACTCGCCTGCCGCATCCCGCCCGCTGAGGTGCCAGCAGTGTCGGTCTACGCCGTCCGGGTCGAGATATGCCACTTGCTCCAGGATGAAGACCCTGGCGCGCAGGGCCAGCATGTCGTAGACCCCGTCCACGCCCAGGTCGGCAAAGCGCTGCCAGGTCCAGGTCAGGGTGATCATCGCCGCATCCCAGGCTCAGGTCAGATCAGCTTGACCAGTTGCTTGCCAAAGTTCTTGCCTTTGAGCAGGCCGAAAAACGCCTCGGGCGCGGCCTCGATGCCCTGCGCAACCGTCTCGCGGTACTTCAGCGTGCCAGCCGCCACCCCGGCGCCCAACTCGGCCAGCGCTTCGGGCCAGTCGGCCATGTGCTCGCTGACGATGAAGCCCTGGATCTTCATCCGGTTGACCAGGATCAGCTGGGGCGCGACCAGCGGGATCGGCTCTCCGTTGTAGCCGCTGATCATGCCGCACATCGCAACCCGGCTGAAGGCGTTGGCCCGCAACATCACCGCGTCCAGGATCATGCCGCCGACGTTCTCGAAGTGGCCGTCGATGCCGTCAGGGCAGGCTTCTTTGAGCGCCTGTGACAGCGATTTCAGGTCGGGGTGCTGCTTGTAGTCGATGCAGGCATCAAAGCCGAGTTCTTCAACCACGTAGCGGCATTTGTCCGCACCACCGGCGATGCCCACCGCCCGCGCGCCACGCGCCTTGGCCAGCTGACCCACGGCGCTGCCCACCGCGCCACTGGCTGCCGAGACCACCACCGTCTCGCCGGCCTTGGGATTGATGATGCGCACCAGACCGTGCCAGGCGGTGACACCCGGCATGCCCACCACGCCAAGGTAGGCCTGCAGGGGGATCTTGCGGGTATCGACCTTTTGCAGCACGCCGCGCTGGTTGGCATCGACCACCCGGTACTGCTGCCAGCCGCCCATGCCCAGCACCGTGTCGCCCACGGCAAAGTTGGGATTGCGTGACGCCACCACTTCGCCCACGGTGCCGCCACCCATCACCTCGCCCAGCGCTTGCGGCACGGCGTAGCTCTTGCCGTCGTTCATGCGGCCGCGCATGTACGGGTCCAGGCTCATGTAGTGATGGCGCACCAGCACTTGGCCGTCGTCCAGCTCGGGGACACTCAGCTCGACGAGTTTGAAGTTGTCGGCGTTGGGCTCACCGGCGGGGCGGGAGACCAACTGGATCTGTTTGTTGATGATGTTGCTCATTGGGAGGGGTGCTTTCAGGGTTGTGGGGTTGAGGTGGGATGGGCTTGAGGTCAGTCAGGCGCTGCAGGCGTCTTGACAGACGCAGGGCCGGTCTGGGTCGTCACCCGGCCACGCGCCGGCAGCGCACGCAGGTATTTGAAGGTGCCGGTGGCGTTGGCGCAGAGCTTGCCCTCGTCGTCGAACAGCGAGGCTTCACAAAACGCCATCGTGGTGGTCTTGTGCAGCACCTTGGCCACGGCGCGTAACTGGTGCTCTGCCGGACGCATGAAGCTGGTTTTCATCTCGATCGTGGCCACGCCGGTGCCGTGCGGGTTGGCACTGCGCGCGGCCATCGCCATGGACACGTCCAGCATGGTCATGACCACGCCGCCGTGTGCCACGTCCCAGGTGTTGAGGTGGGACGCATCCAGGTCGATGCGCAAATCGGCATGGCCGTCGCCAAAACCGTGCAGCTCGATGCCCAGCGATTCGACAAACGGCACTTTGACCGGAAACTGCAGGGTGGGTGGCTTTTTGTGGGGCATGGTCTGCTGGGGTACGGGCCGGCGGGTGAGTGTCAGGCGGTCATTGGCCAATGACGCAGCTGACGCCGCCGTCCACCGCCAGGATCTGCCCGGTGATGTGCTTGCCGGCGGCGGACGCAAACAGCAGGGCCGCGCCCTTCAAGTCGTCGTCGTCGCCCAGCCGGCGCAGCGGTGCCGCAGCGGCCATGCGAGCGTCATTGCCGTCGGCCAGCGTGTGCGCGGTCATCTTGCTCGGGAAGAAGCCCGGCGCGATCGCGTTGACGGTGATGCCGTGCTCACCCCATTCGGCCGCCAGCGCCCGGGTGAAGTTGACCACCGCGCCCTTGCTGGTGTTGTAGGCCAGGGTCTCCATGCCCGCCGGGTTGCCGGCCAGCCCGGCAATCGAGGCGATGTTGATGATGCGGCCGTGGCGGCGCGGGATCATGCTGAGCTTGGCAATCGTCTGGCTGAAGACAAACAGGCTGCGGATATTGAGGTTCATCACCTTGTCCCAGGCCGCCAGCGCATGGTCTTCGGCCGGCGCGCCCCAGGCTGCACCGGCGTTGTTGACCAGGATGTCGACCGGGCCCAGGCGCTCCAGCGTCTCGGTGCAGACGCGGCGCGCTTCATCCGGGTTGGCTGCATCGGCCGCAATCCAGCGGGCGTCGATGCCGCGCTGGTTGAGGTGGGCGATGGCTTCTTCCAGGTCAGCGGCCTTTCGTGAGGTGAGCATCAGCTTGGCGCCGGCCTCACCCAGGGCCTCGGCGATCTGCAAACCCAGACCGCGTGAACCGCCGGTGACCAGCGCGGTGCGGCCGCTCAGGTCGAGGAGTTGTTGAATGGGGGTGCCCATGGTGCAGCGCCTTTCAAGAAGGGTTGGGGGATGCGCATGGGCGCGTTGAAAAGCAAGGCCGCGACATCAGAACCAGGCGTCCTGCATGTCCCGACAGACCGGGTTGCGGCTGGCCACCACGGCCAGCCAAGCGTCGATCTTGGGCAACTCGTAGTCGAAAAAATAATGGCAGGCCTGCAGCTTGCCGGCAACAAAGCCCGGGTCGGCAACCGCCGCACCGCTGGCGCCCTGCAACGCCACCGTCGCCACATCCAGCCATATCCACGCCAGCACCACATGGCCAAAGCCCTGAAGGTAGGGTGTGGCGTTGGCCAGTGCGTCCTCCGGCTTGCCGGTGGACCAGGCCTGGGCGGTGGCAGCGCAGAGCGATGCCACCGCCGAGGTCAATGCCGCGGCGTGCCTGGCCAGCGCCGGCTCGGCTGCTGCGCGGCTGATCGTGCGATCTGCGGTGCTGACCAGCAGCTTGAGGCCGGCGCCGTCGTCCATCACCACCTTGCGGCCCAGCAGGTCCAGGCCCTGGATGCCGTGGGTGCCCTCGTGGATCATGTTGAGCCGGTTGTCGCGCCAGTACTGCTCGACCGGAAAGTCCCGGGTGTAGCCGTAGCCGCCATGCACCTGGATCGCCAGGCTGTTGGCCTCCAGGCACCACTCGCTGGGCCAGCTCTTGGCAATCGGCGTCAGCACTTCCAGCAGCAGCGCCGCCTCTTTGGCCGCGACCGGCTCGCCGGTGTGCTGCTCATCGACCAGCCGGGCGCAGTACAGCGCCAGCGCCAGCGCGCCTTCGGCATAGGCTTTTTGCGCCAGCAGCATGCGTTTGATGTCGGCATGTTCGATGATGGCCACCTGGGGTGCAGCGGCGTCCTTGCCGCCCGCCGTCACCGGCCTGCCCTGCGGCCGCTGACGGGCATAGGCCAGCGAGGCCTCGTAACCCGCCATGCCCAGCATGGTCGCGGCCATGCCCACGCCGATGCGGGCCTCGTTCATCATGTGGAACATCGCACGCAAGCCCTGGCCCGGCTGGCCGACGAGGTAGCCCACGGCGCCTGGTGCTGCGCCGGGCCGGAATTTGCCCTCGCCAAAGTTGAGCAGCGTGTTGGTGGTGCCGCGCCAACCCAGCTTGTGGTTGAGCCCGGCCAGCGCCACGTCGTTGCGCTCGCCGGTGAGCTGTCCTGCAGCGTCCACCATCTTCTTGGGCACGATGAACAGCGAAATACCCTTGACGCCCGCCACCGGCTTGCCGTCCGGCCCGGGAATCTTGGCCAGCACCAGGTGGATGATGTTCTCGGTCAGCTCATGCTCGCCAGCCGAGATCCACATCTTGTTGCCCTTGAGACGGAAGCGCTTACCCAGCGGGTCGGACTCGTAGCCTCCGCCGTCAGGCACAGCGCGGGTCGCCACGTCCGACAGGCTGGAGCCGGCCTGTGGCTCGGACAGGCACATCGTGCCCGACCAGCGGCCCGAGAACTCGTTGAGCGCAAACACCTGCTTCTGGGTCTCGCTGCCATGCGCCATCAGCAAGTTGGCATTGCCCACGGTCAGCAGGCTGCCGTTGATGCTGACCGAGGCCTTGGCAAAAAAAGCGTTGGCGGCCGACTCCAGCGTGTAGGGCAACTGCATGCCGCCGATCTCGAAATCTTGTGCTGCCGACAGCATGCCCGAGGCGGCGTAGGCGTCCCAGGCGTCTTGCGTGGCCTGCGGCAGGATCACCTTTTCGCCGTCGAAGCGGGGCTCCTCGGTATCGACCAGCCGGTTGAACGGCGCAAACTTGTCGCGGGCGATCTTTTCGCAGGTGTCGAGCACCTGATTGAATGTGTCCCTGGAATGCTCGGCAAAGCGGCGCCTCGAACAGAGCGTGCTGACGTGCAGCCAGTCGTGCAGCAGAAAGTCAACGGTGGTGCGCATGGGGCAAGGCTCTTTTCATCAGGCCGCGCTGCAGGCTGCCTGCAGGGTGGCGCACTGGGCGGCTCAGGGCTTGGCCGAAATTTTGGAATGAGCTTCGGGCGGACCTTCGGCTGGACATTCGGGCCAGTGCGGTTGTTGGACCGAAGTGAATCTCAAGCACCGTTGCAGCCTTGCAGCAGCCCGCTCACGGTGGCGCCAGGCCAAAGTGCTGCAGCGCTGCGCGGGCAACCGGTGCACCCCATTCGGGCAGAAAGTGCCCGCCCTCAGGCACCCGCCAGGGCGGCGGGCAGCCACGGATCGTCTGCTGCAAGGCCTGCATGGGTGCGCCGGCCAGCACCGGGTCTTGCTCGCCGATGGCCATGAAGCTGTCGCCGGTCCAGCGCTGCTGCCAAAAGTCTGCCGCCTCGCGGCTGAGGGCCGCACCGGGCGCGTCGCCGCCGTCGGGAACCAGGTTCGGAAAGGCCCGCAAGGCTGCTTTGTAAGACGCATCGGGGAATGGCGCGTCGTAAGCAGCAGCCTCGGCGCCGTTCATGTCGGGCCGACCCCGCCGCAGCAGTTTGCCCACGGCCAGGTCGGGCTGGCTGTTGCTGTAGTCGCGCCACTGGCGGAAGCCGTCTGTCAGGGTGCCGGTGGCCAGCGTGGTGTTCATCACCAGCAGCCGGGTGTAGCGCGCCGGCGCGGCCATTGGCAAAGTCAGCCCGAAAATGCCGCCCCAGTCCTGGCAGACCAGCATCACCCGCTGCGAATCCAGCAACTCGACAAAGTTCAACAGGCTCTGGCGGTGCAGCTCAAACCCGTGCCAGGACTCATCGGCCGGCTTGTCGGACTGGCCAAAACCGATCAGGTCCGGCGCGACCACCCGGAGTCCGGCAGCGGTGAACACCGGGATCATCTGCCGGTACAGATAGCCCCAGCTCGGGTTGCCGTGCAGGCAGAGCGCTGTGACTGCGGCATCGCGTGGCCCCTCGTCGATGTAGGCCATGCGCGGTCCGGCCGCACCCAATGGTTGGGTGTACTGCGCGGCGTACGGCCAGCCCGGCAGGCCGGCAAAGCATGAATCAGGCGTGCGCAAGAAGCTCATCGTAGGGCTGCCCGGTCAGAGCACCTCGAAAATGCCCGCCGCGCCCATGCCGCCGCCGATGCACATCGTCACGCAAACCCGCTTGGCACCCCGGCGTTTGCCCTCGATCAGCGCATGGCCGGTCAGTCGTTGGCCCGACACGCCGTACGGGTGGCCGACCGCGATCGCGCCGCCATTGACGTTGAGCCTGTCCATCGGGATACCCAGCCGGTCAGCGCAGTACAGCACCTGCACCGCGAAAGCCTCGTTCAGCTCCCACAGGTCGATGTCGTCCATCTTCAGGCCGAGCCGGGCCAGCACCTTGGGCACGGCAAACACCGGGCCGATGCCCATCTCGTCAGGCTCGCAACCCGCCACCGCAAAGCCCAGAAAACGGCCCAGCGGCTTCAAGCCTTTTTGCTGGGCATAGCTGTCGCTGACGATGACACAGGCGCCGGCGCCGTCGCTGAACTGGCTGGCATTGCCGCCGGTGACCACACCGCCGGGCATGGCCGAGCGGATGCCCTTGACCGCGTCATAGGTGGTGCCGGGGCGCAGGCCCTCGTCGGCGCTCACGGTGACCTCTTTGCTGCGAAGTCCCATCACCGCATCGGCAACGCCGGCGGTCACGGTGATCGCTGCGATCTCGTCCTTGAACAGGCCGGCCTCTTGAGCGGCACAGGCTTTTTGCTGGCTGGCGGCGCCGTACTGGTCCATGCGCTCGCGCGACACGTTGTAGCGCTTGGCCACGTTCTCGGCGGTCTCCAGCATGCTCATGTACACAGCCGGCTTGTTTTGTTTCAGCCAGCTGTCTTGCAGCATGTGCAGGTTCATCTCCTGCTGCACGCACGAGATGCTCTCGACGCCGCCCGCCACCATCACGTCGGCCTCGCCGGCGATGATGCGCTGCGAGGCCATCGCGATGGTCTGCAGGCCGCTGGAGCAAAACCGGTTGATCGTGACGCCGCTGGTGGTGATGGGCAGGCCGGCGCGCAGCAGCGCCTGGCGCGCGATGTTCATGCCGGTCGCGCCCTCAGGGTTGGCGCAGCCCATCAGCACGTCGTCGACCGCGCCGGGGTCGATGCCGGCGCGCTGCACTGCGTGGGCGATGGCATGGCCGCCCAGCGTGGCGCCGTGGGTCATGTTGAAGGCGCCCTTCCAGCTCTTGGCAAGCGGGGTCCGGGCGGTGGAAACGATGACGGCATCGGTCATGGGAGGCTCCTGGGGGTCAAGCGTAGGGGGAAAGGCACAAAACGGGCTCAGGCCGCTGCGGTTACTGCGGCTACTGCGGTCGAAGACTTGTAGACACTGTTTTTCACACTGCCAAAAACACGGCGCAGCATCGGCTCGAAATCGGCAATCGGCAAGGTCTCGGCCCGCGGGTCGAAGGCCGGGTTGTCGTAGAGCGCACAGAACTCTTCGGTGCGGTCAAAGTGCGGGTTGCCGCGGAACTGCTCACGCAGGTTGCGGTCCAGCCCGATGTGGTGAAAGAAGTAGTACCCCTGGAAAATGCCGTGGTGCTGCACCATCCACAGGTTGGCGTCACTGACAAAGGGCTTGAGGATGGCCGCGGCGATGTCGAAGTGGTTGTACGAGCCCAGCGTGTCGCCGATGTCGTGCAGCAGCGCGCAGACCACGTACTCCTCGTCGCGACCGTCCTTCAGCGCCCGGGTCGCCGTCTGCAGCGAGTGCTGGTAGCGGTCGATCGGGAACCCGCCCTGGTCGCCGTCGAGCAGCTTGAGGTGGGCCAGCACCCTGTCGGGCAAGCCGCGTGCTGCCAGCATCGCTTCGGCGCCAATGGCCTGCCAGTCGGCGGCGGTGCTTTCTTCCATGCGGGCAAAGGTCGCGGGTGCGGTCATTGGGGCTCCTTGGATCGGGACGTTGCGGGTGCCTGGGGTCAGGTGAAGCTCTTGCCTTCGGCCACCAGCCGGGCCAGCATCGGCGCTGGTTGCCAGAATGCGCCGTCGTCCAACGGGTTGGCCGCAAAACGATTCATCGCGGTGACCACGTTGTAGAGGCCAAACGTGTCGGCATAGCACAGCGGGCCACCCCGGAACAGCGGAAAACCGTAGCCGGTCAGGTAGACCATGTCGATGTCGCTGGCCTTGTTGGCAATGCCTTCTTCCAGGATGTGCGCGGCCTCGTTGACCAGGCTGAACACCAGGCGCTGCACGATCTCTTCGTCACCGATCTTGCGGGCAGTGATGCCCAGTTCCTTGCGGTGATCGACCACCATCTGCTCGACCAGCTTGCTGGGGATCGCATCGCGCTTGCCCGGCAGGTAGTCGTACCAGCCGGCGCCGGTCTTCTGGCCGTAGCGGCCCATCTCGCAAAGCAGGTCGGCGGTCTTGCTGTACTTGAGATTGGCGATCTCGACCGCGCGGCGCTTGCGGATAGCCCAGCCGATGTCGTTGCCGGCGAGGTCACCCATGCGGAACGGGCCCATCGCGAAGCCGAACTTCTCGACCGCTTTGTCGACCTGGGCCGGGGTGCAGCCCTCGTCCAGCAAAAACCCGGCCTGGCGGCTGTACTGCTCGATCATGCGGTTGCCGATGAAGCCGTCGCACACGCCCGAGACCACCGCCGTCTTCTTGATTTTCTTGGCGATCACCATCACGGTGGCCAGCACGTCCTTGGCGGTGGCTTTGCCACGCACCACCTCCAGCAGCCGCATCACGTTGGCGGGGCTGAAAAAGTGCATGCCCACCACGTCCTGCGGTCGCTGCGTGAAGTTGGCGATCTTGTCGACATCTAGCGTCGAGGTGTTGGACGCCAGTATCGCGCCGGGCTTGGCCACGGCGTCGAGCTGCTTGAACACCGCCTCCTTGACGCCGAGCTCCTCGAACACCGCCTCGATGATCAGGTCAGCGTCTTTGAGGTCGTCATAGGCCAGCGTGGTGGACAACAGCGCCATGCGCTGCTCGTACTTGTCCTGCTTGAGCTTGCCCTTCTTGACCTGCGCCTCGTAGTTCTTGCGGATGGTGGCCACGCCGCGCTCCAGCGCGTCGGGCTTCATCTCCAGCATCGTCACTGGCAGGCCGGCGTTCAAGAAGTTCATCGTGATGCCGCCGCCCATGGTGCCGGCACCGATCACGCCGACCTTGGCGATGTTGCGCAGCGGTGTGCCCTCGGGCACGTCCGGGATCTTGCTGGCAGCACGCTCGCCAAAAAACGCATGGCGCAGCGCCTTGGCCTCGGGTGTGAGCATCAGGCCCTTGAAGATGCGCAGCTCCTCGGCCAGGCCATCGTCGAGGTTGCGGGCTTTCAGCGACGCCGCCACGGCATCGACACAGCCCAGCGGCGCCGGGAAGTTTTTGCTCATGCCCTTGACCATGTTGCGCACAAACTGCACGTAGGCGTCGGGGTTGGGGTGGTTGACTTTCAGATCACGCACGGTGGGCAGCGGGCGCTTGTCGGCAACCGACTTGGCAAACGCAATCGCGCCGGGGATCAACTCGCCGGTGATGACTTCGTCAAACAGCTTTTGACCCGGCAGCGAAGCCAGCAACTCGCTCTTGACCGGTTCGCCGGTGACGATCATGTTCATCGCGGTCTCGACGCCCAGCACCCTCGGCAGCCGCTGCGTGCCACCAGCACCCGGGATCAGGCCGATCTTGACCTCGGGCAGCGCAATCGCCGCGCCCGGCGAAACCACCCGGTACTGGCAACCCAGCGACAGCTCCAGCCCACCGCCCATGCAGACGGTGTGGATCGCCGCGACGATGGGTTTGGTTGAGGCTTCAGCCAGCTTGATCAGGGTGAGCAGGTTGGGCTCGGCCATCGACTTGGGCGAGTCGAACTCGCGGATGTCGGCACCGCCCGAAAACGCCTTGCCGCCGCCGGTCAGCACGATGGCGCTGACCGCCGCGTCGGCCTGCGCCTTGGCAAAACCGTCGGCAATGCCGCGCCGGGTCTCGTAACCCAGGCCGTTGACCGGCGGGTTGTTCATCGTGATGACGGCAATGCCGTCGGTGACCTGGTAGCTGGTGCTCATGGTGGACCTTTCAACGCGGGGAAATCAGAAAATAGCACGGTCGTTCGATTCTAGGAATCAAAAAACGCCGGGGCCTGTCTCTGCAGCGACAAGGCCGGCTCGGGTGCCAGGAGGCGAGGGTTAACACTGGCTTCATCAGACCTCCAGCCATTCCTTTCGAACTTCGCTGGCCGCTTTCAAATCTGCTGGCGTGCCCTCGAACACGATCTGGCCATGGCCCATCACCAGGCAGCGCTCGGACACCTGCAGCGCGATGGTGAGCTTTTGCTCGACCAGCAGCACCGACACCCCGCGCCGCTTGAGCTCGCGCAGGTACTCGGCCACCAATTCGACGATCTTGGGCGCCAGGCCTTCGGTCGGCTCGTCGATCATGATGAGATCGGGGTCGCCCATCAGCGTGCGGCACAAGGTCAGCATCTGCTGCTCGCCGCCGGACAGCACACCCGCCTCGGTGTGCTGTCGCTCCTTGAGGCGCGGGAACATGCCGTACATGTCATCAAAGCTCCAGCGCGGTTTGAGCTTGCCACGCTTCTCGCCCAGCATCAGGTTCTGGTGCACCGTGAGCTTGGGGAAGATGTCGCGGTTCTCGGGCACGTAGCCGATGCCGAGGTGGGCAATCTCGAACGCCTTTTTGCCCAGGATCGGCTGGTCACGCCAGCTGATGCTGCCCGCGCCATGCACCAGGCCCATGATGGCCTTGACGGTGGTGGACCGGCCCGAGCCGTTGCGGCCCAGCAGGCTGACGATCTCGCCGGCACCCACGCCAAAGCTCACACCATGCAGCACATGGCTCTTGCCGTAGAAGGCGTTCACATCTTGAAGTTTCAGCATGTCAGTGCCCCGCTGCCCGCTCGGCCGCCTGTTGATCGGCCGCCTGCTGCTCAGCCGCCTGTTGATCGGCCAGAACCGATCCCAGGTAGGCCTCCTGCACCCGCGGGTTGGCGCGCACCGCCTCCGGCAAGTCAAACGCGATGACCTCGCCGTAGACCAGCACCGCGATCTTGTCGGCCAAGCCAAACACCACGCCCATGTCGTGCTCTACCGTCAGCAGGGTCTTGCCGGCGGTTACCTCGCGGATCAGCTGGATGAATCGGGTGGTCTCGCTCTTGCTCATGCCGGCGGTGGGCTCGTCGAGCAGGATCACGTCCGAGCCGCCGGCAATCGTGATGCCGATCTCGAGGGCTCGTTGTTCGGCATAGGTCAGGTTCATCGCCAGATGGTCGCGGCGGCGCTCCAACTTGAGCATCTTCAGCACCTGCTCGGCACGCTCGTTGGCATCGTGCAGTTTGCTCAAGAACTTCCAGAACGAATACTGGTAGCCCATGGACCACAGCACCGCACAGCGGATGTTCTCGAATACCGACAGCCGGGTGAACAGGTTGCTGACCTGGAAGCTGCGCGACAGCCCGCGCCGGTTGATCTCGAAGGGCGTCAGGCCGTCGATGCGCTGGCCGTTGAGCATGATCCGCCCGCTGGTCAGCCCGAACCGACCAGAAATCAGGTTGAACAGCGTGCTCTTGCCCGCGCCGTTGGGGCCGATGATGGCCACCCGCTCGCCCGGGCGCACCTGCAACTGCGCACCGCGGATGATCTGGGTCTTGCCAAACTGCTTGTGCACATCGAGCAACTCGACGGCGAACTCGGGCTGGCCCGGCTTTGCTTGAACCGCGCTCATCACAAGGCCTCCCGGCGCTTGGTCTCGCGCTCGATTTCTTCAGCAATCGCGCCCCAGACCCGGCCAAAGCTGCGGCGCCGCCATTCGAACAAAGCAGCGCCTGCCACCAACAACAGCGCGGCAGCGATCCAACTCGGCGCCGCCTGGGCGTCCAAGGTCACACCCAGGAAGCCCATCTTCGGCCCCAGCGCGGCATTGAGCTGCAGGTGGTAGAGCATTTCGATCATTGCCGACGCGCCGGTCAGCGCGATCAGCGCCGCCACGCCCAGCACGGCATAGCCCGGCAGCACCCGCCGCAGCTTGCCAAACACTGCCAGCCGCAGGTTCATCATGATCAGGCTGGCCAGCCCGCCAGGCGCATACATCACCATCAGCAAAAAGACCAGTCCCAGGTACAGCAACCAGGCCTTGGTCAGCTCTGACAACAGCACCAGCGCAATCACCATCAGCACCGCGCCCAAGATAGGGCCAAAGAAGAAGGTGGCGCCGCCCAAAAACACAAACAGCAAGTAGGCGCCAGAGCGTGCCGCGCCCACCACCTCGGCGGTGACGATCTCGAAGTTCAGCGCCCCCAGCCCACCCGCGATGCCGGCAAAAAAGCCCGAGATCACGAAGGCCAGGTAACGCACCTTCTGGGTGTTGTAGCCGATGAACTCGACCCGCTCGGGGTTGTCGCGCACGGCGTTGAGCATGCGGCCCAACGGGGTGAGCGTCATCGCGTACATCAGCGCGGTGCTGATGAAACAGTAGACGGCAATCAGGTAGTAGACCTGGATCTGCGGGCCGAAGCTGATGCCGGCTACCGCCTTGCCCAGCACCCGGTTGCCCGAGATGCCGCCCTCGCCACCAAAAAACTCGGGGATCATCAGCGACATCGACCAGACCAGCTCACCCACGCCCATCGTGATCATCGCGAAGGTGGTGCCGCTCTTCTTGGTCGTTACCCAGCCCAGCACCGCGGCAAAAAACAGGCCAGACAAGCCGCCCACCAGCGGGATCAGGCTGACCGGCAGATTCAAGCTGCCCGCACTGACCATGTTGAGGGTGTGGATCGCCAGGAACGAGCCCAGCCCGCTGTAGACCGCATGACCGAAGCTGAGCATGCCGCCCTGGCCCAGCAAGATGTTGTAGGCCAGGCAGGCGATGATGGCGATGCCGACCTGCGACAGCATGGTCTGGGCAAAGCTGCTGGTCCACAGCACCGGCGCAATGGCCAGCACCGCCGCAAAGCCACCCCAGACCAACCAGGCCCCCAGCGGGAAGCGCGGCCGCAAACTCAAAGTAGGCAAGCTCACCTCATCCCTCCCGTGTGCCCAGCAGACCCTTGGGCCGGAAGATCAGCATCAGCACCAG
>JANYKR010000118.1 GCA_025358155.1 Betaproteobacteria bacterium
AACAGCACCAAGGCTGTCCGGGCATCCTGGGGCTGGCGGGCAGCAGGCGTCAAGTCCTGACCTCGCCCTGGCCCAGCACCACCCATTTCAAGGACGTCAACCCCTCCAGCCCGACCGGGCCACGGGCGTGAAACTTGTCGGTCGAGATGCCGATCTCGGCGCCCAGGCCGTACTCGAAGCCATCGGCAAAACGGGTGCTGGCGTTGACCATCACGCTGGCCGAATCGACCTCGCGCAAGAAGCGCATCGCGTTGGGGTGGTTCGTTGTCAGGATCGCGTCGGTGTGGTGCGAGCTGTAGCGGTTGATGTGGCCGATCGCCTCGTCCAGGCTGGCAACGAGCTTGATGCTGATGATCGGCGCCAGGTACTCCTCGGACCAGTCGGCCTCGGTGGCCGGTACCAGATCGGCGCCTGCGTTGTCGGGCAGTGCAGCGGTCAGGATCGCCAGCGCCGCCGCATCGCAGCGCATCTGCACGCCCTTGGCGGCAAACACGGCGCCGATACGGGGCAAAAAACTCTCGGCCTGGCGCAGATGCACCAACAGCGACTCTGCCGCGTTGCAAGGACTGTACTTTTGGGTTTTGGCGTTGTCGGTGACGGCCAGCGCCTGCACCAGGTCGACCTCGGCATCGATGTAGACATGGCAGTTGCCGTCCAGGTGCTTGATCACCGGCACCTTGGCCTCGGCGCTGACGCGCTCGATCAGGCCCTTGCCGCCCCTGGGGATGATCACGTCCACGTACTGTGGCATGGTGATCAATTGGCCCACAGCCGCGCGGTCGGTGGTCTGCACCAGTTGCACCGCGTCGGCCGGCAAGCCGGCCTCGACCAGCGCGGCCTGCACCAGCGCCCACAAGGCCAGGTTGCTGTGCAGCGCCTCGGACCCGCCACGCAGGATGGCGGCGTTGCCGCTCTTGATCGCCAGCGACGCCGCCTCGATGGTGACGTTGGGTCGGCTCTCGTAAATCATGCCGAACACGCCCAGCGGCACCCGCATCTGGCCCACGCTGATGCCCGAGGGCTGGCGCTTGACGCCCGTGATCTCGCCCACCGGGTCGGGCATGGCCGCCAGTTGCTCGCAGCCCTCGGCCACGGTGTGGATCACTGCCGGGCTGAGCTTGAGTCGGTCCAGCAGCGGCGAGGCCAGGCCGGCGGCGCGGGCGGCGTCGAGATCTTGGGCGTTGGCCAGCGCCAGCGGCTCTGCTGCAGCGCGCAGGCGGCGGGCCAGTGCCCGCAAGGCCTGGTTTTTGGCGGCAGTGGGCGCAGCAGCCATCCCACGGGCTGCGGCACGGGCCGCAATGCCCACATGGGCCATGTACGCAGGGATGTCAGTGGGGGTCATTGGTCGGATTTTCCCAGATCGACGCGGCACTGTCGCGCGCACCGGCACGCTGCACAGGCAAAATCAAGGCCCTGCCGCTTCAAGGAACCTGCCGTGCGCCTGCCGCCCCTGCTGCTGTCCACTCTGCTGCTGGCCACCGGGCTGGCCGCCTGTGATCCGCAACGCATCGAGAAACTCGAAGAGGGGCTGTCGACCGAGGCTGACGTGCGCAAGCAGTTCGGCGACCCGGCCACGGTCACCGAAAAGGCCGACGGCTCGAAGCTGATGGCCTACCCGCGCCAGCCCGAAGGCGACACCAATTACCTGATCACTATCGGTGCCGACGGCAAGATGAGCTCACTGCGCCAGTTGCTCACACCCGCCAACTTTGCCCGGGTGCAGCCGGGCCAGTCGCAAACCGAGGTGCGGGCGTTGTTGGGCCCGCCGGCCAAGACACACCAGTATGCGCTCAAGCCTGACGAGGAGATCTGGGACTGGCGCTTCCGGGACGGCCAGGCGCGCAAGGTGTTTTCGGTGACCTTCGGGCCCGACAGGGCGGTGCTGCGCAGCGCCATCGGCGACGATCCGCGTGAAGCCTACCCGGGCGGCTGAGGCGGTTCGGGCCGGCCCCGCGCACCGCTGACCAGCGGCCGCGCAGAGCAGTGCGCTCAGGCGCTCAACCCAGCCAGACCAGCAGCGCCAGCCACAACGGCGCGGTGAACACAAAACCCAGCGTGGACAACACGATCGCGGTGGTGGTTTCGGCCTCTTGCGACCGGTAGCGCTGCGCAAAGATCAGCGCATTGCTGCCGCAGGGCAGTGCGGCCATCAGCACCACCACCTGCAGCGGCAGGCCGCTCAGCCCAAAACCCCAGTGCGCCGCCGCCAGCACCAGCGCCGGCAGCCCCAGCAGCTTGAGCAGGGACAAGCCCAGCGCAGCCCGTGCCGCAACCGCCACCGTCTTGCCGGCCGTGTAGGCCAGCGTGATGCCGATCAGCACCAGGCAGAGCGGCGCCACCGCCGTGCCCAGCAGCTGCAGGGTCTCGTCCAGCACCGCCGGCAGCGGCCAGCCGGTGGCCTGCCAGACCAGCCCGGCCAGCACCGGCAGCACGACCGGGTGGATCAGGGTGTTGCGCACGGTCTGGCGCAGCGTGCGCAGCAAGCCAGCGGTGGCCCCGTGCTGGGCCCGGGCGCGGGCCAAGTCCAGCTCGACCAGCACGGTCAGGACCGTCAGCAACACCAGCGCATGCAGGCTGACGAGTGCGATGTGGATGCCCAGGCCCGCCTCGCCAAACAGCGCCGCAGCCATCGGGATGCCGACCTGCACCGAGTTGCCAAACACCACGGTGATGGCCTGCACCGCCGGCGCAGCGGCGGCGCGCTCACCCGCGTCCAGGTCAGCGGCCACCGCCCCGCGGCGGCGCCAGCGCGCCGTGCCGTACACCGCGAGCAGCATGCCCACCACCGGCACAAAAAAGGCCACCACGGTGGCCCAGGGCAGGCCGGCCATGTCCAGCCGCGCGGTGGTGCGGAACAGCAGCGCCGGCACAAAGATGTAGAACGCCGCATTGCCCAGCAGCCGCGCCGGATCGATGCCGCCGGCCGGCTCACCCAGCCAGCGCAGTCGCCCGGCCACCCAGCCCAGCGCAACGGTACAAAAAATGGCCAGCAGTTTGTTGAGGACGATCAGCGACATGGGCCGACCCTGATGCGGCGTCTGGCGGACCGGGTTGACCGGCAACCGGCCGCCGTCACTCGGCGTCTGGTGGCACCACCACGGCCCGCCACGCGACCCGCCGGGCGGCGGGCTTCACGCCCCGCTGGCACGGTGGGCCACGCCACTGGCCCTGATCCCGTCAGGCAAGGTCCGGCGCTCAGACAGCACGCTTGCGCGCCGCAGCCTTCTTGGCCGGCGCCTTGCGGGCCACGGTTTTCTTGGCGGCCGCTTTCTTGGCCGGCGCGCGGACTGCAGCGCGCACATACGGCGCCGCAACCGCGCTGGCGCCAGCCACCGCACCTGCGGCGGTCTTGGCGCCCGGCTTGGCCACCCGTGGCGCAAACTCAAAGGTCACCTTGCCCTCCTTGTCATCCCACACCAGCATCGCCTTGAACTTGCGCTTGGTGCGGTTGGAAACAAAACCCTCCAGTTGATCGGTCTTGCCGATGGCCAGCAGCTTGGTCACCTGCTCATGCGACACCGGCTGGGTCAGGATGATCTTGCCAGTCTTGAAGTCGCAGGTGATCGGCGCGCTGAGGGCATGCTGGCAGGCGTAGTTGCTGCCGTGCTCGTAGACATGGCCCTTGCACTTGGGGCAGGCGCCAAACGACGGCTGGCCGCTGAAGTCGATGGCGATCGCCTCGCCGTCGGTGCCCTTGGCATCGTCGCCAAAGTCGAATTCGAGCTTCCAGTTCTTGATCTCGTCGTCGCGCACCAGCTTCAACTCGGCGCTGAACGGCCAGCCCGCCTTGGACCGAAAGCCCTCCAGCGGCCCGATCTTGTGCTCGGTCAAAAAGGTCTCGACCTCGCGCAGCTCAAAGCTGCGACCGGCGGGTATCTTGGTCATCGAGAAGCCGCAGCCGTCCGTCGATCCCGAGTCAGCCCCTACGCAGGTAAAGCGCCGGTAGTTCTCCTTGACCACGCCGCCGCAGTTCGGGCAGGGCGCGGCCAGCGTGGCGTAGTCGCCGGGGATGGTGTCGCGGTCGTACTCCTTGGCCTTTCTGACGATGCGCTCGGCCATCGCCGCGATGTCCCGCATAAAGGCCTCGCGGCTGAGGCGCCCGTGCTCCATCTCGGCCAGCTGGTGCTCCCAGTTGCCGGTCAGCTCAGGCTTGGTCAGGTCCTCGATCGCCAGACCGCGCAGCAGCGTCATCAGCTGGAAGGCCTTGGCCGTGGGGCACAGCTCGCGGCCCTCGCGCAGGATGTACTTTTCGGCGATCAGGCCCTCAATCACCTGGGCCCGGGTGGCGGGTGTGCCCAGGCCTTTTTCAGCCATCGCCTCGCGCAACTCGTCGTCGTCGATCAGCTTGCCTGCGCCCTCCATCGCGCTGAGCAGGGTGGCCTCGGTGTAGCGCGCCGGCGGCTTGGTCTTGAGGGCATTGACCGCAACCTGCGCGTTGACCACCGCCTCGTTGGCCTGCACCGGCACCAGGTTGGCGTCTTCGTCTTGCGCCTCCTTGCCGTAGACCGCCAGCCAGCCCGGGTTGACCAGCACCTTGCCGTTGGTCTGGAAATGATGCCCCGCCACCTGGGTGATGCGGGTGGTGACCAAAAACTCGGCCGACGGATAAAACACCGCGATGAAGCGCTTGACCACCAGGTCGTAGAGCTTGGCCTCGATCTCGGACAGGCTCTTGGGCGCCTGCAGCGTCGGGATGATCGCAAAGTGGTCCGACACCTTGGCGTTGTCAAACACCCGTTTGGTGGGCTTGATGTAGCCGTCCTTCAAGCCCTTGCGGGCATGCTGGGCCAGCTCGCGCAGCGGGCCGGGCAGGTCTTCACTGGCGATCATCTGGAAGGTCTGCTTGACGGTGTCTACGTAGTCCTCGGGCAGCGCACGTGAATCGGTCCGCGGGTAGGTCAGCACCTTGTGCTTTTCGTACAGCGCCTGGGCCAGGCCCAGCGTGGTCTTGGCCGAGAAGCCGAAGCGGCTGTTGGCCTCGCGCTGCAGCGTGGTCAGGTCGTAGAGCAGCGGGCTGGCCGAGCTGCTGGGCTTGGCTTCTTCGGTGACGCTGCCGGTCTTGCCCAGCACCGCGTCGCGGATGGCGTTGGCGTCATGCTCGTTCCAGAGCCGGTCGGCGCGGCGGTCCGGGTCGGGCAGGGCGTCTGCCGGCCCTGCGGCCGCGGCGCTCCTTTTGAACCTGGGGTCGAACCACTTGCCCTCGTACTCGCCCGCCGCCGCAGCAAAGCCAGCCTTGATCTCCCAGTAGTCCCGGGAGACATGCTTGCGGATCTTCTCCTCGCGCTCGACCATGATCGACAGCGTGGGCGTCTGCACCCGGCCCACCGTGGTCAAGAAGAAGCCGCCGTCGCGGGAGTTGAAGGCGGTCATCGCCCGCGTGCCGTTGATGCCGACCAGCCAGTCGGCCTCGCTGCGGCTGCGCGCGGCGTCGGCCAGGCCCAGCATCTGCTTGTCGCTGCGCAGGTGCTCGAAGCCGTCGCGGATCGCTTGCGGTGTCATGCTTTGCAGCCAGAGGCGGCGCACCGGCTTGTCGAGTTTGGTTTTAAGGTTGTCGGCGTACTGCACGATCAAGCGGAAGATCAGCTCGCCCTCGCGGCCCGCGTCACAGGCGTTGATCAAATCGCCCACGTCCTTTCGCTTGACCAGCTTGACCAGCGCATTGAGCCGGCTCTTGGCCTTGTCGATCGGCGCGAGGTCAAAGTGCGGCGGCACCACCGGCAGGTTGGCAAAGCTCCACTTGCCGCGTTTGACGTCGTATTCCTCAGGCGCGGTGATCTCCACCAGGTGGCCCACCGCCGAGCTGACGACATAGCGCTCATTCTCGAAATGGTCTTCGTGCTTCTCGAACTTGCCCGCAGTGGTGGTCAGGGCGCGGACGATGTCTTGCGCCACGCTGGGCTTCTCGGCAATGATCAGGGTCTTGCTCATGGGTCGGGTCGAATCCTTTGGGTGGGCGCCAGTGGGCACGGGCCGTGCCTACAATCCGCCGCTCTTCTCGCGCGCGCTTGCACAGGTGTACCCGCGCGCCCACATGGTTTCACTGTACCCAATGAAAGCCACCGTGCAAGCCACCGTCCGCAAGACCGGCCGCAAGGCCGACCACAAGATCGAGCTCAGCCGGGCTACCCAAGCCGGCGCTGCCGTTGCGGCACAGCCCGCGCCAGGCACGCCGGTGCGGGGCCGCAGGTTGCAGGTGCGCAAGAGCGGCGTGCACGGCAAGGGCGTGTTTGCGGTGCAGCCGATACGCAGGGGCGAGGCCTTCATCGAGTACATCGGCGAGGTGATCGGCTGGCCCGAGGCCTTGCGCCGCCATCCGCATGACCCAGACCAGCCCGACCACACCTTCTACTTTCACCTCGACGACGAGCGGGTGATCGACGGCCTGGTCGGCGGCAATGCCTCGCGCTGGATCAACCACTCGTGCGCGCCCAACTGCGAGGCCGAGGACGACAGCGGCCGGGTCTGGCTCAAGGCGCTGCGCCACATCAAGGTGGGCGAGGAGCTGTTCTTCGACTACGGCCTGGTGATCGACGAGCGTCACACCGCAGCGCTCAAAAAGCGCTTTGAGTGCCGCTGCGGCGCCAAGACCTGCCGGGGCACGATGCTCGCGCCCAAGACACCGGAAACGCCCAAGACGTCCAAGACGTCCAAGACTTCCAAGACGCCTCAATCGACGGCTGCGCCGCCGGCCCGGGTTTGAGGGCTGCGCCGCCCCTGCCCATGCCCAGCACGCCGAGCCTGAACTGGGGTGCCGGGGCCCTGCAAGCCCGGCTGGCACCGCTGTTGCCCGGCCTGCGGGTGGAGGTGGTGGCCAGCGTGGGCTCGACCAATACCGAGTTGCTTGAGCGCGCACGCCGCACCGGCAGTGCCTTGCCGCCGGCATCCACCCCAGCCGACCTGGCGCCCTGCTTGCTGGTGGCCGAACACCAGAGCCAGGGCCGGGGCCGCCAGGGCAAGGCCTGGCAGTCCAGCGTGGGGGCGTCGCTGACTTTTTCGCTGGCGCTGCCGCTCGCCCCGGCCGATTGGTCGGGGATGTCGCTGGCGGTCGGCCTGGCCTTGGTCGAGGCGCTGGACCCGGCCATCCCAGGCCAGCCGGCCCGGCTGGGGCTGAAATGGCCCAACGACCTGCTGCTGCGGGATGTCAATGGCCACACAAGCGACCCCGCCGACCCGACCTGGCCGATAGGCCGCAAGCTGGGCGGCATCCTGATCGAGACCGTGATGCGCGGCCGCCAGCGGGTGGCCGTGATCGGCATCGGTCTGAACCTGCTGCCTCAGGCCACACCCGGCCTGAGCTGGGGCTATGCCTGCCTGCAAACGCTGCGCCCCGACCTGGACGCGCCTGCCGCGTTGGCGGTCGTGGCGCCGCCGCTGCTGCGTGCGCTCGCGGCGTTTGAGCAGCACGGCTTTGCGCCGCTGCGCCAGCGCTTTGCGGCGCGTGATCTGTTGCTGGGCCAGCGCGTCACCACCAGCCTGCCCGACCTGCCCGGGGGCCTGGCCGACGGCGTGGACGAGACCGGCACGCTGTGGCTGCGGGTGGCTGACGGCTCGGGCGAGCGCAGGCTGCCAGTGGCCAGCGGCGAGGTCAGCCTGCGGGCCGAATTGGGCGGCGACACGCCAGCGGGCTCAACCCAGACCTTGGCGGCACCGCGGAGCCCTGCGTCATGCTGAGACGGGTGGTGCTGGCGTGAGACGGGTGGTGCTCGCGCTGGTGCTGGCCAATGCCCTGCTGCTGGCGGCGCAGTGGGGCTGGTTTGATCGGCTGACCGGCGGCGCCGCTGGCAACCCGCCGCAGCGCGAGCCCGACCGGCTGCAGCGCCAGCTGAACCCTGAACGGGTGCAAATCCTGTCGCCCGAGGCCGCCAGCGCTGCGCTGGGCGCAGCTGCGCAGGCGGTGGCGGCGTCACAAGCGGCGGCGGCGGCCCGATGCCTGGAGGCTGGCCCGTTTGCCAGCGCCGACGCCGAGGCGGTCGAGCGCAGCCTGCGCGAGGCCGGGCTGGCCGCCGGCAGCTGGCTGGCCCGCAAGACCGAGGACAGTGGCAGCTTCATGGTCTACATGGGCCGCTACCCCGACCGCGAGCTGCTGCAACGCAAGCAAGACGAACTCAAGCGCCTGAAGCTCGACGCGGAGGCCTTGCGCGCCGCGCCTGACTTGCCGCCCAGCTTGCTGCCCGGCCTGAGCCTGGGCCGTTTCGACAGCAAACCCGCCGCCGACGCTGCACTGGCCGACATGCTCAAGCACGGTGTGCGCACCGCCCGGGTGGTGATGCTGAGGCCGGCCCAAAGCCTGATCTCCCTGCGGGTGCCCGCCGCCGACCCGGCCACCCGCACCCGGCTGGCCGGGCTGCGCCTGCCTGCGGGGCCGGGGTTTGTGGTTTGTGCAGTGCCAGGGGCGTCGGCGGCCTCAGCGGCCGGGCCGGTGCTGCCCGCCAGCCCGCCCACCAGCGCGCCTCGCTGATCAGGCGTCTCGGCGGCGTGCCAGCAGCAAGATCGCGCTGGCCAGGCCCAGCATCCAGCCCCAGCCCAGCGCGCCACCACCACCGCCACCACCGCCACCACCGCTGCTTGGCGGCGGGACCACCACCGGCGCAGCGGCCACGCTGATCGTCGTCACGGCGGTTCGACTGAATCCGGCGCTGTCCGTCACTGTGAGGCTGAGCTGCACATCGCCCGCCGCCACCGTCTGCAGGCTGGCCGTGCTGCCGTCGACGGCACCCGCCCAGCGGGCCTGGCCCGAGCCGCCGCTGATCGCCCAGAGGTAGGCCGTGATGCTGCGCCCGGCAGCGGCGGTGGAGCCCTTGCCGTCCAGCCGCACCGTGTCGCCCACCGTCGGTGCGCTGTTGGAGGCGCCGATCACCACGTTGGGCGCCAGGGTCGCGGCGAACACCTGGGCCACCGCCGCGCCGGCGTCGAGCATGCCGGCGCCACAGGTGGTGGTGGTGCAGTAACACTCGACCTGGGGCGTGGCGCTGGGTGCCTGGCAGTCGGTGGCGCCAGGGGTCTGGGCGCCAGTGACCGGAAACGGCCGCACCGTCGCCTGCAATGCTGCCTTGATCCTGGCTGGCGTCAGCGCCGGGTCCACCGAGAGCATCAGCGCTGCCGTGCCCGCCACCAACGGCGCTGCAAAACTGGTACCGAGCGAGGGCTTGCTGCCGTCGCTGTAGGTATTGGCGCCCGGTGAGGTGAGCCCGGTGTTGACCGTGGTCAGCAGCGGGTACAGGCACTGGCCGGTCTCGTTGATGCAGTTGCCGGCCGGCGCCGCCAGGGCCACCTGCGGGCCCAGGTTGGAGTAGCCCACCTTGGTGCCGGCATGGCGCAGGCCGGCCACCGCAATCACGCCACTGCAGTTGGCCGGCGCGCTGACCGCCAGGCCGGTGCCATTGCCTGCCGCCACCACCACCGTGACGCCGGCGGCCACCAACTGGTCAATCACCGGCTGGTAGCTGCCACAAGCCGACGCGGAGCCCAGGCTCAGGTTGATGACCTGGGCCGGATGCGGGTTGGCAACCGGGCTGTTGCTCAAGCCGCCGGCCCACAGCATGCCGGCCTGGATGTCGGAGTCGTAGCCGCCGCACTGGCCCAGCACCCGCACCGGCA
>JANYKR010000228.1 GCA_025358155.1 Betaproteobacteria bacterium
CGGACCCCGACACGGAGGGAGAATTTTCATGCAACCCCGCCTTGCCTCCTCGCCCGCGACCTGGCAGTTTGAGCTGGGCTCTGCCGCGCTGCAGGCCGTCGTTGCGCTGCTGCTGGTCGGGTCGGCTTGGGCGCAAGCCGCCGACCTTGCAGGCGCCGCAGCAGCCACTGGCCTGCGGGTGACGTCGCTCACGCTGCAAGGCCAGCCCACGAGCGCTCTGGTTGGCGTGTCGCTGCGCGCACCCGGGCAGGCCAAGCCACAGCCGCAGAGCCTGGCCACTGGCCAGGTGCTGCCACCCGGCACCGAGATCAGCTTGCCCTCGGGTGCCAGTGCCGTGCTGGCAAGTCAAAACAACAACGCCGTCACGCTGTTCCCTGGCGCCAGCTTTGTGGTCGGTACAGTGAGCGAGCACGGTGAATCCCACCGGCCCTTGGCAGGCAGGATCGAGTTCCAGGTCCGCCAGGCGCTCGACTTCTACAACGTGTCGTACAACCGTTTCACGGCGGCGGTCAAGGGCACGGTCTACAGCGTCGAGATCTCGCCCGCGCAGCAAACCATCGAGTTCCACGTCACCGAGGGCGAGGTCGAGGTCGACCAGCGCCTGCAGCTGCGGGTGCGCAGCCGGCTTGATGAAGCCGGCGACGCTGAGCCGTCGACACCTGGCGCGGCAGAGTTGCACCTGACCGACAATTTGGCCAGCGGTGAAAAACGCAAAAACGATCTGAGCGTCGACAGCTACCTCCAGGAGTTCGGCAACTACGCTGAAGTCGAGGCCTATTTCAACGAGGCGATGGCCGCCGCCGAAAGGTCCGGCGATGGGCGAAAAATCCACCGCGCGGTGATCAACCTGATGGAGGCCTACAACGCGACGGGCCAGGCACAGGCCACCGTCAACCTGGCGCAGCGCTGCCTGAACCCCGCCTCGCCTTCGCGCACGCCAAACGCCACGCAACGCTGCAACACCAGCCTCGGCAACGCCTACCAGACCTTGGGCCGCTATCGGGAGGCGATCGAGAGCCATCAACAGGTGCTGGAAGCCGAGCGGCGCCGCTTGAGGGGCAGCGATGCCCGGGGCTTGCGTCGGCACTGAACAACCTGTCCCTCGCGTACCGGGCACTGGGCGACCTCGACCGTGCTTTGAAGCTGCAGGTGGACTCCTCGGCGATGCGCGACCGGATCGAAGGTCCGGTCGACAGCCTGGGCATCGCCCTCAATCGGGCCAACCTCGCCGGTCTTCATCTCCAGCGGGGCAACCTGCCGCAAGCCACCGAGCTGTACCAGCAGGCGATTGCCATGCTGCGCCGGGTGCAAAAGGGCGCGGACCATCCCCAACTGGCGTCTGCGCTGGCCGGATTGGGCGCGGTCTACGCCGAACTCGGGGACTACCCGGGTGCCACCCGTCAGTATGAGCAGGCGGTGGCGATGATGCGGTCCTTGTTCCCGGGCCGCGAACACCTGGCAACTGCGGCCTATCTCTCCTCCTTGGGTTTCGTCAAATTGCGCGAGGGCAAAGCGGCAGAGGCACGCGCACGGGCCGAAGAGGCGCTGGCGATCCGGCGGCGGCTGCTGGGGGAGGTCGATCACCCGGCGATCGCGAGCAGCCTCTCAGACCTGGGCTCAGCGCTCAGGTTGCTGGGCGAACGAGAACAGGCGATCCTGCGCCAGGAAGAGGCCCTGGCGATGAGGATCCGGATCTTTGGGGACCGCGACCACCCGGCGCTAGCGACAAGCCTGAACAACCTCAGCCTGGCCCGCGCCAAGGCCGGGCAGTTGGACGAGGCACGGGTGTTGCAACTGCGCGCGCTGAAGATGGAGCAGGCGATCTACGGCGATATCGACCATCCTGAAATCGCACGCAGCCTTGTCAATCTGGGCGACTTGTACCTACGCCAAAAGCAACTGGCCAAGGCGGTAGAGGTGTACGAGCGCGGCCTTGCCATGCGCCAGCGGCTCTACGGCGACCGGCCGCACCCGGTCTTGGCCAGGTCGCTGACCGTGCTGGCGCGCGCCGAGCTTCAGGCCGGCAACGTCCAACGTGCCCTGGCACTCCAGCTGGAGGCGCTGGCGATCCACGAACGCCTCCACGGCAAGCTGGCCCACCGCGACACGCTTGCATCGCTGCGGGCGGTGGCCGATCTGTCCATCAAGGCCGGTCAGACCCAGGACGGGCAGGGCTACCGCGAGCGCGCCGACGCGATGCAACTGCAGTTGGCCCCGCAGTGAGCGCACGGCCGCCGCAGCTTGGGGGCCCGACTTGACCCTGTCGCGGTCTGCAATCCGTCCGCTGGCCTACGCGCTGCTGGTCCTGGCGGGTGCTTTCGCTGCCGGCCTTGCCGGCCTCTGGCAGAGGATCGACTTCCAGATCTACCGCCAGGTCTACATGACCGACACACCGCAGCCCAATGGTCGACTGCACCTGGTGGATGTCGAGTACCCGGCATCGGCGCGCCAGGGCCGCATGCAGGAGTTCCGCGCCAAGCAGGCGGCGGCACTGCGTGCGCTGGCCGCACTCGATCCACCGCCGCGCACGGTGCTGCTCGACATCTGGCTCTCGGACCAGCCCGAGGGGGTTGACGACCTGGCAGCAGCGGTGGCCGCCTTGCACCAGCGCGGCGCCCGCGTGCTGGCGGCGGTTGAGCCCAAGGACCGCCAGGGCAGCCTGACCGGCGACTTCATGCAGCAGCACTTCGCCCCGTTCTACATCCAGGTGGTCGATGGTTTTGGCCATACCCAGCTCGATGCCACCGGCGACGTGCTGCACTTCCAGTGCCGATTGCACCTGCCCGGGGCGCAAGGCGAGACCCGCTTGACTGCGCTGCCGGTGCTGGCCGGAGCAAACTCCGATTGCCGCGACGACGGAGCCATCATCATCCCCTTGGGCAAGGACAGCGCTTTTGAGCCACTGACCCACCGGCTGGCCCCCGGCGGCCTCGGTTTTGTGCCGGCCTTCAAGCCCGGCCAGATGCCGGAGACAGTGATCGTCGGCAGCTTGCAAGAAGACAGCGACAACCTGCTCAAACGGCCGGGCCCGGTGCTGCTGGCCTGGGCCGTGACCGACCTGGCCCGTGCCGGCCCAGGCGCCGCACGCCGTCCCTTGAACCATCCCCTGGCAGCGCTGGGGCTGGGCGCGCTGACAGTGCTGGCCACGCTGGTGGCCTACCGGCTGGCATTCCGCGTGCTGCGGGTGCGGGTCACGCCAGCGCGCTGGACGCTGCTGGCCGGCGCTTTGGCACCGTTTGCCGTGGCTGCTGCAGCGGCGCTGCTGCTGGCCAGTGCGGGCCTGGTGGCGCTGGACGGCGGCCCGGTGGTGCCCCTGGCGATGCCGCTGGCGCTGGGCTTGTTCGCCGCAGGCTGGGCCGCGTTTCGGGCACGGCGCTGGATTGAAGACGAGCGGTTGCACACCGAACTTGCCGCTGCGCGCGAAGAACGGGCCACCGCCTACGACGTCTTCATCAGTTACGCCCATGAGCCCCCTGAACACAAGGCTTGGGTCAAGGCACAGGTGCTTGGCCCACTGGCGGCGTTGCGCGGCCCGGATGGCAAGCCGCTTCGAATCTTCTTCGACGCATCGGAGATCAAGGTCGGGCGGCGATGGAAGGCCGAGATCGAACTGGCGCTGCTGGGCACGCGCTGCTTCATCGCGGTCTACTCTGAGCGCTACTTCGAGCGGCCCTATTGCCGCGAAGAGATCGAAATGGCCGACCAGTTGCGCATCGAAGGCCGGCTGATGATGTTCCCGGTCGCCCGCAACATCAATGCCATTCCGGAGCGGTACTTGCGCAAGCTGCAGTACATCGACGCCCAGGGTGACAAGCCATTTGCCGATGAGCTGTGCCGTCAGGTCGCGAACTTGATGATGCCGCCGGCCACCGCTCAAACCAGCGCGCAGCCTGG
>JANYKR010000241.1 GCA_025358155.1 Betaproteobacteria bacterium
GTCGACGACATCACGGTCACAGGCGGCACCAAGGGCGCGTTCACGCGCGTCAACGGCACCAGCGCCACTTTGGTGGTGACGCCTACGCCGAACAGCACCGGCATGATCATCGTCAGCGTGGCGGCCGGCGCCGCGCTCGACGCCAAGGGCAACGGCAGCGCAGCCTCCAGTTCGCAACAGCTCTTCGACACGGTGCTGCGCACGCAGATGTCGCTGCCCGTCAGCTTCGACACCTCAGGCGTCGCCTACGGACTCACAGGCTTCGGCGGCGCCGAGGACTCCAGCATCGTCGTCGATCCCACGAACGCTGCCAACAAGGTCGCCAAGGTGGTGCGTGCCGCGGGCGCCGAGACCTACGCGGGCACGACCATCACCGACATCCGGGGCGGCGTGCAGACCGGACTGTCGCCAAAGATCCCGTTCAACGCGACCGACACCCGCATGTCGGTACGCGTGTGGTCGCCGGACGCCGGCATCCCCGTGCGGCTGAAGGTCGAGGACTCTGCCGACCCCAACAAGTCGGTCGAGACCGAAGCCACCGTGACAACCGCCGCAGGCTGGCAGACCCTGACCTTCGACTTCAAGACCCAGTCCGCAGGCACCGCGGCACTGAATCTGGGATTCAACTACAACAAGGCCACGATTTTCTTCGACTTCGGCCGCGCCAAGGCGGCGGCGGTGGCCAAGACCTATTACTTCGACGACCTGGCCTTCGTGCCCGGTGCAGCAGCGGGCGGCGGCGGTGGCGCGGCCACGACCACGACGATCACGATGGACGAAACCACGCCGCCGGCATTGACCGGCTTCGGTGGCGCCGAAGACAGCACGGTGGTGGTCGACCCGACCAATGCCGCCAACAAGGTGGCCAAGGTGGTGAAGAGCGCCACTGCCGAACTGTGGGCGGGCACGACGGTATCGAACCTCGCCAACCAGGCCATTGCGCCCATAGGCTTTAGCGCCGGCAACACCACCATCACGGTACGTGTCTGGTCGCCGACGGCGGGCACGCCGGTCCGGCTGAAGGTGGAGAGCGCCACCGACCCCACCAAGTCGGTGGAAACCGAGGCCACCACCACAGTGGCCAATGGCTGGCAGACGCTGAGCTTCAACTTCGCCAACCAAGCCGCTGGAACCGCTGCGCTGAACCTGGCAACGACCTACAACAAGGCATCCATCTTCTTCAACTTCGGCACCACCGGCGCTGCGGCAGGCGGCGCACGCACCTACTACTTTGACGACGTCACCTATCCAGCGGCTGGCAGCACGGGCGGCGGCTCGGGCGGCGGTACCAGCAACTTCCCGGCCATCACCTTCAGCGCTGCCGGGACCACCTACACGCTGACCGGCTTCGGCGGCGCCGAGGACGCCACCGTGGCGGTCGACCCCACGGGCGGCACGAACAT
Organism: Betaproteobacteria bacterium; assembly: GCA_025358155.1. Taxonomy (GTDB): domain Bacteria; phylum Pseudomonadota; class Gammaproteobacteria; order Burkholderiales; family Burkholderiaceae_C; genus Pseudaquabacterium. The sequence goes on from JANYKR010000241.1 coordinate 1,404, forward strand.
GGTCGCCAAGGTCGTCAAGAGCGCCACTGCCGAGTTGTGGGCTGGCACCACGGTGTCGACAGGGGCCAACCAGTCGATTGCGCAGGTACCGTTCACGGCCACGGCGCGTTCCATGAGCATGCGGGTCTACGCCCCGGCAGTGGGCATCCCGGTCCGCCTCAAGCTGGAGGACGCAGCCGACGTCACCAAGACCGTCGAGACCGAGGCGCTGACCACCGCCGCCAACACCTGGCACACCTTGACTTTCAATTTCGCCAACCAGGCTCCGGGCACTGCAGCGCTCAACCTGGCCACCAACTACAACAAGGCTTCGGTGTTCTTCAACTTCGGCAAAACGGGGGCGCAGGGCGGTGGCGGAACCTACTATTTCGACGACCTGAACTTCGTGCCTTGAACTGCGCATCAGAGAGCTCGGCCAGAATTGTTTCGGGGGAAAGGGCGTTTGGAAAGCCTACCCGTCCGCACCCGGGCTGAGCTCGCTTTCGTGCGCTGTGATCGCCAGCCACTGCCCCAGTCACATAAGCCAGGCTCCGGTCTCCGATTCGCAGATTCGAAGACAACCAGCAGTAATTTGTCGGGCGTTCCCTGAAACGGACGATCCGCGCCTGTGCGAATTGGCTGTGCGAGCTGAGGGCTACGCCCGCCGCTACGGGCCCCAGCTTGTAGGTCGAGAAGATTGCCCTCCAGTCCTGCCTCGCAGTCCTCCCATGTCACACCATCAACCCCAGGGGCGGCACGGGGCTCGAGCGCCAGGAACAACTCCCTCAGCAGATCGACACTGACGTGGTGCAGCAGCGCGGTGAACTTTGCCTTCTGCCGCTGCTTGACAACGTTTCGTACACAGTCCAACCCCGCTAACACGCTGCCGCGGCTCTGAGTCCGTTGCGTGTGCGGTTGTCCTGTGTTTCCCTCGGTCCCGGTCCTTGGTTCCACCCCACGTAATCGGCGGACCGCTCCTCCTCGCCTTCCCAATGCGGGCCAACCCGTACAGCGGTTGGTCAAACCCGAGATTTCGTGGTTCCCGTGCAAAGAGTATGCGCACAGGCCAGTGTCTTCGACCCTGCCGGGCCGTGCGGGCGCTAGCGCAG
>JANYKR010000124.1 GCA_025358155.1 Betaproteobacteria bacterium
GGACCAGGCGGTAAGTGGCGTAGGGCTCGCCCGAGATGCGATTGCGGGTCTGGGTGCGGCGAATGAACATGCACGAGATGGTGCACGAAAAGCAAGCCTTTTGACCAACAAAGCTAAAATATTATGGCACTACATTTCGCCGACGAAGCGAAAGTCAATGCTGACAAGGGTTTACGGTGGACGTGGGCCGGAAATGGGCGGGAGGGTGACAAAGTCGGGCTAACCATAAGACGGCAAAAGTTGCGACGGCGCATCTCGGTCAGTACGCCGATGAATTCAAGCTGTGCGTTGCGTACACGGAGCGGCACGCGCCTGGTGCCGGCCCAATGGTGTTGCGCGGGACGAGTGCCGCAGCTGCTCGCCTCGAGCCTGCGCTGCAGGCGGCCATGCTCGCCGAAGGAGTGACGGCATCGCACTTCAATGGCGCGGCTGGTCAGTGCCTGAAGTGGTCGCACTTCCTCGCGCCGGCGGTCGCAAAGGCGACGGGCATGATGGCGTGGCCAACGCTTGGCCAGCTATGGAAAGGAGAGCGGAAGGTGTTCGGCCCCACATGGCCTGAGCTCGATCGTCTACTCGAGCACGGCGTGCACGCCGCTGACCTGGCGGCGCAAGGCCGCCAAGGTGTTGACTGGCATGCGTGGATCACGCTGGAGACCGGCGAGCTCGCCGATTTCACGCTCGCCTCGTCGCTCGCCCGTGCGCTCCCGGCAACGCACGGTGAATTGCAGGGCGGCATTCTGGCCGGCGCGGCGCACGCGATCGGCGACGGGCACCGCTTCGTTCCGATGCTGGCCGGCGCCGCAGTGATCAACGCCCTGCAGACCAAATCATCGTTGCCGTTGTTGGCAGATACCGTAGAAGATCTCCGGCATTTTCGGGTCGCGCTCGTTGCGGTGTAGGGAGCGTCGCGAGAGCGACTCCCATTTAGGCATCGCCGGCGCCGGCGATGCCTGGGCAGCCGCCGCTGTGGTGAAAAAGCGTTGGGCGGCACGCGCACCGCCCAACGTTGCAAGGGGACGCGTCAGAAAACGGATCGCAAAGTACGTTAAGTCGCTGGGGGCGTAAGCCGCCCAGCTTGACTTGCAGCTCTCGGCCATGAGCGGACCTCCGCCAAGCGCACCACTGCAGCCGTCCGAGGGCTGACGCTTCCATCTGCAAGCGTCGGCCCGTCGAAGTATCGGCAGCCCAGAAGCGATTCGCACGTCCGAAAAATGGTGAGCACGTGCTGCCACCACAGTGCAGTGTTTCGTGCGACTGGTAAATGGCGCATTACTCGGCTGCGAGACAGAAAGGCGAACGCCGTGCGCGAATTATCAGAACCATATGCGACTTGAAGGCTCGGCTCTCCCTTGAGGTTCAGCCAGCTCACCGAACCCCTCAACGCATTTCTCACTAGACCCTGATTCCGCCTGTCGAAATGCCTTGAAGTTTCAGTTGAGTGGCTGCATTCGGATCACTATGCTGGCACGGCACCACATCAACCCGCATGCCTGCTTTGAAGGCGAGGGGTGATGAACTGAAAGCTTAGATGTTGAGAGAACTCACCATGTCCCGCGAGCGGGTCACCTTCGGCACCTTTGTAAAAACAGATTCAGCACAAATCATCGAGATACTAGGCACTACCGGGCTGCACTTTGCTGTAATCGATGCCGAGCACGCTCCTTTCGACCGATTGACAATCGACCGGATGATTCTGGCGGGCCGTGCGTCTGATCTACCCATTGTAATCCGCGTGCCGGATGGCTCTGCGCCGACGATTTTGACCATGTTGGACATGGGCGCAGCGGGTCTTCTGATACCGCACGTCGACTCGGCCGATCAAGCATCAGAGATCGTTTCGCGGGCCCGGTTTCGCAACGGTCAGCGTGGCATGTCTCTGGCCACACGCGCGGCAGGCTACGGAACGAAGTCGCGGCACGACGCGATCGGATCTGGCGATGCCGCACGTATCGTGTGTCAGATCGAAAGCGTCGAGTCGCTTGAGGAAGTCGAAGCGATCGCGGCTGTCGACGGGGTCGATGCACTTTTCATCGGACGTGCCGATCTGGCCATGTCGATGGGGCTCGAGAACCCGCACGCGCCCGAGGTCGAAGAAGCCGTAAAGCGCATCCTCCAAGCGGCGAGCACGTGCTCGAAAGTCTGTGCGATTCATGTCAACGACATGGCCGAGGCACGCCGAAGAATCGCCGAAGGAATGACCTGGATCGTTGTGTCTTCAGACCAGGCCTTGCTTCGCAAGGCAGCGATGGAGATTGCATGAGCGCCGAATTCGAGACAAGGTCTCAACCTAGCTTTGTTTCTTTTGTTGGAGACAGTCACACGCTCGGCGATGGCCCCCACCGCTGGGTAGCGCGGGGCCATAACTTCATCGTCGAGTGGATCGAGGCCACGGCGCCCGCCCAGTGCGTACAAATTTCCAGCGAGCACGAAGTCATCTTGCTGCCGTTCGGCGCGCCAGTGAAGCTAGCCACGAGCGCTGCCGAGATCGAAGCGCCTGCGCGCAGCGTCTGTGTCGCGCCCCCCGGTAAGCTTCGAATCACCCTCGCGGCGGGGGGCCGTTGCGCCGTGCTTTGCAGTTCGAGAGCCGACACGGCTGCACCCGCCCCTTTGAATGCTGAGCGCTACAAAGCGGTCGACTCGCGCATCGTGTCCAGCACGCCCGCGTGGTCGCGCAATGTGGGTGACGGGTCCGTCGACGTTTTTCTGGTCGATGAGATCACGGCGCCAGCCGACAGTCCTCGACTGAAGATGTTCCAGTCGTCCACGATGAGCATCAATTGGGCGGAATACGAAGGTCCACGCGACCGACGTATGTTGAGCCCGCACAGCCATTCGAGTTTCGAGCAGGGCTCCCTTGCATTGGACGGCGATTTCATTCACCACCTGCGTTGGCCTTGGTCGAAGGATGCCACGCAGTGGCGTGAGGACGCTCACGTCAGGTTGGGTTCGCCGTCGCTAATGGTGGTGCCACCGGACGTCGTGCACACCACCGAGGGCGTCGAACAGCAACACCATTTGCTCATCGATGTCTTTTCACCACCTCGTCGAGATTTCATCGAAAAGAACTGGGTCGCCAACGCTGGCAACTACGCGATGCCCGCGAACGCCGAGTAGGTCCGCGGGGGTTGCGAGGGGACCTACTTGTTACTGGCCCAGCCACTGAACGATGTATAGGCCGGCGTCGTAGTCAGTCAGGTACGCCAGGCCATCGGCGTCGACGAAGACGTCCGCGCTGTGAAGCGCCTTAGTACGGCCTCTGAGAGGTTCCATCCAGCGATGCGGCGTAGGCGGCACAAAACAGGCCGTCTCTTCGGGCCGGAACGGGTTGGTCAGGTCGAACACTCGCAATCCGGCGTTCTGATAGGTAGCGAAGATGACGGTCGAGCTCTGGAACGAGCCGGGGCGGTTCTCGTGCAGATTGTGCGAGCCGAAATGTCCGCCCTTTGCTACGTAGTCGTGATCGCTTGGCACGGGGCATGTCGCGATCGAGATGGGATTAGAGCGCTCACGAATATCGAAAACCCATATCGGCTTGGGTTGTTCCTTGCCTGCGTCCTGCACCGCCTCATCGGCGACGATAAGAAGATCGCGATTGTGCAAAGGCAGCGCGCTGTGGGTGCCTCCACCGAAGGGCGGGGACCAGTTCTTGTGCGCGATCAAACGCGGCTGGCCCTTGTCCTTCACGTCGAGGATCGTCACGCCCCCGTCACGCCAGCAGCCATAGGCAATGTCGTCTGCGACCACGGCGTGGTGCAGGCCGACGCGGCCGACGTTAGCGTCGACCTCTCCGCCAGCCGTCCACATGCCTGGCAACCACCAGTGGCCGACGATTTCGGGCTTTGTGGGCTCAGCCAGATCGATGATCACGAGGATGTAATCCGTGTAGCCATCCAGTAATGCGGAGGCGTATGCATAACGTTCACCCACCCACCAGATCCGGTGAATGCCGAGACCTTCGATGTCGAGAAAGCCGATGGCCCGGGGATGAACTGGATCCTCGATGTCATAGACTCGCATGCCGGCCGAAAAGTCCTTTCCGCGCACGCCGAACCGATCACCGTGGAAACCGCCGACGGAGCGAAGGTAGTATTCCTTGTCGGTCATGGCGGCGCGAAAGTCGAACGCCTCTGCGACCAACATCAGCTTGCCGTGCGTTTGCAGATGCAGGGCCCACGAATTGGGGTGATGCGGAAGCAGGCCCACCACGCGAGGGTTTCGCGGATCCTTTACGTCAACGACGCTCACGCCGCGCGTCTTGCTGTGGCCGACGTAGGCGTGGCCTTCGGTTACCATCACCTGGTCGCTGTGCCCGCGCCCTTGCAAGTCGGAATGCCCGATAAATTTGAACCCCCGGCAGGTCTCGGGAACGATTTGAAGTTTGTCCATGCAGAGGGTCTCGTTGTGATGGTCAGGTCAATGGTCGTCGCGAAGCCCGGCACGGGCAAGCAGGTCTGGCGTGCATTCCGCTGTCCGGAAACTTCGAGGCAAGACGCGTCATGAGCGGCAAGCCTGCCGTTCCAACCAGTGTCGCTGAGGCAGTCACTTCTAAAAGCGACTTGGCCAAGGATCCGGCTGCTCCTGCGGGAGAATCGATCCGCTCGATCGATCGCGCGCTTCGCATCCTGCAAGTGATGAATCTTCGCCATCAGTGGAGCTTGCATGAGCTCCAGCTTGCGGTCGAGTTGCCGAAGACGACCGTTTTTCGAATCCTGCAGACTCTAGAGCGCGGCGGCTTCGTCTGCAGCGAGGGAACGCTGGGCTTGTACCGAGTGGCCGAGAAGGTCCAGGAGCTGAGTTCGGGCTTTACCAATAAAGACCTGGTCGTCGAGATCGGGTCGCCCATTGCGCTGAAGATTACTACGGAGATCAAGTGGCCGCTGGCCATCGCGACACTCGACGGCACCTTCATGCGGGTACGCTACAGCACCATGCCCTACAGCCCTCTCGCGGTCCATGCCACCACGGTGGGGCAGCGGCTGCCGCTCCTAGAGACGGCGATGGGGCGCGTCTACCTGGCCTTCTGTGCGGAGCATGAACGGAATGAACTTTTCGCGATGCTGCGTGAGTCGTCGCCAGAGAACACCATCCGCGACGAGCGGCGCCTGCTGGCCGAACTTGAATTGATTCGTCGTCAGAAGTGCGGCATCCGCAAAGCCAGCGCCAAGCGCCAGACGGCGACGATCGCAGCGCCTGTCACGCACGGGGCCGATGTCGTGGCCGGCCTGAGCATGACGACCTTCGGCAATTCGTTGACGCCCGAACTGATCGCCCGCTATGCGCCCGTGATCATAGAGACCGCAGAGCGCATCTCGCAAGCTTACTTGGCCAAGGTTGGGGGTTAGACCTCGCGGGCAGCGCGCCTGGCTTCGCGCGCCCACATTCCGGCCAGCGGAATCAACGACCAGCGCAGTTTCGGCTGGCAGGCGACACGTCTACTCTCCAGTCTGAAACAAAAACCGTACAGATCTGGAGACAAGAATGATCAAGAAGACTCGGCCGACCGCCAACGGCGCATCCCTTTTCCCGGCAGTCGACCGAGCCCGTCGCGGCTTGCTGGCCGTCGCCGCAGCGATGGCCGCCACCGTGGCCGGCGTGGCCTCGGCGCAAGACGCGAGCAGCATCAAGATCGGGGTTTTGAGCGACTTTTCGAGCGTCTTTTCCACCGCGGGCGGCCAAGGTCTGGTCGTTGCCGCGCGGCTCGCGGTCGAGGACTTCATGAAGGAGAACAAGCAGCCGGGCCTGAAGGTGGAAGTGATCTACGCGGACCACCAGAACAAGCCAGACGTCGGAGCCAGCGTGGCGCGAAAGTGGTACGACCAGGACGGCGTGGACGCGATTCTCGACGTGGTCAATTCGCCGGTCGCCTTCGCGGTGGTCGATGTCACGCGCAAGGCCAACAAGGTCGTCATCATGAGCGGCTCGGGCTCGTCGCGTCTAACCGGCGAC
>JANYKR010000251.1 GCA_025358155.1 Betaproteobacteria bacterium
GTTTCTCACCGCTGAATTCCAGGAGCTGAAAGCGGAGATTGCTGCGGCAGGGGGCAACGTGCAGCCGATCAAGATCCGCCCTGCGGTGGTGTTGAACGGTTCAACACGCTCGGCTGGACCGAGCTTCGAGCTGATCTTCGGACACCGCAGGCATCGCGCCTGCGCTGAGCTGGGCATTCCGGTTCTTGCGGCGATTGAAGAGGCGTCTGATGTCAGCTTGTTCGAGCAGATGGAGCGAGAGAACCGCGGGCGCAAGAACCTGTCTGCCTGGGAGCAGGGGACGATGTACCGCAGGGCGCTTGATGATGGGCTGTACAGCTCGCTGCGTCGATTGGCGGAAGGCCTTGGCGTAGACGTATCGCTGGTGTCAAAGAGCGTTTCACTGGCGCGCTTGCCTGATGCCGTGGTTGCAGCGTTTCAGAGCCCGCTCGACATTCAGTTCCGTTGGGCTGCGCCACTGACGGAGGCGATGCAGAAGGACCCAGACGGCACTCTAACTAGAGCCCGTGCTATCGCAGGAGCTCGCGGCGACCTGGGCCCTGCTGCCATTCTGTCGAAGCTGGTCGGGCTGCCGGAGTCAATAACTGACCGGCCAACTTCTCAGGCTTTGACGATTTCCAAGGCAGGGAAGGTTGCTGCAAAACTGACTTCAGACGCGAAGGGCAGGGCGGTTGTCCGCTTCGAAGCTGGTGCGCTGCCAGAGACCAAACGCAAGGCGCTGGTCAAGGTCATCGAAGATCTTCTCAAGGCCTGAAGCCGGGTGAATGATCCGAGCTTGATCGCGATGCCGTCGCAAGGTTTCGTCCAGTGTGTCAGCCGTGACGCCCGGCAACATGTGGTTCTGCCTTGGGCGTGACTCTGGTCGCCTGAGACACGCCTTGGCGGCGCTCTCCCGATGATCTGATCGCACCCGGTGGGTCAGGTCGGCCTGATGATGGCTGCTGACGAGCGCGCGTCGCGCGTCCGGTCTGCAGCCGCGATCTATTCCCGCTGCTGAACCGTGAGGACGCCAGCTTACCTTCAGCTATTCGAGGATTGTCTTCCGTCGCGCGGCCAACCGCCGCTGTTACTCGCTATGATCGACTTCGGCGCGATGGTACGCGCCAGTCCGCTGGGCATCCTCACTGGAGCGCAGGCCTCAGGCTTTGAACTCCTCCTGAGCTCGGTGGCGCTTAAGTGCCTCGTCTTCGGCGGGCTGAGGGTGGGAGGCGGAATCGATGAGAAGGCTTCAGTTGCGCACTCGCACGATACCGTGCCTAGCATCTATCTTGATATGAATCGCGAGACGGAATAGACTCTGATCTATGCCATCGGAACCACACCTGACCCAAACCGCGAAGCTCTTCACCAACGGTCGCAGCCAAGCCGTGCGACTGCCTGCGGCCTTTCGGTTTAACACCAAGGAAGTATTTATCCGCCAGGATCCGTTGACCGGCGACGTAATCCTGTCGCGCAAACCGACCACGTGGGACGGGTTCTTCACGGCGTTGCAGGCCGCCAATGTCCCTGAGGACTTCCTGGGCGAACCGGAGCGGGCCCAGGGCAGCCACGACCGGGATCCGCTGGAGGGGTGACCCGGATGACGCCAGTGACGCGTTACATGCTCGACACCAACACCGTCAGCCACCTTCTCAAGAAGCACCCCGCAGTTGCACGTCGAGTGGTCGCGGCGCCGATCACTTCCTTGTGCATCTCGGCCATTACCCAAGGCGAGCTGCTGTTTGGTCTGGCCAAGCGGCCCGAAGCCACCGCGCTCCATGGGGCGGTTCGAGAGTTCCTCCGGCGGGTCGACGTCTTGGCTTGGGATGCCGCGACCTCAGAAGTCTACGGACCAGCGCGCGCTGCTACCCAACGCGACGGCAGGGTGCTCGCGCCAATGGATCTCCTGATCGGCGCACACGCCCTGAGCATCAACGCCGTACTGGTGACCAACGACCGCGCCTTCGCGCAGTTTCCAGGCCTGGCGGTCGAGGACTGGACCGACGAATCTCGATAGGGAGGGGTGCCACCCGGGTATCCACCAGCGATACTTAGCTACATGATAAGTATCCTTATCATGGTGCTGATATCTGCAGCAAAATTCGAGTCGAACTCTGCAAGGTCAGTTCTTAGGGTCGTTTGCAGACAAATTGACATGTATTGTCCGTAGGCGTACTCTGGATCATTGGCTGTGGTTTCCGCAGCCACCATCGAGTCTTTGCCTCACCCAGCCTCACCCAGCCACACGCAGCCACCCGATGAGCGCCGCCCTTGACCCCAAGCCCGCCAAGCCGGTCGGCGTCAACCTGAACACGCCCGCCTCGGCCGAGGCTGCTTTGCGTACCTTCTGGCGCCTGGCCGATGCCTGGAAGCTCACGACGTCCGAACAGACCACGCTG
>JANYKR010000036.1 GCA_025358155.1 Betaproteobacteria bacterium
ATCGACCCGCCCTACAACACTGGAAATGACTTTATTTACGATGACAGCTACGCTGAAGAAGCAGGATCGTACCTGCTGAGAGCCAACTACAGAGACGAGTTGGGGAACAGACTGATTGCGAATCCCGCGTCGAACGGACGATTCCATTCGGATTGGCTCAGCATGATGTATTCGCGGCTCAGGCTCGCCAGAAACCTGATGCGCGATGACGGCATCCTAATCATCTCCATTGATGACAACGAACAAGCAACTCTCAAACGTGTATGCGATGAGCTGTTTGGCGAGGCGAATTTCATCGGTCTTTTTGTCATTAACGCGTCCCCAAGCGGAATTGACTATGGACATATCGCAAAGACTCATGACTACGCCCTCTTCTATGCGAAGAACATTTCTTAAGCGACGACCAATCAGCTAAAGGTAGAAGAAAAGGAGTTCAAGTTCGAAGATGCTAGCGGCGGTTTCAACATCTATCCGCTTTACAACGGTAACGTCGCATTCAATCCAACAACTAGACCAAATCTTCACTACCCGTTCTATCTGAATCCGGAAGGCAGGCTGTCCAAGGAATTCTTCGAGATTTCACTTGACCGATCTCCCGGTTGGATCGAGGTTTGGCCGGTGGTCTCCAGAAAGGAAGGAATTCCTCGCGTGTGGCGATGGGGAAAGATTAAGGCGAAGGACGGCCTAAACCAGGAGATTGTTGGCTATAAGAGCGAATCGGGAGAATACAGGATCGTACAGAAGTCCCGACACACGACGAAAGTTATTCGCTCCTTGATACTGGACAATGAAGTTTCGAGTAGGCGCGGTACGGGTGATTTCGAGAAGCTCTTTAGCGGGAAGCACTTTTCCTTTCCCAAGTCGGTAGAACTTATCAGGCGATTCGTCGAGGTAGGTACATCGGAGGGGGACACCATTCTCGATTTCTTTGCTGGGTCGGGCACGACTGCTCAGGCAGTGCTTCAGATGAACGCAAGTGACGGTGGCAGTCGTCGCTTCATCCTTGTGCAGCTTACGGAAACTTGCGACTCGACGTCGGAAGCCGCAAAGGCCGGATTTGCAACGATTGCAGCTATCGCGAGGGAGCGCGTACGTCGCGCAGGAAGCGCAATCCTGTCGTCGCAGTCAAGCTCAGACTGGAACCGGGACACAGGCTTCAGATGCCTGAGGGTCGACACCAGCAACTTGGCTGACGTCCACTACGCTCCTGATGAGCTACCGCAAGACATGCTCGCTGGCTTCACCGACAACATCAAACCCGAGCGCACCCCCGAAGACCTCCTGTTCCAGGTGATGTTGGATTGGGGCGTCGACCTCGCCCTACCCATCACCCGCCAGACGATCCAAGGCCGCGAGGTGCTCTTCGTCGACGGCGACGCGCTGGCCGCCTGCTTCGACGCCAATGGCCTCATCGACGAAGCCTTCGTGAAGGAACTGGCCACGCACAAGCCGCTGCGCGCCGTGTTCCGCGACGCCGGCTTCGCCGACAGCGCCGCCAAGATCAACGTGGAGCAGATCTTCAAGCTGCTGTCACCCCGCACCGAAGTGAAGTGCCTCTGAGCCCCGCCACCGGACCCACCCGCATGGACTCGGCTGCACTGACAGCGCTGCTGGATGAACTGATCGCCACCTGGGAGAACGAGGTGGTGGAGTTCAAGCAGGCCGGTGACGGGTTCAGCACGGACGACATCGGCAAGTACTTCAGCGCCCTGGCCAACGAGGCCAATCTGCGCGGTGCCGAACGGGCTTGGCTGGTGTTCGGCGTGCATAACAAGACGCGGGCGGTGGTGGGCACGGCCTACCGGCCCGAGGCCGAGCGCCTGCAGTCGCTGAAGCAGCAGATCGCCGAGAACACGACGCCGCGCATCACCTTCCGCGACATCCACGAGCTGCAGCACGCCGGCGGGCGGGTGCTGCTCTTCGAGGTGCCGGCCGCGCCGCGCGGCATGCCCATCTCCTGGAAGGGCCACTACCACGCGCGCGCCGGTGAGAGCCTGGCCCCGCTGGGGTTGGACAAGCAGGACGAGATTCGCGGCCAGACGCTGGCGCAGGACTGGACGGCGCAGGTGCTGCCCGCTGCCACGCTGGCCGACCTGGACGACGCGGCCGTGCGCAAGGCCCGCGAGTCGTTCGCCCAGAAGCACGCCAACCGCTTTGCAGCGGGCGAGGCGAGCGGCTGGCCGCTGGCCACGTTCCTGGACCGGGCACGCCTCACCATCGACGGCCGGGTCACCCGCACGGCGCTGCTGCTGCTGGGCAAGGCCGAGGCCGCCTGGCACTTGCTGCCCCACCCGGCGCAACTGACCTGGAGCCTGGAAGGACCCGAGCGCGCCTATGAGCATTTCGGCCCACCGTTCCTGCTGAGCACGACGCAGCTTTACCAGCGCATCCGCAACGTCCAACTGCGCCTCCTGCCGCAGGACGAGCTGCTGCCGGTAGAGGTGGCCAAGTACGACCAGAAGATCGTGCTGGAGGCGCTGCACAACTGCATCGCCCACCAGGACTACACCCGCAATGCCCGGGTCGTGGTGACGGAGCAGCCCGCCCGCCTGGTGTTCGAGAGCGAAGGTGGCTTCTTCGAGGGCCATCCGCTGGACTACCTGGAAGGCCACAAGATACCGCGCCGCTACCGCAACCCCTTCCTGGTGCAGGCGATGGCCGGGCTGAACATGATCGACACCATGGGGTACGGCATCCACGACATGTACGTACGGCAGGCACGCCGTTACTTCCCGATGCCGGACTACGACCTGAGCGATCCGGGCGCGGTGAAGCTAGCCATCCACGGCGGCGTGGTGGACCCGGCCTACAGCCGGCTGCTGATCCAGAAGACCGACTTGCCCCTTGCCGAGGTGCTGGCCCTGGACCGCGTGCAGAAGAAGCTGCCGATCCCCGACGAGGCAGCGTCGGGGCTGCGCCGCGCCGGGCTGATCGAGGGACGCAAGCCGCGCTACTACGTCTCGGCACAAGTGGCGGCGGCAACGGACCAGAAGGCCGACTACATCCGCACCCGTGCCCAGGACGACGAGTTCTACGCCAAGCTGTTGACCGACTACCTGCAGCGCTACGGCAGCGCCACGCGGGCCGAGATCAACAAGCTGCTGCTGCCCAAGCTGAGCGAAGTGCTGTCGGCCGAACAGAAGGACAACAAGGTCGCGAACCTGCTGACGCAGCTGCGCCGCACGGGCCGAATCCACAACAGCGGCACACGGGCTCGGCCGGTGTGGAGGCTGGTTCCGTGAGCTGCCCTGCCCAAAGTGGTGGGCCGGCCGCCATCGGCCTGGTCGACGTTGTGGAGTCCAGCCGGCGTTTCAGGCTCCACAACGCGCCTTGCGGAGGCCATGCACTCCGCAAGGAAGCGCCAGCCTGCAGAAACAACAGGGCTGCGCGCGAGTGCCCGGCAGCGCGGCTCCCTTTGAAAATCAACAACTTGGCGCTTTCTGCAGCCCACGCACGGCAGATAGACAGCAGAAAGGCCGCAGAGAGCGGACCCCGCCCCCAATGAAGCTCAAGTTCAAGACCCAGGCCTACCAGACGGCCGCCGTGCAGGCTGTGGTGGACTGCTTTGCCGGCCAGCCACCGGCCACGTCCGAGGCCATGAGCTACCGCATCGACCCCGGCGCCGGCAAGCGCGGCACCGAAGACCTGTTCGCCGACGGCTTCAAGAACGCCGAGGTGAAGCTGTCGGAGCGGCAATTGCTGGAGAACCTGCAGAAGGTGCAGCGCCACCAGAACCTGCCCATCTCGGAGGCGCTGGTGAAGACTAAGGTCTCCACGCTGAATCTGGACATCGAGATGGAGACAGGCACCGGCAAGACCTACTGCTACATCAAGACTGTCTTCGAGCTGAACAAGCTGTACGGCTGGAGCAAATTCATCATCGTCGTGCCCAGCATCGCCATCCGCGAAGGCGTGGCCAAGTCGCTGGCGATCACGGCCGAGCACTTCCTGGAGGCCTACCAGAAGAAGGCGCGCTTCTTCATTTACAACTCCAAG
>JANYKR010000052.1 GCA_025358155.1 Betaproteobacteria bacterium
ACGGCGGCATGGGCGGCTTGCTCATCGGCGCTGGCTTCGATCACGCGCAGGGCGTATTGGGTCAGGTCGCGGGCCAGCAGGGCCTGCGGTGTGGCTGGCGACTGCGCTTCGTCATGGATCACCAGGCTGTCCTGGCCGCGCGTCAGGCGGATGTAGACCTCGGCCAGCAGCCCTGCATCGAGCAGCGCGCCGTGCAGGGTGCGCTGGGTGTTGTCGACCTCAAGCCGCCGGCACAGCGCGTCGAGTGAATTGGCCTTGCCCGGAAACATCTCGCGCGCCATCAGCAAGGTGTCGGTCACCTTGGCGGCCACGGTGTGGAAGGGCTGGCGGCGCAGGCGCTTCAACTCGCCGTTGAGAAATCCGACGTCGAATGCGGCGTTGTGGATGATGACCTCGGCCCCGGCCAGAAAGCTGAGCAGGTCGTCGGCCACCTCGGCGAATTTGGGTTTGTCCGCCAGAAAGGCGTCGGTCAGGCCGTGGATGCGGGTGGCTTCTTCGCTGCCCTTGCGTTCGGGATTGAGGTAGACATGGCGGGTCTCGCCGGTGAGCCGGCGGTTGACCATCTCGATGCAGCCGATCTCGACGATGCGGTCACCCGCTTCAGGGCTGAGGCCGGTGGTTTCGGTGTCAAGAAAGATCTGGCGCATGGGGCTGTCAGGTGGGTGCTCGAAGCGGATTGTTTGGTTTTAGCGCAGCCTGGCGGGCTGGCGCCCAGCCCAGAGCCACATCAGCACGCCGGCCAGCATCATCGGCACGCACAGCCACTGGCCCATGCTCAGGCCCAGCGCCAGGGTGCCGAGAAAGGCGTCGGGCTCGCGGAAGTATTCGGCCACAAAGCGGAAGAATCCGTAGCCCACCAAAAAGGCACCCGAGACCTGACCGGTGGCGCGGGGCCGCCGGGCATAGACCCAGAGCAACGCAAACAGCAGCAGGCCCTCCAGCGCAAACTGGTAAAGCTGGGAGGGATGGCGCGGCAGGTCGCTGCCCGACTGCGGAAACACTATCGCCCAGGGCAGGGAGGCCTCGGCCGGCCGGCCCCACAACTCGCCGTTGATGAAGTTGCCGATGCGCCCCGACGCCAGGCCGGTGGGCACGCAGGGTGCGATCAGGTCGGTGACCTCCAGCCAGCGCCGGCCTCGGCTGCGGGCAAAGACCGCCATCGCGACGATCACGCCCAGCATGCCGCCGTGAAAGGACATGCCACCCTTCCAGACCGCCAGGATCTCCAGCGGATTGCCCAGGTAGTAGCCGGGTTTGTAGAACAGCGCATAGCCCAGGCGGCCGCCCAGCACCACGCCCAGCACGCCCCAGAACAACAGGTCTTCGACATCCCGCCGAGTCCAGCCGGCATTGGCAAATTGCGGCTGGCGGGCACGCGCATTGGCCAGCAGCATGAACAGTGCAAAGGCCACCAGGTAGGTCAGGCCGTACCAGTGGATTTGTACCGGGCCCAAGGCCAGGGCCACCGGGTTGAACTGGGGATGCACAAGCATCAGGGGCGCTCCGTCTCTGTCGCGATATTGCAAGGCCAACCGGGCGGTTGGCCAGTGACGGATTGTCGCCGCTGCTCAGGGCTGAACCGGGGCCTGTTGCGCCGTCACATGATCGACAAATCGCTGCACCACCGGCGTGGCCGGCTCGCGCCAGACCAGGCGGGTCTCGCAGCGCAGGCCGGCATCAGCAACCGCGCGGTAGACCACGCCCGGGCGCTGCAGCCGTGTCACTGACTCGGGCACCCAGGCCACACCCATGCCGGCCGAAACCAGGTTGACGATGGTCTGCATCTGGATGGCCTCCTGGCCGATCTGCGGCGTGGCGCCCTGCCGGCGGTAGGCTGCCAGCACCGCATCGAACAAAGAGGGCGCAATCTGGCGCGGAAAGATCACCAGCGGCTCAGTCGCCACATCGGCCAGGTGCAAGCCCGGCATCGCGGCTTGCGCGTGGTGCTCGGGCAAGGCCATCACCATCGGCTCGTTCTGGGCCCGCCAGGAGGCAAAACCGGGCAGTGCCGCGCCGGGGGCTTGCAGCACAAAACCGGCGTCGATCTCGTCGGCATCAAAGGCCTGCAACTGCACGTCCAGGGTGGCCTCGCGAAGTTGCAAGGTCACGTCGGGGTGGCTTTGGCGGAAGCCGCGCAGCCACTCGGGCAACGGGCCGTAAGCAATATTCGACACAAACGCCAGCCGCAGCTGCCCGGCCAGCCCGGCGGCTGCCGCCTGGGCCACCCGGGGTAAGGCCTCGGCCGCCGACAGCAGGCGCAGCGCCTGGGGCAGCAGCGCAGCGCCGGCCGGCGTCAACACCACGCTGCGTCGGGTGCGGGCAAACAGTGCCACGCCCAGCGCCCGCTCCAGGCCCTGGATCGCCTGCGACAGCGGGGGCTGGGTCATGTGCAGGCGCAGCGCAGCACGGCCGAAATGCAGCTCTTCGGCCAGGGTGACAAACTGGCGCCACTGGCGAAGCTCGATCATTGTCAAAGTCGATTGATATGCCAAACAGATAAGTCACAGTCTACAAATATATTGGACTCCCAAGACTGCAGCGTTTTATGCTCATGTTTTGTTTGCCGACGACAGCCCGCCTGCCGACCGCCAGTTTGCCAACCGCTCTTTTTCAATACGGAGACCCGTCATGCCTGTCAACCGCCGATCCAGGAACATCACCGAGGGTGTGGCCCGTGCGCCCAACCGCTCGATGTACTACGCCATGGGCTACACCGCAGGCGACTTTGGCAAGCCGATGATCGGCGTGGCCAATGGCCACAGCACCATCACGCCCTGCAACTCGGGTTTGCAGCGCTTGGCTGACGCCGCCGTCATCGGCCTCAAGGCCGCTGGCGCCAACCCGCAGATCTTTGGCACGCCCACGATCTCTGACGGCATGGCGATGGGCACCGAGGGCATGAAGTACAGCCTGGTCTCAAGGGAGGTGATCAGCGATTGTGTCGAGACCTGCGTTGGCGGCCAGTGGATGGACGGCGTGATGGTGATCGGCGGCTGCGACAAGAACATGCCGGGCGGCATGATGGGCATGCTGCGCGCCAACGTGCCGTCGATCTACATTTATGGCGGCACCATCTTGCCGGGCAAGTACAAGGGCCAGGATCTCAACATCGTCAGCGTGTTCGAAGCGGTGGGCCAGTTCTCGGCCGGCAACATGAGCGAAGAGGACTTTGTGCAGATCGAGCGCCGCGCCATCCCCGGCACGGGCTCTTGCGGCGGCATGTACACCGCCAACACGATGAGCTCGGCCTTCGAAGCACTTGGGCTGAGCCTGCCCTACGCATCAACCATGGCCAACGTCGAGGACGAGATTGTGGGCATGGTCGAGCAGGCGGCCAAGGTGCTGGTCGAGGCCGTCAAGGCCAACCTCAAACCGCGCGACATCGTCACCAGGAAGTCGATTGAAAACGCGGTGGCGGTGATCATGGCCACCGGCGGCTCGACCAACGCGGTGCTGCACTTCTTGGCCATCGCCCATGCGGCCGAGGTCGACTGGACTATCGATGACTTCGAGCGCATCCGCCGCAAGGTGCCGGTGCTGTGTGACCTCAAGCCCAGTGGCCAGTACCTGGCGATTGACCTGCACCACGCCGGCGGCATTCCGCAGGTGATGAAGACGCTGCTGGCCGCGGGCCTGCTGCACGGTGACTGCATCACCATCACTGGCAAAACCGTGGCCGAGAATCTGGCCGCCCTGCCCGATGCACCGCGCACTGACCAGACCGTGATCCGCCCGATCAACAACCCGATGTACGCCCAGGGCCATCTGGCGATCCTGCGCGGCAACCTGTCGCCCGAGGGCTGCGTGGCCAAGATCACTGGCCTCAAAAGCCCGGTGATGACCGGCCCGGCGCGGGTCTTCGAGGACGAGCAATCAGCCCTTGCCGCCATCATGGCCAAGCAGATCGTGGCCGGTGACGTGATGGTGCTCCGCTACCTCGGCCCCAAGGGCGGCCCGGGCATGCCCGAGATGCTGGCACCCACCGGCGCGCTGATCGGCCAGGGCCTGGGCGAGACCGTGGGTCTGATCACGGATGGGCGGTTCTCGGGCGGCACCTGGGGCATGGTGGTAGGCCACGTCGCGCCCGAGGCCCATGAGGGCGGCGTGATCGCGCTGGTGCATGAGGGTGACACCATCACCATCGATGCGCACCAACTGCTGCTGCAGCTCAATGTGGATGACGCTGAGCTGGCGCGCCGCCGTGCGGCCTGGGTCAAACCGGCGCCGCGTTACACCCGGGGCGTGCTGGCCAAGTTTGCGCACAACGCCTCCAGCGCCAGCTCGGGCGCCGTGCTCGACAAGTTCGACTGATGCCAGACTTGGGCCGGGCGGGCAGCGTCAATCTTTGCGCGACCGGCTGAGGCTGCGTTCAGACTGTTGCGAATCGCCAGAGCCTGACCGGGCTGACCGCGAATCGCCGGCATCAAGGCGGGACGAGCGCGCACCAGTTTTGCCGCCGCGGTTGGGGCGCATGCCCAGCGCGTCCAACCGCTCATCCCTGCGGCGTTGTACCCGCTCATCGGCACGCCGCATGGCAGCGCGCTGGGTCCAGCCGACGCTGTCAGCAATCTGCCAGTAGACAGCGGCCAGGGCAAATGGCGCTGCCACCCACCACCAGGACCAGTTGTCCAACATGCTGACACCGGCCACCTTGAGCACCAGCAGGATCACGCCCAAAATCACCAACCACATGTAAGAGTCCGTTTCTCCGGGCCAAGCCCGACAAGATCGTGTCAACCTGCAAGCCAACGATTCGTTACTTGAACTGTAGCCGAGTCACTGCCCTAACCTCGAGAAGAAAGTAAGTTATGAAAAATTTTGTAATGACCGCCCTGTTGAGTGTTGTTGTGGCCGCCCCTGCTTTTGCCAACACCGACCTGGCACAAAAGAAGAACTGCATGGCCTGCCACGCGCTGGACAAGAAGCTGGTCGGACCGGCCTACAAGGATGTCGCGGCCAAGTATGCCGACCAGAAGGACGCGGTCGCCCTGTTGGCCACCAAGATTCAAAAGGGCGGCGTTGGTGTTTGGGGCCAGATCCCCATGCCCGCCAACCCGCAAGTCAGCGCCGATGAGGCCAAGCAACTGGCGACCTGGGTGTTGACGGTCAAGTGAGCTGATGTCGGTTTGAAAAAAGCCCCGCACTGCGGGGCTTTTTTTGGGTGCAAGCGCCTTCTGGCGCTTGCCGCGCTCGCGCGCTGTTCTCGATCAGTGGTTTTCACCCAACTGATCAAGAATTGCCGGGTTCTCCAAGGTCGAGGTGTCTTGGGTGATGGCCTCGCCCTTGGCGACCGAGCGCAGCAGGCGGCGCATGATCTTGCCCGAGCGGGTCTTGGGCAGGTTGTCGCCAAAACGGATGTCCTTGGGCTTGGCGATCGGGCCGATCTCCTTGCCCACCCAGTCGCGCAACTGTTTGGCGATGGCCTTGGCCTCGTCACCGACCGGGCGTGAGCGCTTCAGCACGACAAACGCGCAGATCGCCTCGCCGGTGGTGTCGTCCGGCCGGCCCACCACCGCCGCCTCGGCCACCAGTTCGGTGCAGCTGACCAGTGCCGACTCGATCTCCATCGTGCCCATGCGGTGGCCGCTGACGTTGAGCACATCGTCGATGCGGCCGGTGATGGTGAAGTAGCCGGTCTCGGCATCGCGGATCGCGCCATCGCCCGCCAGGTAGTACTTGCCCTGGAAGTCATCCGGGTAGTAGCTCTTCTTGAAGCGCTCCGGATCGCCCCAGATCGTACGGATCATCGACGGCCAAGGCTTCTTGACGACCAGGATGCCGCCCTGGCCCCAAGGCACGTCCTTGCCGGTTTCGTCCACCACCGCAGCCATGATGCCCGGGAACGGCAGCGTGCACGAACCCGGGATCAGCGGCGTGGCGCCGGGCAGCGGGGTGATCATGTGGCCGCCAGTCTCGGTTTGCCAGAAGGTGTCGACGATCGGGCAGCGGCCGCCGCCGACGTTGAGGTGGTACCACTCCCAGGCGGCCGGGTTGATCGGCTCGCCGACCGAGCCCAGGATGCGCAGGCTGCTCAGGTTGTAGCTCTTGGGATGGATCGCCAGGTTGGCCTCGGCCGCCTTGATCAGCGAGCGGATCGCGGTGGGCGCGGTGTAGAACACCGTGACCTTGTGGTCCTGGATCATCTTCCAGAAGCGGCCGGCGTCCGGGTAGGTGGGCACACCCTCGAACACCACCTCGGTGCCACCCAGCGCCAGCGGGCCGTAGGTGATGTAGGTGTGGCCGGTGACCCAGCCGATGTCGGCGGTGCACCAGAACACGTCGTCAGGCTTCAAGTCAAAGGTCAGCTTGGTGGTCAGCGCGGCATGCAGCAGGTAGCCGCCAGTGGAGTGCTGCACACCCTTGGGCTTGCCGGTCGAGCCGCTGGTGTAGAGCAAAAACAGCGGATGCTCTGCACCCACCCACTCGGGCTCGCAGGTGCTGGGCTGGCTGGCGACCAGGTCGGCCATCCACAGGTCGCGGCCAGCGGTCATCGCTATCGGCGAGCCTGAGCGCTTGACCACCAGCACGTTGGTGACCGAGTCGCAGCCGCCCAGCGCCAGTGCGTCATCGACGATGCTCTTGAGCGGCAATTGCTTGCCACCGCGCACCTGGTGGTCGGCGGTGATCACGACCTTGGCGCCGGTGTCCTGGATGCGGTCGCGCACCGATTGCGCCGAGAAACCGCCGAACACCACCGAGTGGATCGCGCCGATGCGCGCGCAGGCCTGCATCGCCGCCACGCCGTCGACCGACATCGAGATGTAGATGACCACCCGGTCGCCCTTGACCACGCCCAGGCTCTTGAGGCCATTGGCGATCTGGCAGGTCTTGGCCAGCAACTCGCTGTAGCTGGTGCGGGTGACTTCGCCGCCGTCGGCCTCGAAGATGATCGCGGTCTTGTCGCCCAGGCCGCGCTCGATGTTGCGGTCCAGGCAGTTGTACGACGCGTTGAGCGTGCCGTCCTCGAACCACTTGAAGAACGGCGCTTCGCTTTCGTCGAGCACCTGGGTGAAGGGGGTTTTCCAGCTCAGCAGCTCACGCGCCTGACGTGCCCAGAAGCCGGCGTAGTCGGTCTCGGCCTCCTGGACCAGGGCCTCGTAGGCCGCCATGCCCTGCACATGGGCGCCGGCCATCGCTGCGGCCGAGGGTAGGTAGGTTTTCAGCGCGGTAGGGCCGTCTGTGCTCATGTTGGTCTCCTGGAGGAATAAAACGTCGAATAGCGTACACCTTAGGCAGAGGCTCTTACGAACCGCTTACTCGGCGTCAAGGCGACAGCGTCTGCATGATGCCGTGCAAACCGTTGCGCCTCAATTTGGCCCTGCTGTTTGACACGGCGCCTGCCTAGAATCCGGGGCCTTCCCCCTCAACCCGCCCTGACCGCGCACCTGCGCCACCGCCACCCATGGCAAATGCCCCCAACGACCCGAGCCACCAGCTCCGCCCCCTGCCTAGGCTGATCTTTGCCACACGCTGGCTGCAGCTGCCGCTCTATTTGGGCTTGATCCTGGCGCAGGGGGTCTACGTCTACCAGTTCTGGGTTGAGCTGGTGCACCTGATCGAGGCGGCGTTTGGCAATTCCGCCGCGCTGGCCACACTGGTCAAGAGCACCGGCTACCAGGCCGCCGCCATCCTGGGGCCCAATGGCCAGGTGCTGGGCTACGAGCCGATCACCGCTTTGAACGAAACCGTGCTGATGCTGGTGGTGCTGGCGTTGATTGATGTGGTGATGATCAGCAACCTGCTGATCATGGTGATCGTCGGCGGCTACGAAACCTTTGTGTCGCGTTTGCGGCTGGAGGGTCACCCCGACCAGCCCGAGTGGCTGAACCAGGTCAACGCTTCGGTGCTGAAGGTCAAGCTGGCCACGGCCATCATCGGCATCAGCTCGATCCACCTGCTCAAGACCTTCATCAACGCCGCCAACTACAGCGACAAAGTGCTGATGTGGCAGACGCTGATCCACCTCGCCTTCCTGGTCTCGGCACTGGCCATCGCGATGGCCGACCGGATCATGCACCCGCCGGGCAGCAGCGAGCACTGAGCCGCCGAAGGGGGTGTCGGGTTCGGCGTCAACTGTACCGGCTTGTGATCTGCTGGGTCGCTCCGACGTCAGCCTGCGTGTCAGCCCGCATACCAGCCCGCATACCAGCCCGCATTTCAGCCTGCGTGTCAGCCTGACCGCAGGCTCGCTTCAGTAAACTGCCTGGCCGCTGAGCGGCTACCACAGGACGACCCCCATGACCACCACCATTCGCCAGGCCGACCTGATCGAGAGCGTCGCTGCCGCGCTGCAGTACATCAGCTACTACCACCCGGCCGACTTCATCGCCCACCTGGCCCGGGCCTATGAAAAAGAGCAAGGCCCGGCCGCAAGGACGCCATGGCCCAGATTCTGACCAACTCCAGGATGTGCGCCGAGGGCCACCGGCCGATCTGCCAGGACACCGGCATCATCAACGTCTTTCTGAAGATCGGCATGGACGTGCGCTGGGAGGGTTTCACAGGCTCGAACTTGCCCAGTTTGGCCGACGCCGTCAACGCCGGCGTGCGGCGCGGCTACCTCGACCCCGACAACCTGCTGCGCG
This sequence comes from Betaproteobacteria bacterium, assembly GCA_025358155.1. Lineage (GTDB taxonomy): Bacteria > Pseudomonadota > Gammaproteobacteria > Burkholderiales > Burkholderiaceae_C > Pseudaquabacterium. Next base: position 8,586 of record JANYKR010000052.1, read on the forward strand.
CCAGCATATTGGCCGACCCGATCTTTGATCGCAAGAACACCATGGACAACACCCCGGCGGTGATCCACATGGAGCTGGTGCCCGGCGACAAGCTCGATGTGACGGTGGCGGCCAAGGGCGGCGGCAGCGAAAACAAGTCGAAGCTGCAGATGCTCAACCCGAGCGACTCCATAGTCGACTGGGTGCTCAAGACCGTGCCGACCATGGGCGCCGGCTGGTGCCCGCCGGGCATGCTGGGCATTGGCGTGGGCGGCACGGCCGAGAAGGCGGTGTTGATGGCCAAGGAGTCGTTGATGGACGACATCGACATGTACGAGTTGCTGGCGCGCGGCCCGGCCAACAAGCTCGAAGCCCTGCGCATCGAGCTGTACGAGAAGGTCAATGCGCTGGGCATCGGTGCGCAGGGCCTGGGCGGGCTGACCACCGTGCTGGACATCAAGATCAAAACCTTCCCGACGCACGCCGCGGGCTTGCCCGTGGCGATGATCCCCAACTGCGCCGCCACCCGCCATGCGCACTTTGTGCTCGACGGCTCGGGCCCCGCCTACCTGACGCCGCCCAGCCTGGACCTGTGGCCCGACGTGACCTGGGCACCCGACTACAACAAGAGCAAGCGGGTTGACCTCAACACCCTGACCCCTGCCGAAGTCGCCAGCTGGAAGCCCGGCGACACCTTGCTGCTCAACGGCAAGATGCTGACCGGCCGCGACGCCGCGCACAAGCGCATCCAGGGCATGCTGGCCAGGGGCGAAGCACTGCCGGTCGACTTCACCAACCGCGTCATCTACTACGTGGGCCCGGTGGACCCGGTGCGCGACGAGGTGGTGGGCCCGGCCGGCCCGACCACCGCCACCCGGATGGACGGCTTCACCGAGATGATGCTGGCGCAGACCGGCCTGATCAGCATGATCGGCAAGGCCGAGCGGGGCCCGGTGGCAATCGAGGCGATCAAGAAGCACAAGAGCGCCTACCTGATGGCCGTGGGCGGCGCCGCTTACCTGGTGGCCAAGGCCATCAAGGACGCCAAGGTGGTGGGTTTTGCCGACCTGGGGATGGAGGCGATCTACGAGTTTGATGTCAAGGACATGCCGGTCACGGTGGCCGTGGACAGCCTGGGCACCAGCGTGCACACCACCGGCCCCAGAGAATGGCAGGCCAGGATCGGCAAGATTCCGGTGGTGGTGGGCTGAGCATTTCGGGTCAACACGCCGGTTGAGGCCCTTCCACCGGCAAGGACGCTCCGATAGACTTGCCGGCATCGGCCCTGCGCAAGTCAGGCCGCAGCCTCCTGTAACCGGAAGCCGTGCCGTGACCACATTCGCCAGCAAGTCGCGCCAACCCAAGACTGCCAAAGGCGCACCGGTCCCGCAGCCGATCATCGGTACCGGCGCTCCGCGCACCGCGTTCGCGCTGGTCTTGCCATTGGCGCTCTCAGCCTTGTTGGCCGCGCTGAGCCTGCTGCCCATGGTCGGGCAACTCACGGTGTTGAGGCAGTCGCTGCTGGGGGCGGCGGTCTTCGTCGCCACGGCGACCGGCTTGTTCTTCTACCTCGCCGGGCCGCGCGGCAGGGTGTTGGGCCTCGACGTCTCGCTGCGCAAGCAACACTACCTGCAAGCCTGTGCGCAGTTTTCGGTGATGCTCTACTGGGGCTGGTACTGGCGCCAGGTCTACGACGCGCTGCCGCTCATCGTCGCGCAGCTGCTCTTCGCCTACGCCTTCGACATGCTGTTGGGCTGGGCCCGCCGGGGTACCTACACGCTCGGATTCGGTCCCTTTCCGATCATCTTCAGCATCAACCTCTTTCTCTGGTTCAAGCCCGATTGGTTCTACCTGCAATTTCTGATGGTGGCCGTGGGATTTCTGGCCAAGGAATTCATCACCTGGGAGAAGGACGGCCGGCGCGCGCACATCTTCAATCCCTCGTCGTTCCCGCTGGGGTTGTTCTCGCTCGGCCTGATCCTCACCGGCAACACCGCGATCACCTGGGGCCAGGAGATCGCGCAGACGTTTGAATTGCCGCCGTACATCCGCCTCTGGATCTTTCTGATTGGCCTGCCGGGGCAGTTCTTTTTCGGCGTCACGGCGATGACGATGTCGGCGGTGCTGACGGTCTTTGCCTTCGGCATGGGCTACCACTGGATTTTCGGCACCTACTTCTTTGTCGATGCCTTCATGCCTGCGGCGGTGTTCCTGGGCATGCACCTGCTGTTCACCGACCCGTCCACCTCGCCGCGCTCGGAACTCGGCCGCGTGCTCTTCGGCATGGCTTACGGCCTGGCGGTTGTCTTCTTGTTCTGGCTGCTGGGCGAACTGGGCGTGCCCACCTTTTACGACAAGCTGCTGGCCGTGCCGCTGCTGAACCTGTCGATACAGTTCATCGACATGGCCGCGCGCTCCGGCTGGTTGCGGCACCTCGATCCGGCACGGCTGGGCCGGGCACTGAACCCGCGCCAGCGCAACCTGGCCTACATGTCGATCTGGGCAGTGGGCTTTGCCATCGTCAGCGACCCATTGGCGGCCTACCGCCCTCGGCGCTGGCTGCCCTTTTGGGAACAGGCGTGCGTTGAAAACCGTCGCAACGCCTGCGTTGTGCTGTCCAAGCTCGAGGCGCAATACTGTCGGCAGGGCTCGCCCTGGGCTTGCAACGAACTCGGGATCCTCGGGGCGACGGGCCGCGCCAGAGTGACCATTGCGCCGCCGGATGCGTTCGGACGCGCCTGCTCGCAGGGCTACCAGGCGGCCTGCACCAATTTCCGGACCGCCCAGGCTCCCAGCGCTGCGGGCGATCAGCCGGGCTATCGCCGTGCGCCGCCGGCGGTCTCCGAATTTCCGCTGCTGCTGCAAGAAGGCCAGGGAGCGCTCACCTCGTTGAGCCCAGCGCAACTCCTGGACCGGGCCTGCGCGCAAGGCTGGGCCGACGCCTGCAGCCCACTGCGGGCCGGCACTGCCAGCCTGCCGCCCAGCCGGTGATAGCCTGCACGCCTGAGCTACCGTTTGGCCGTCCCGTTTGGCCGTCCCAGTCTGCCGCCCCCATCCGCCCCCACCAGAGAACACCGCCCATGAAAGCCGCCATCCTCCGCCAAGCCGGCCAGCCTCTCAGCATCGAGACGCTGGCCATCGACAAGCCCAAGTCCCGCGAGGTGCTGATCCGCACCGCCGCGGTGGGCGTTTGCCATTCCGACCTGCACTTCATCGACGGCACCTACCCGTATCCGGCGCCGTTTGTACCGGGGCATGAGGCCGCCGGCATCGTCGAGGCGGTCGGCCCCGAGGTGCGCACGGTCAAGCCCGGCGACCATGTCATCACCTGCTTGTCGATCTTCTGCGGCCATTGCGAACATTGCCTGACGGGCCATTTGTCGCGCTGTGTCAGCCCCGAGACCAAGCGCAGCAAGGGCGACGCGCCGCGCCTGAGCCAAGACGAATTGCCGGTGCAGCAACTGGTGGGCCTGGGCGCGTTTGCCGAGCAGATGCTGGTGCACGAGCACGGCTGCGTCGCCATCCGCCGCGACATGCCGCTGGACCGCGCCGCGCTGATCGGCTGCGCGGTGATGACCGGCTACGGCGCCGTCACCCACACCTCCAACGTGCGCCCGGGCGACACCGTTGCGGTGATCGGCTGCGGCGGCATCGGCCTGTCAGTGATCAACGCGGCCCTGGTGGCCGGCGCCGGCCGCATCATCGCGATTGACCGGCTGGCGTCCAAGCTGGCGTTGGCGCGCAGCTTTGGCGCCACCGACACCGTGGACGCCAGCGCCGGGGACCCGGTGGCCCAGGTGCTGGAGCTGACCGGTGGCGGCGTGCACCACAGCTTTGAGGCGATCGGCCTCAAGCTCACGGCCGAGCAGGCCTGGGGCATGTTGCGCCGGGGCGGCACCGCCAACGTCATCGGCATGATCCCGCCGGGCGTCAACATCGAGTTGCGGGGCAGCGATTTTCTGGGTGAAAAGCGCATCCAGGGATCGCTGATGGGCAGCAACCGGTTCCCGGTGGACATGCCGCGCCTGGTCGATCTGTACCTGCAGGGCCGGCTGCAACTTGACGCGCTGATCTCGCAGCGGGTGGCGCTGGCCCAGGTCAACGAGGCCTTGGCAGAGCTCAAGCGCGGTGAGTTGGCGCGGTCGGTGATCGTGTTCGACGCGGCGTAAGCCGAGGCTCAGGCGGGTCCGGCGCCCTCAATACCGGCCGGCTTGCTCACCGCGTCGCGGGCGTCGGAGGCTGGCGCCGGCAAGGCATGCACCACCCGCTGCGGGAACGGGATCTGAACCCCGGCGGCATTGAGCACTTTCAGCACCGCCAGGTTGACGCTGCTGCGCACATTGCCGGTGCCGTTTTCCATGTCGGCGATCCAGAAGATCAGCGTCAGCTCCAGCCCGTCGGCGCCAAAATTGGACAACTGCACGGCGGGTGCGGGGTCAGACAGCACCCGCGGCAGCGCCACCATCGCCTCGACCAGGCGCGGGATCAGCGAGTCCAGATCGGTGCCGTAGGCCACTTGCACCAGGCCGTTCAAGGCCACATGCGGGTCGGCAAAGGAGCAGTTCTCGACCCGTTGGGTGATCATCATCTCGTTGGGCACGATCGACTCCCGCCCGTTGGAAGCGCGGATCACGGTGTAACGGGTGCTGATGTCGGTGATGCGGCCCTCGAAGTTGTCGACCTTGACCACGTCGCCGATGCGCAGCGAGCGCTCGGCCAGGATCACGAAACCCGAGACATAGTTGGCTGCCAGCTTCTGCAGGCCCAGGCCGATGCCCACGCCCACCGCGCCGCCCAGCACGCTGAGCGCACCCAGCGGTATGCCGGCAGCCGACAGTGCCACGAGCAGGCCGATCGTCAGCAAGACAGCGCGGGTGGCGTTGGCGGCAATCTTGCGCACACTCAGGTTGACGCTGCTGGCACGCAGCATGCGCGACTCCAGCGTGGACGACAGCCACAACATCAGCAGCATCACCGCCACCGCACTCAGTCCGCCCTCGATCAGGCTGCGCAAGGACACCGGGCTGCCGCCGATCTTCCAGCTGATCGATTCGGCTTCGCTGAGCACCACCGGCAGCAGCCCGGTCATCCACAGCACGGCGCCGATCCACACCGCCCAGCTCAGCGAGCGCTCCAGCGTGCGCACCAGCTGGGAGGCCGGAAACGCCGCCTGCAACACCCGCACCGATACCCGGATCAGCGCCAGGCTGGCCAGCACCGGCACCGCCAGCTGGAACACTGCCACCGGCAAATGGCTGCGCAAAGCCAGCTTGGCCAGCAGCGCCAGCGCCAGGGCCAGCATCGGGAACAGCACGCCGTCGTAACCCCGCCGGCCAAACCACAGCCCGGGGTCAGCATCGCGTGGCCGCAGCCGCGCCGTCAGCCCCCAGGCCAGGCCCAGACAGGCCGCCAGCACCAGCAACTCCAGCAGCGCTGCCGGCTGAACCATCGCGGCCAGCAATTCAGCAAATGAATCGACTTCGCTCATCGGGCCGGATTGTCTCAGCCGGGCCGGCCCGTGGACGTGCCGCCCAAGCTGCTAAACGTCGGCCAGCACCCGCAGGTGCGTCACCACGCTGCGCGCCAAAGCCGACAGCGCGTAGCCACCCTCCAGGCAGGAGACGATGCGGCCGCCGCAGTGCCGGTCAGCCAGGTCCTTGAGCCGGTGGGTGATCCACCCGTAGTCGGCCTCGACCAGGCCGAGCTGGCCCAGGTCGTCCTCGCGGTGGGCATCAAAGCCCGCGCTGATGAAAAGCATCTGCGGCGCAAACTCTTCCAGCCGCGGCATCCACATCGCGTCGATGATCTCGCGCACCTCCATGCCCCGGGTGTAAGGCGGGATCGGCACGTTGACCATGTTGGTGCCCATCGGCACCGCGCCGCTGTTGGGGTAGAGCGGGTGCTGGAAAAAGCTGGCCATCAACATCCGGTCGTCGCCGGCGATGATGTCCTCGGTGCCGTTGCCGTGGTGCACATCAAAATCGATGATCGCCACCCGCTCCAGCCCCAGCACATCGAGCGCATGGCGCGCGGCAATCGCCACGTTGTTGAAGAAACAAAAGCCCATGGTTTCGCCGCGGGTGGCGTGGTGGCCCGGCGGGCGCACCGAGCAAAAGGCGTTTTCAACCTCGCCGCGCACCACCGCCTCGGTGGCCGCCACCGCCGCACCGGCCGCACGCAGGGCCGCACGCCAGGTACCGGGGCAGACGACGGTGTCCGGGTCGAGGTGGCGCGGCTCGCCGCTGGCCTGCACTTGCTCCATGAACTCGCGCAACTGGGCCACGTAGAGGGCGGTGTGGGCGCGCTCGATCTGCGCCAGCGTGGCGAGCGGCGCCTCGCGGTGCTGCAGCGCGACGTCCAGGCCCGAGGCCAGCAACTGGTCGGCAATGGCATCAAGCCGTTGGGGGCACTCGGGGTGGCCTTCCCCCATATCGTGCAAACGGCACTCGGGGTGGCTGTAGAAGGCTGTGGCCATGGGGGTCTCTGGGTGTTTTTTGGTTTGTTGGCTCGCAAGGCTGATGCCAACCTTGCGCAGCTGCTTTGCAGGCTATCGAACCAGATTAGCACGATCATCGCCGGCAAACAGCCACAAGTCGACGACTGCATCGCCTGCTTGATGGCCGGCTGCCATTTGCGGATTGAGGACGTGCCGGCATGGGCAAGATCACCCTGGCGCATGCCCTGCGGGGAATCCGCCGAAGTCGTCAGAAGCATGCTTGTCGCCAGGGCTGCCTGCTGGGTTCGCACGGTGATCTCGGCGTATCGGTAGCCAGTGTCGAGACTGACACGGCCGAACCAGCTCCGGCCAAGCGGGTGCCGGCCGGACCGACCATCACTTGGCCCGATACTTGTCCCGTCTCAGTCGGTATTTTCCGAGTCAACGACATCGAGGGTTTTTGTGATGCCAGATCTGTTCAGTCCTTACACGCTCAAAGGCGTCACGCTGCGCAACCGCACGGTGATGTCGCCGATGACGATGTACAACTCGGTCGACGGGCAGCTCGATGACTACCACGTGAGCTATCTCGGCGCCCGTGCCGCCGGTGGTTTTGCGCTGGTCTTTGGCGAGCAGATGGCGATCACGCCCGAAGGCCGCACCACCACCTCGTGCGGCGGTATCTGGAAGGATTCGCAGATCGAAGGCCATGCCCGGGTCTGCAAGATCATCGAGCGCATGGGCGCCGTGCCGGCGATCCAGCTCGGTCACACCGGCCGCAAGGGCAGCGAGCTGCCGCCGCACCGCGGCGTCAACGCCAATGGCAGCAAGAAGCAGCTGCCGCCCGATCACCCGGACGGCTGGACCTGCCTGGCGCCGTCGGCCATTCCTTATGGCAGCGGCGGCCACATTTATCCGGTGCATGCCTTGACGGTCGAAGAGATCAAGGGCTTGCACCAGTCGTATGCCGATGCCGCCGTGCGGGCGCTGGCGGCTGGCTACAAGTGGCTGGAGCTGCACTTTGCCCACGGCTACCTCGGTGCGAGTTTTTTCTCGCCACTGGCCAACAAGCGCAGCGACCAGTACGGCGGCAGCGTGGCCAACCGGGCGCGCTTTCACCTGGAGGCGATCGACGCCGTTCGTGCCGTCTGGCCTGAAAAATACCCGCTGACGATGCGCCTGGGCGTCGATGACCTGAACCCTGCCGGCACGCAGTTCGACGATGCTGTTGAGGCCATCAAGATGATGAAAGCGCACGGCCTCGACCTCGCCGATCTCTCGCTCGGCTTCAACACCGACGAGATGATCGACTCGCCGATGAAAAACGTCGGATTCATGGTCGAGCGTGCCCACCGGGTGCGCAGCGAGGTGGGTATTGCGGTGGCCACCAGCTGGAACCTCGGTGTGCCGCAGAACGCTGACCGCTACATCCGCCAAGAGCTGATCGATCTGGTGATGCTGGGCCGCCCGGCCTTGGCCAACCCGCACTGGCCGGTGTGGGCGGCGCGTGAACTGGGGTACGGGTCGCCGTTCTCGCTGGTGCAAAGCGACTGGCGCTGGTGGCTGGAGAACTTCCGCGGCCACGCGCCCAGCATCGGCTGGCCAGAAGTGCAGCCCTTGCAGGCGCCGGATCAGGCGCGCAAGGCTGCCTGATCGCTGGGCATGGTCAACACCAACAGCCGACTGAAGTGCCTTTGCCGGTGCCAGACTGCGCTGTTAGAAGGCTTCATGTAACACCCTGCCAAACCGTGCCATGACCACCTCCACAGCCGAATGCGTCCAGAAACACCAACTGGCCCTGCGTGCCGCCGGACTGCGACCGGTGCAGATCTGGGTTCCCGACACCCGGCAACCCGGCTTTGCGGCGGAATGCCGACGCCAATCGCTGAGCTTGGTGGCGGACGCCGCTGCGAAGGCCGACGAGGAGGCGCTACACGCCTTGCTGGACCGGGTGGCCGATACCGACGGCTGGCGTTGAACGCACCGGCGATGTCGCCATGCGGCGCGGCGATCTGGTGACCATCGCGTTGCAGGGCGACCCGGGCAAGCCGCGCCTGGCGCTGCTGATCCAGTCCGACCTGTTCGATGCGCACCCTCGGTCACCGGGCTGCCGCTGACCAGCCAGTTGCACAACTCGCCCTTGTTTCGCGTCTCCGTCCAACCCAGTGTCAAACAGGCGGCAGTTCACCGCCCCGCCGCAGCCGCCGCCCTGTCCGCGCGAGGCTTCGTCCCGGTCACGGTGCTGCTGGAGTTCGAGTGGGAGATGCGGGGTTTTCATGACCTGCTGCGCAGAGACATCCAGGCCGTGCTGCGCGCGCTGGCCGGCACCTGAGACCCCGTGGTTGAAGACCGCGCTGGAGTTCTTGCAGCGCTGGACGCTTTCGAGGCGGGCTGGATTTTGCGGATGGCCTGCACCTGAGCCGCAGCACCCGTGTTGGGCGTCCGCCACCTTCGACCAACGCTCAGCAGGCCGGTGCCAAACCCGAGGACCGCTCGGTGGGCGTCTGGCCTGGGGCCTTGGGGAGAAAACGTGCGTTTGAAACGCCTGTGCGCTGACCCTCACCCATACCGTGCAAACGGCACTCGGGGCGGCTGTACAAGGCTGTGGCCCTACGGGTCTCGGGGTATTTTCCGGTATGGTGCCTTGCATGGCTGATTCCAACCTTGCGCAGCTGCTTTCCAGGCTATCGAACCAGATCAGCACGATCATCGTCGGCAAACAGCCGCAGGTCGACGACTGCATCGCCTGCATGCTGGCTGGCGGCCATTTGCTGATCGAGGATGTGCCGGGCGTGGGCAAGACCACCCTGGCGCATGCCCTGTCGGTCTCGCTCGGGCTGAAGTTTTCTCGGGTTCAATTCACGGCCGACCTGATGCCCTCCGACCTGACCGGTGTCAGTGTCTACGAGCGCAGCAAGGAGGCCTTTGCGTTCCACCCCGGCCCGGTTTTCACCCAGGTGCTGCTGGCCGACGAGATCAACCGCGCCGGCCCCAAGACCCAGAGCGCATTGCTGGAGGCGATGGAAGAGCAGCAGGTGACGGTGGACAACGAAACCCGGCGCCTGCCCCGGCCGTTTTTTGTGATTGCCACCCAGAACCCGAGCGACCAGCTCGGCACCTACCCGCTGCCCGAGAGCCAGCTTGACCGCTTTTTGATGTGCATCACCCTGGGCTACCCCGACCGCGCCGCCGAGCGTGCCTTGCTGGCCGGCGAAGACCGCCGCCACCTGATCGACAGCCTCGGTCCGGTGATGGGCCCGGCCCAGCTGCTGGCAGCGCAGGATGAGGTGCACAAGGTGCACGCCTCCGATGCGTTGCTGGATTATTTGCAGGCACTGATCGCCGCCACCCGATCCGGCCAATGGTTTGCCGACGGCCTGAGCCCGCGGGCCGGCATTGCCATCTTGCGCGCCGCGCGTGCCCGCGCCCTGCTGGCCAAGCGCGACTACGTGGCGCCCGACGACATCCAGGCAATCCTGCCGCAAACCGCTGGCCACCGCCTGGTGCCGGTAGCCAGCGCTGGCCGTGGCCGCATCGAGCAGGTGCGGGCGATGGTGGAGGCGGTGGGCTTGCCGTGACGACCGCCACGCTGCGGCCTCGCTGCTGGCCTCCGAGGGTGTCCTCAGCCGCCTTGGCGCGGCACTGCGCCGGCTGAGTCGCGCCAACACCGCTGTGCTGATCCGCAGACTTCGCGCCTGGTTCGAGAACCGGCTGCCGCGCAGCGACAACTGGACGCTGACCCAGCGCAACCTCTACATCCTGCCGACCCGGGCCGGTTGGGGTTTTGGCCTGACCCTGCTGGTGATGCTGCTGGCATCGATCAACTACCAGCTCAATCTGGGCTTTGCACTGACCTTTCTGCTCGGCGGCGCGGCGCTGGTGGCGATGCACCAGACCCACGGCAACCTGCGCCGGCTGATGCTGCGTGTCAAGCCGCCAGGACCGGTGTTTGCGGGCGAGCCGGCGACGATCGAGATCGTGCTCGACAACCCCGGCCATGAGCGCCACGGCGTTGGCATGGGCTTGTACGAGGCACGGCGCCACGGCATGACCTTTTGCGACGTGCCGGCGATGGGCAGCGCTGTGCTGCGCCTGCGTTTCACGCCGCCACAGCGAGGCCGGCACGGCTTGCCCACGCTGCTGGTCGAGACCCATTTTCCGCTCGGCCTGTTCCGCGCCTGGACGGTCTGGCGCCCCGCCGCCACCGCCCTGGTCTACCCGGCACCCGAGCAGCCGGCCCAGGCCCTGCCGCCCAGCCAGCCCAGCGGCAGCGGCGAGATGCAGGCGCGCAGCGGCAGCGGCGGTGAGTTCGAGGGCGTGCGCAGTTACCGGCGGGGCGACCCGCTGCGCCAGGTGGCCTGGAAAAAGGTGGCCCGCACCGGCGACCTGGTCAGCCGCGACACCAGTGCCGGCGCAGCCCAGGCCTTGCTGCTGGACTACGCCGCCGCAGGCAGCGCCAACGCCGAGGCCCGGCTTTCCAGGCTGACAGCCTGGGTGCTGGCCGCCGAGCACGCCAGCCTGGGCTACGGCTTGCGCCTGCCGGGGCTGCAGCTGCCGCAGGGTGCAGGCCTCAGCCAGCGGCAGGCCGCGCTGGAGGCCCTGGCGCTGTGGACCCCCCCCGGCGCCAGCGCCACCAGCCGGGTTGCCACCCCGGCCCCTGCAGCAGTGAGCGGTCGGCCCGGCACCGCCGCTCGCCGCCCCTGACCATGGCCACTGCTGCGCCCCCCACCCGCCCCAGCTTCAGCCGCGCCCGGGCCCTGGCTTGGCGCCAATGGCCAAGGGAAACCCGCGACACCCTGTTCCAGTTGGCGGTGATTGGCTGGACCCTGCTGCCCCACCTGGGCCATCTGCCGCTCTGGTGCGGTGCGCTGGCCGCCGGCGTGCTGGTCTGGCGCGCGGTGCTGGCCTTGACTGACCGCCCCCTGCCCGGCCGCTGGAAAGTCATGGCCGTGCTGGTACTGGCGCTGGGCTTGACCGCCTGGACCGAGCGCACCCTGCTCGGCCGCGAGGCCGGCGTGATGATGCTGGTGGTGCTGATGGCGCTCAAAACCCTGGAGCTGCGCGCCCGGCGCGACGCGATGGTGGTGTTTTTTCTCGGCTTCTTTCTGGTGCTCACCCAGGGTCTGTACTCGCAATCCTTGCTGGTCGCGCTGGCCATGCTGGTCGCAGCCTGGGGCCTGCTGACCGCCCTGGTGCTGGCCAACATGCCGGTGGGTCGGCCGCCGCTGTGGCGCGCCGGTGCAGTGTCGGCCCGGGCAGCGTTGCTGGGCCTGCCGTTGATGGTGATGCTGTTTGTGCTGTTCCCGCGCTTTGGCCCGCTCTGGGGGCTGCCGCCCGATGGCATCGGCCGCACTGGCTTGTCGGGCACGCTGCGCCTGGGCGGCGTGGCCGACCTGGCCAATGACGACAGCATCGCCTTCCGCATCCGCTTTGACGGCGCCGAGCCGAGGCCCGAAGCGCTGTACTTTCGCGGCCCGGTGCTGTCGCGCTTTGACGGGCTGGAGTGGCGCCCCTCGGCATTTGCCGACACCCGCGCCGCGCCGCGCCCGCTGGATTTGCGCACCGCGGGCGCGCCAATGCGCTACGAGATGATGCTCGAGCCGATTCGCCTGGCGCTGCTGCCGCTGCTCGAGGCCACACCGGCCCCGGCCGACGGCGCAACGCTGCTGGTCGACTGGTCACCCTGGCTGGGCCACGACCTGCAATGGCACACCGACCGGCTGGTGGGCGAGCGGTTGCAACTGCGGGCCCAGGCCTGGACCCGGTTTGAGCACGGCCGCCAGATCGACGCCGGCGAGCTGGCGGCCCTGCGCAACCTGCCCGCAGGCTACAACCCGCGCACGCTGGCCTGGGCCGCGCAGATGCGGGCGCAACTGGGCGACGCCGACGCCCGCACCCTGGCCGCGGCATTGCTGGCCTACATCCGGCAAGCCGACTACGTCTACACCTTGCAGCCCGGCAGCTACGGCCGTGACGCGATCGACGAGTTCTGGCTCGACCGGCGTGAGGGCTTTTGTGAGCACTTCGCCACCGCCTTTGTGGTGGCGATGCGGGCAATGGGCGTGCCGGCCCGGGTCGTCACCGGCTACCAGGGTGCGGAGCCGGCAGACGCTGACGGCTTCAGGGTGGTGCGGCAAAGCCATGCCCATGCCTGGGCCGAGTACTGGACGGCCCAGACCGGCTGGTTGCGTGCCGACCCCACCGCCGCCGTCGCACCCGACCGGGTGCGGGCCAGCCGGCCGCTGGCGCCCCGGCCGGGCCTGGTTGCCGACGCGCTCAACACGATGAGCCCGGAGTTGGCCAGCCGCTTGCGCCGCAGCTGGGAGCTGATCGACAGCCGCTGGAACCAGTGGGTGATGGGCTACTCCAGAACCCGGCAATTCGACCTGCTGCGCGAGCTGGGCGTGCGCTCGCCCGACTGGGCCGACGTGGCGCGGGCCTTGGTGATGGCAGTCTCGGTGTTGGCTGCGTTGGGCGCCGGCTGGGCCTGGCTGGACCGCCGGCGCCAAGACCCCTGGACCCGCTTGCATGGCCGCTTGTGCAGCCTGCTGCAGGCCGCCGGCATCAACGCCCTGCCCCACCATCCGCCCCGCAGCCTGGCCGCGATGGTGCGCCAGCGCCACAGCGCGGCTGGCCAAGCCCTGGCCGACTTGCTGGATGCCCTGGACCGGCGCCGCTACGGCCCGGGCGGCGCCCGACTGCCGGAGCGCGGCTGGTGGGCGCAGGTGGCGCGTCAGGCCGCGCCGCTGCGCTTGAACCCGCCGGCAGCGGCCTGGGCGCAAGAGGCTGCGTTCCAGCCAGCAGCCCGGCAATCTGAGGGCACAGCCCCGCCGGGATAATCTGGCCGATGTGCCGATTGCTACTGACTTCACCGCGGTCTTCACCGCGCCGCCTGGCCTGCGGCCTTGCCGGCCTGCTGATGCTGGGCCTGGCGCCGGCCTTGACCCGGGCGACCGAGATCGAGGCGCCAACCGCCACTGCGGCCAATCCTGCGCTGGTTCAGCCCTTGCCGGCAACGGCCAAGGCCAAGCCCTCAACCCGCCACCTGGCGGCGCACCGCAGCAAGCCGCCTAAAACGGCTGTCAAGCGTGGCGATCCCGAGCCCGACCTGGTCAGCTACGGCAGCCGGGCCGACGTGCTGGCCCTGGCCGACAGCCTGGCCGAGCGCCACGGCCTGGACCCGGCGTGGGCCCGCGCCCAACTGGCCCAGGCGCGTTTTGTGCCGGCGGTGGCGCGCCTGATCATGCCGCCGCCCGCAGGCACCGCCAAAAACTGGGCGGCCTACCGGGCCCGGTTCATCGAGCCCGAGCGGGTCCGCGCAGGGGCTGCTTTCTGGGCCGCCAACGCCGCCTGGCTCGATGCCGCCGAGCAGCGCTACGGCGTGCCGGCGGCGGTGGTGGTGGGCATCATCGGCGTAGAGACCTTCTACGGCCGGGTCACCGGCAACTTCCGGGTGCTGGACGCGCTGGCCACGCTGAGCCTGGACTTCCCGGTCGGCCGCAAGGACCGCAGCGAGTTTTTCCGGGCCGAGCTCGGCCAGTTCCTGCGCCTGGTGATGACCGAGCAACTGCCGCCCGCTGGCGTCAAGGGCTCGTTTGCCGGCGCCATCGGCCTGGGCCAGTTCATGCCCGGCAGCATCAACCGGTTTGCGGTCGATTTCGATGGCAACGGCCACATCGACATGGCCAACAGCGCCGCCGACGTGATCGGCAGCGTCGCCCACTACCTGGCCGAGCACGGCTGGCAGCCTGGCCAACCCACCCACTTTGCGGTCAAACCGCCGGTTGACAACGTGGCGCGTGCCACCCTGCTGCTGCCTGACATCCTGCCCAGCTTCAGCCCGGCGCAGATGACCGACCTGGGTGCCGTGCTTGGCGAGGCCGCGCTGGCCCACCCGGGCCCGTTGGCCCTGGTGGAGCTGCAAAATGGCGAGGCTGCGCCCAGCTTTGTCGCCGGCACGCAAAACTTCTACGCCGTGACCCGCTACAACTGGTCGAGCTACTACGCACTGGCGGTGATCGAACTGGGCCAGGCGGTGGCAGCGGCACGCGCTGCCGGGCGTTGAGCCGGGATCGCCGGGCCGGCGGCCGTGCGGCGGCCGCCCGGACCCATCTCCCAACCGAGCAACAAACTAACGGCCCTGGCCCCTCAGCCGCTCGTTGACGCCGTCCACCAGCGTGCTGTAGTCCTGCACTGCCGTGCGGCACTCCTTGAGCAGGTTCAGCGTCAACTGCAGGTGGACCTGGCACTCGCGCAAGGCCTTGCGGTCCTCGCGGCCGATGTTGATCACATCTGAAAAACTGATGCCGTTGGCCACCGCCTGGGGTGCGGCACACTGCAGGGCCAGGGTGTTGTCCGCCACCGTGCAGCCCACCGGTTTGATCGCCAACGGCAGAGTCGGTGCGCAGGCTTGCAGCAGCCCGGTCAGCAGGGTGGCGCTCGCCAGCGCGGCCCAGCGCAAAGTCCGGTTCATGGCGCCACCCCGCGCAGTGCAGCCAGCATGTCGTCCGGCACGGTTTGCTTGGAGCACACCACGCCGGCGCTCTCCACCTCGGCCTTGTTGGCCTTGGTCTCCAGCTCGGCGATGCGCGCCTTCAAGGCTTTGGATTCTTCCGGGCTCTTGGCGGCTGCCAGCTGGCCCGACAAGTCATCCGCCTGCTGGCGAAAGGTCTTGGCCGACCCGTTGAGGGCCTTGATGCGGTCATCGCGCGCAGCCAGTGTCGTCTTCCAGCCAGCAGACTCGCCGTCAAACTTGCTTTGCAGCTGCACCAGCTCGGCATCGTGCGCCAGGGTCAAGGTCTTGATCTTGCTGTCCAGATCGGTCTGGATCTTTTCGCGCGAGCCCTCGATCTCCTTGCCGGCCACTTGGGCCGCTGCCACCGCGCTTTTGGCGTCGCGCCCCGACCACGAGCCGGCATACCAGCCGGCGCCCCCGGCAAGCGCCATGATGATCAGGTAAATCAGGTTTTGCATGCAGGCTCCCCAGGTTGTTCAGTGCCGTCGATGCTGACATGAATTGGCCGGCGCGTCGATGCCAGCGCACCCCCACAAACCACAGGCGGAGCGCCCACGCTCCTAGCGCGACAGCGCCAGCTTGAGCCCAAAACCCAGCAACATCGTGCCCGCCACCCGGTTGAGCCAGCGGGTCACGCTCGGGTTGGCGCGCAGGCGCTCGGCAAAGTGATGGGTCAGGGCCACCGCCAGCACGCCGTACAGAAACGTCAGCGCCGCGACCGTGACCGCCATGAAACCAAAGGTGGTCAGACCGGGCTGGCGCTTGGGGTCAACAAACAGCGGAAAAAACGCCATGTAAAAAACGATGGCCTTGGGGTTGAGCAAAGTGATCATCAAGGCCTGGCGGAAATACTGGCCGGCGCGGATGTGCAGCACCGGTGCATCACCCGGCTTGGCGGTGATCATGCGCCAGCCCAGCCAGGCCAGATAGGCCGCGCCCAGCCATTGCACCCCGGCAAACAGCAGCGGCGAGGCCGCCAGCAGGGCCGCCATACCAGCCACCGCCAGCCAGATCAGCACCTGGTCGCCGGCGATCACGCCCAGCGTGGCCGCCAGCCCGCCGCGCACCCCGCCCTTGCCGGTGGAGGTGATCAAGGCCAGGTTGCCCGGCCCCGGAATCGCCAGGAACACAATCACCGCCACCACAAACGCACCGTAATCCGCCACACCGAACATGTCAGCCGCTCCGCAGGTCCCCAGCCCGCCATGATGCCAGCCACCGCCGCGCTGGCCGCGCATCCGAAGGAGGACGAGATCGAGTTCAGCGCGATCCGGGCCCAGGGTGCGGGCGGGCAAAACGTCAACAAGGTCAGCAATGCGGTCCACCTGCGCTACGACGTGGCAGCGTCCAGCCTGCCCGAGGCCGTCAAGGCCCGCTTGCTGGCCTGGCGCGACCAGCGCATCAGCGCAGGCGGCGTGGTGGTGATCAAGGCCCAGGACCACCGCAGCCTCGAGCGCAACCGGGCCGATGCGGTCGAGCGGCTGCGGGCGCTGATTGCCGAAGCCGCCCATGTGCCCAAGTCGCGCCGCGCCACCCAACCGACCCGCGGCTCGCA
>JANYKR010000074.1 GCA_025358155.1 Betaproteobacteria bacterium
GCGACTTGTCGTTCACATCGTTCATCGACCGAGTGGTAGGCGTGCTGGCCCAGCAGCACGCGCAGGCGTGCGCCGGTGGCGACCGATAAAACCCGTGACGCGGCGCCGGCGCCAGTGCTTGCCACCGTCACGTGTATGAACGACGCCAGTCGACGGACCTTGCCTGTGCTGGGGGTTGCCATCGATGCGCTGACCTGGGGCGGGGCAATCGCCCGCATTCGCGGCTGGGCGTGCAGCGGAGAGAGCCGCTATGTGTGCGTCTGCAATGCCCATTCGTTGGTCACCGCGACGCAAGACGCTGCGTTTGCCGACGCTTTGCAGCGGGCAGACATGGCCACACCCGATGGGGCGCCGGTAGCCTGGATGATGCGACGCCTGGGTCAGCACGGCCAGGGGCGCATCAGCGGCCCGGACCTGATGTGGCGTTATTGTGCCGCCGTCGCTGGCAGTGATGAAGGCATCTTTCTGTACGGCGCGACGCCGCAAACGCTGGACCTGCTGGAACAGGCTTTGCGCCTGGCCTTTCCGGGGCTGCGCATCTGCGGCAAGCGCTCGCCGCCGTTTCGCGCACTGACGGCCGATGAGGAGCAGCAGGACGTGGACCTGATCAATGCGTCGGGCGCCGGGGTCGTCTGGGTCAGCCTGGGCTGCCCCAAGCAGGAACTTTGGATGGCGCGCCAGGTTGGCCGCATTCAGGCGGTGATGGTGGGTGTGGGGGCGGCCTTCGACTTCCATGCCGGCCGAATCAACCGCGCGCCAGTGTGGATGCAGCGCGCAGGTCTTGAGTGGTTGCAGCGGCTGGCCAGCGAGCCGCGCCGCCTGTGGCGTCGCTACCTGGTCACCAATTCGTGTTTTATCGCTTGGGCCGCAGGTCAATTGGCCAACCGATGGTGGCGCCGTAAGCGCGCTACGGGTCAACGCTGACCGGGGCGCTCTGACCTTGCCCCCGAAAAACGTACCCCTTGCTGAGTGTTTCAATGCAAGCAAGGAGGACGGAAATGACGAAGACAGTGCGGGCGCGCTACACGCTGGAGTTCAAGCAGGAAGCTGTGCGGCTGGCGACCGGCGGGCAGAGCATCGCTGCTGCGGCCAGGTCGCTGGGCGTGGTGGAGCAGACGCTGTTCAACTGGGTCAAGGCTGATCGGCAGGGCAAGCTCAAAGGCGCTGACAGCAAGGTCGTGAGTGCCGAGCAGATGGAGATCAGCCGTCTACGGGCCGAGTTGGCGCGCGTCAAGATGGAGCGCGACATCCTGGGAAAAGCGACGGCGTACTTCGCGAAAGCGCAGAGTTGAAGTACGCCTTCATCAACCGGCACCGCCGGGTGTGGCCGATCTCGGTGCAGTGCCGAGTGCTCGAGGCCAGCGTGGCTGGATATCACGAGCACTTTGTACGGGCGGCCAGCGCGGCGCAGCGGCGCCATCTCAGTGATGACGCACTGCTGGTGCACATCAAGGCCATCCACGCCGAGACCCACGGCGGCTATGGCTGGCCCAGGACGTGGAAAGAACTGCTGGCCAGGGGCATCCGGGTGGGCAAGGAGCGGGTGCAGAAGCTCATGCAGCTGCATGGCATACGGGCCAAGGGCAAGCGCCGCTTCAAGGTCACCACGGACAGCAACCACGACCTGCCGATCGCGCCCAACCTGCTGGACCGGCAGTTCACCGTGGCCGAGCCCGACCAGGTCTGGGCGGGCGACATTACCTACATCCACACCGACGAAGGCTGGCTATTTCTGGCGGTGGTGATCGACCTGTTCAGTCGCCAGGTGGTGGGTTGGTCGCTGCGTGAAGACATGACACGCGACATCGTCATAGACGCGCTGCGCATGGCCTGGTTCAAGCGGCATCCGGGCAAGGAGGCCGGGCTGATCTTCCACAGCGACAGAGGCAGTCAATACGCCAGCCAGGACTTCAGGGACGTGCTCAAGGAGTACGGCATCACGGCGTCGATGAGCCGACGCGGCAACTGCTGGGACAACGCCTGCAGCGAGACGCTGTTCAGGTCGTTGAAGGTGGAACGACTGCATGGCCAGCGATTTCTCACGAGACGCCTGGCCAAAGACGAAGTCATCGCCTGGTTGCTCTGGTACAACCAGACCCGACTGCACTCGACGCTGGCCTACGTCAGCCCGGTGCGGTTCGAGCAAGACTGGCTTGCGGCCCAGGCCATGCAAGTCAATTCGTGACTCGGCTATGGGGTACGGATTCCAGGGGCAAGGTCAGTACACAAAATCTACTTCACGCCGGCAACCCCCTGTGATCGGCTGCTGGCTCACGCCAGCGTCGCGTCGCAGACCAAGGCCCAGCTGAAGGCGCAGTTCGAAAGCCTCGACCCGGTGCGGTTGCTGCAAGCCATTCGGCGG
>JANYKR010000056.1 GCA_025358155.1 Betaproteobacteria bacterium
GTCACCATGTTCGAATTTGTCCGCACGCACACCCGACTGCTGCAGTTCTTGTTGCTGATTCTGATCCTGCCGTCGTTTGTGATCTTTGGCGTGCAGGGCTACTCCAAGTTCACCGAGGGTGGCAACGCGACGGTCGCCAAGGTGGCCGGGGTGGCGATCACCCAGGGCGAATGGGACGCCAGCCACCAGCAGCAGGTCGAGCGGATACGCCGGCAGTCGCCCAATGTGGACATCAAGCTGCTTGACACACCGGCCGCCCGCGCCGAGACACTGGACGCGCTGGTGCGCGAGCGGGTGATGGCTACTGCGATCGACAAACTGCACCTGACCGTGACCGATGAGCGGCTGCAGCGCTTGTTTGTCAGCGATCCGCAGTTTGCGACGCTGCGCAATGCCGACGGCAGCGTCAACAAGGACGTGCTGGCCGCCCAGGGCATGAGCTCGGAGAGCTTTGCGGCGCGGCTGCGCCAGGACCTGTCGCTGCAACAGGTGCAGGGCGGCATCACCGCCTCGGCGCTGTCACCGGCGGTCAACGTCGGACAGGCGCTCGATGCGCTGCTGCAGCGCCGCGAGATCCACAGCCAGCGCTTCGATGCGCGGGAGTACCTGGCCAAGGTCAATCCCAGTGACGCCGAGATCGAGGCTTTTTACAAGCTGCAGGAGGCCAGCTTCCGGGCACCCGAGCAGGCCACCATCGAGTACGTGGTGCTCGACCTGGCCGGCATCAAAAAGGCGATCCCGGTGCCCGAGGAAGACCTGCGCAAGTACTACGCGGAAAACGCCGCCCGCTACACCGCCGCCGAAGAGCGCCACGCCCGGCACATCCTGATCAAGGCCGACAAGGGCGCTGCGCCTGATGTCCGGCAAAAGACCAAGGCCCGTGCCGAGGCCTTGCTGATCGAGGCCCGCAAGACGCCGGCAGGTTTTGCCGACCTGGCCAAGAAAAACAGCGACGACGCTGGCTCGGCGGTGCAGGGCGGAGACCTCGACTTCTTCGGCCGGGGCGCGATGGTCAAGCCTTTCGAGGACGCGGCCTTCGCCATGAAGCCGGGCGAGATCAGCAACGTCGTCGAATCGGACTTTGGCTACCACATCATCAAGCTCGAAGCGGTGCGTGGCGGCGAGAAAAAACCCTTCGAGGCGGTGCGACCGGTGATCGAGGACGAGGTCCGTCAGCAGCTCGCCAGCAAGCGCTGGGCCGAGGCCGCCGAGCAGTTCACCAACGCGGTGTACGAGCAATCCGACAGCCTGCAGCCGGTGATCGACAAGCTCAAACTCGAAAAGCGCACGGCCAGCGTGCAACGCACACCGGCCCAAGGCGTGACCGGTGCGCTGGCCTCGGCCAAGCTGCTGGACTCGGTGTTTGGCAACGATGCCATCAAGAACAAGCGCAACACCGACGCGGTCGAAGTGGGCCCGAACCAGCTTGCCTCGGCGCGGGTGCTGCAACACCAGCCCGCCCGCACGCTGCCGCTGGCCGAGGTGCGCGACGCCGTGCGCCAGCGCCTGATCATCAGCCAGGCCGACGCTCTTGCGGTAAAGGACGGCACGGCCCGGCTGGCCCAGCTCAAGGCGGACGCCAACAGCGGCACGCTGACCGGCCCGGCCCTGGTCTCGCGCGCCCAGCCGATGGGCCTGTCGCGCAAGGCGCTGGAGGCCGTGATGGCTGCCGAGGCCAGCAAGCTGCCAGCGCTGCTGGGCGTGGCGCTGGACGGCCAGGGCTACTTGGTGGTGCGGATCGACAAGGTGCTGCCCCGGGAGATCAAGCCTGAGGAAAACGTGGCTTTGCAGGCGCAATACGGCCAGGCCTGGGCCCGCGCCGAGTCCGAGGCCTACTACCAGGCCCTGAGCGGCCGCTACAAGGTCGACAAGCGGGTTGATCCCTTGGCGGCTACAGCGGCCGCAGCTGCAGCCACCAGCGCCGCGTCCGCCGCCCTCAAGCCCTGATCGCGTTATACTTATAGACTCGGTGGTGGCTGTAGCTCAGTTGGTAGAGTCCAGGATTGTGATTCCTGTTGTCGTGGGTTCGAGCCCCATCAGCCACCCCACCAGCCACCCCAAGAATCAGTGATGTCAAGGCCCTTCGGGGCCTTGTTTGCTTTCAGGGCCAGGCTCGGGCGGAGGACGTCGACAGTTTGCGGGGTTGGCGGATGCGGCGAGCTTCAGGCGCCGGCAGCCCGGTCTACAGCATCGCCGTCTGCGTCGGCAGGCCCAGCAGCAGCCGGCCGGTCAGCTCGAAACTGGCGTCGTTGACCATCATGTGCTGGGTGGCGACCTGCACGTTGCGCAAAGCGCGCTGAAGCGGTGAGTGGGCAAACACCGCGCCGCCGCCGGCCAGGCGGTAGAGCCGGCCCACTACGTCGGCCGAGGTGTGCACGGCATGGCTGGCGGCCAGACGCAGGTCGCGCCTGAGAGCCAGCGGCAGGCTGCCACGGGTCTGAGCGTTGGCCTGAGTGTTCAGCGGCGTAAGCTCTTGAGTTGCCTCCTGCTCTGCGTCCTGCGCGGCCTCCCATGCGGCGGCAACGCTGGCCAGCAGGTAGGCCCGGGCGCTTTGCAAAGCGGCTTCAGCCCGGGCAACGGCATCTTGCACCGTGGCCTTGCTGGCCAGCGGTTTGCTGCTGGCCTGGGGCGCGCTGTGGCTGGCCTGGGCGACAAAATCGGCCAGCGTCTGCAGCGCAATGCCGGTGGCTACCGCAGCAATCGACAAGGCCAGCAGGCCAAACACCGGGAAGCGGTAGAGCGGTGTGACCAGGCGGGGGCCGTCCAGCAGCGAGGCGCAGCGTCCCAGCGGCACAAAGGCGTTTTGAACCTCAAACTCGCCGCTGCCGGTGCCGCACAGGCCAAAGCTGTCCCAGTTGTCGAGCAGGCGGACCTGACTGCGCTCCAGCAGCACCGAGAGCACCCTGGGCGCGCCGCCGGGCAATCCTGCAGCCGCATCGCCGGCCGACAGCACCGGCTGGCCGTCCGCACCGAGCAACAGGCAGCCGGCCACCACGATGTCGGCGTTGTGGGTGCCCGAGCCCCAGGCCCAGCGGCCCGTGACCCGCAGGCCGGCCACACCGTCCTGAACCGCAGGCACCGCCTGCCCCCGGGGCGCAAACACACCGGCGGCCTTGAGCAGTGGCGCGCTGAAGATCGGCCGGGCCTCGGCCTCGGGCAGGTAGGCCGCGTTCAGGCAGGTGGTGTTGGCGATGAAGCAGCACCAGGCGGCGGCGGCATCGCTGCGGGCCAGGCGCTCGATCAGCAAAAAAAAGCTGGCCGGGGCCGCCTCATGCCCGCCGTAGGTGCTGGGGGTGAGCAGCCGGTACAGGCCGGCCTGGGCCAGCGTGTCGGCGATGTCGGGTGGCAGCGAGCGGCGCGCTTCGATCTCGGGGCTGCGGCCGATCAAGCCGCTGGCGGCGCGCTCGGTGGTGGCCATCAGCGCCAGGTGCTGGTCCGAGCGTGTGGGGTCGCTGTGGGCGGGGCCTCGGGGAGCGCTGCGCAGGTCAGCGGCAGGGTGATCGGTCAGCGGTGGCGTCATGGGCGGGTGCATTTCGAACAGGGATAGCCCCATGCTGCCCGCTCGGCGAGTCGCCCGCCAGCAGGGTTTCCAGAGCTTGCTGCGTCACGCCGTAGTGGGCCTTGAGGGCAGCCACCTGGGCCTGCAGCGCGGCGCGCTGCGTGGCGGGCAGGGCAGTGGCCCGGCGTACCGCCAGCACCATCTTGTTCTTGCCGGTGTGTTCGGGCGAGATGAACTCAAAGACCTGGGTGTCGTAGCCCTCGGCCTGCAGCAGCAGGGCGCGCAGCGTGTCGGTCAGCATCTCGGCTTGCTCGGTCATGTGGATGCCGTGGCGCAGCATCGGCGCCAGCAGCGGCGGTGCGCTCATCTGCGGCCGCAGTTGCTTGTGGCAGCACGGCGAGCACAGGATGACCGCCGCGCCGCTGCGCAGGCCATGGTGCATGGCCACGTCGGTGGCGGTGTCGCAGGCATGCAGGGCGATCATGATGTCGGTGGGCGCCACGCTGTGCTGGCCGACATCTCCCGCCTCGAAGCGCAGCCCCGCCAAGCCCAACCGGGCCACCGCGCTGTTGCAGAGCGTGGTCAGCTCGCTGCGCAATTCAACACCCACCACGTCGGGCACCCGGCGGCTGGTCTGAAGAAGGTGTTGCACCGCAAAGGTGAGGTAGCCCTTGCCAGCGCCAAAGTCCAGCACCCGCACCGGTTGTGCCGGGTCGCGCCCGGCCAGCGGCGACTGGGCGATGGCATGGGCCAGCACCTCCAGGAACTTGTTGATCTGCCGCCATTTGCGCGCCATTGCGGGCACCAGCCGGTGCTGGGCGTCAGTGACGCCCAGTTCGGCCAAAAAGGGGGTGGCCAGCGACAGCGCACGCTGCTTGGCGCGGTCATGGGCGGCGACTTGTGTGGATGAGTTTGTGGTTGCTTGTGTGACTGCTTGTGCGGATGCTTGTGCGGATGTTTGTGTGGATGTTTGTGTGGCTGTTTGTGTGGCTGTTTGTGTCGTTGGTTGTGCAGGCGTTTGGTCTGGCAAGGCGGCGGTGCCGTAGCCGGTGGTGGCCGGGGGCAGCGTGGCGGAATTTGCGTCAGGGTTGGCGTTGTCGGCGGCGTCGGTTGAGCCTTGAAGATCAGGGGCGTCCGTCGCGGGTTCATGCGGCAGCGCCGCCAACTTGCCGACACGAAGCCCCCAGCTCCCCTTTTTACCCAGCGCAAGCTGGATGTCGTGGCTCTGCGTGACCAGGTGGGCATGCTGGAACTGACCATCCAGCAGGCTGCTGATCAGGTCCAGCGCCGGCTCGACCGGCAGGTTCTTTGTGATGTCCTTGGTGCGGTGCCGCCAGACCAGCGACAAATGCTCGACCCCGCGCAGCACCACACGGCGCACCAGCAGTTTGTCCAGCGTGGCATCGCCCTGGGGCCGGCCCAGTTGCAGCTTGACGAAGCGGCCCTCGGTCAGGCTGGCACGCAGGCGGCTGATGAATTGCGAGGGGGCGGTGGGCGTTGCGGGCTGGGTGCGCTGGGTGGGCTGATGTGGCAAGGGAGCGGTCATGCGCCAATTGTCCTGCGACTTTCGCGTCACGGCCGGGCCGGGCCAGTGGGTTTGGCCTTGGCGCCGGGCTTGACCGCTGGCTTCGCACCGGTCTTGGCACTCGCCGCCCGGACCGATTTGGCGCGGCTGGCGTGCTTGCCCGCCGCCTTGGCTTTGGCCTTGCCTGTCCGGCTGCCTTGGGCCTTGCTGGCCTTGCTGCCCGGACGGACAGCGGTCCGGGCACCGGCGTCGCGCGGCGCAGCACGCTGACTGGCCTGCGCGCCAGTGGCCTGCAAATCTTCGGTCCCCAGGCCCAGCCAACCCTGGCAGGCCGGTTGTTGCATCGCCTGTGGCACAGGCTGGTAGCGCGGCAACTCGCGCACCGGCTCGCCGGCGGGCAGGTAGCGGATGTCCCGGGTCAGGCGTGGCACGCCGGGGCTGACTTCGGCCTCCAGCACCTTGAGTTGCACCGGCTGGGTCACGTCACCCGGCACCAGAAGGTGGCTGGCCAGCAGCATGCCATCGCGCAGCCCGGCGGCCTCGGCCGGGCCCCCAGGCTCCACCCCGCTGACCACCTGCCGGGCTAGCGAAGCGGCATCAAAGCCCAGGCGCCAGGTGGCGACGGGCATGCGCCGACCCACAAAGCAGGGACCGAGCAATCCGGGCCCGAAGGTGTGCAGATCGCCTTGCTCGGCCTGGCGGCTGATGTCACGCAGCGGTGTGTCGCCCAGCACCGGGCGCAACCCGGCCACCAGCCGGTGGGTGACCAGTGGTGCGCTGATCGGGCCCGCGTGGCTGGCCTTTGTGGGTGCCAGCAGCAGCCGGCGCATGGTCGCGTCCAGCCCCGACTGGCCACTCGCGCGCAGACCGCCGTGCCATTGCAGCGCCAGCAGCTCGCCCCGGATGCCGGCCAACTCGGTGCTGATGACTCGGGTGGTCGCCGCGCTGTCGGAGTTGGTGTTGGTGTTGGTGTTGGTGTTGCTGGCGGTGCCGGTGCCGGTGCCGGAGGCAGGGCCCGAGCCGGCCGCCAGCAAGCGCTCGATCCGCAGGTTCAGCGCGGAGGCGTAGTCCTCGGGTGTCCATTGCCCCTGGCGCAGCAGCAGCCGGTGGCGGTAGTAGTCGGCCCAGCCCTCGCTGAACCAGGCGCGCTGAGCCTCGTCGCTGCGACCTGCATGGGCGATCGGGCCGAAACGGTCAGGCACCCAGGTGCGTACCAGGGCTTCGGTCAGCACGACATCCAGGGCCGGGCTGGGCAGGTTCAGATCGGGCGGTGCCTGCAGCGCCAGCGCCTGTTGCCAGGCGCTGCCACGCAGAGCGCCGGCGCTGGGCAGCAGCAACACCAGCAGCGGCGCGGCCGGCGCGGTGTCGCCCCAGAAACGGCGCTGGGCGAGCAAGGCCTGGGCGCTGGTCTGGGCCAAGGATTCGAGACTGAAACGCCAGGGGATGGCCGCCGGCCAGGCCAGGCTCAGCGACAGCCCGCCTTCGTTGCTGGTCAGGGTTTGCAGCAAGCCACCGGCGTACAGGCCTTGCTGTACCCGCTGGCGCACCGAGGCCGTGCCCGGCGCCACCCGGAACAGCGCCGACGGGCCTTCGGCCAGACCCTGGCTGCTGGCCCAGCGCGGGGACGGTGCAGGGATGGTCGCACCGGGCGACGACGCGGGAGGCGATGCCACGCCCGCCAGCCCTGCGCCAAACTGTCCGCTCAGGCCGACGCAGGCGGTTGGCGGGTTGCGGTCGTCGATCTCCTCGGGTACCGGCAGCACACCCTGGCCTGCCAGCGCAAACCAGTCTTCGAACAATTGCACGCTGCCACCGGCCGCAGGGTCTGCCGGCGGGGTCAGGCGCCACCGCAAATGCACCCGTTCGCCTGCGGCGTGGGCAACGCTGCGCAAGGCCGGCGCAGCGGCCACCGCTTGCAGCCGGGCCGTCGAGCTGGCCGCGCTGGCCGCCTCTACGGCGCCCGGTGCAGCCAACTCGACCACACCGGCCCAGCCGCTGGGCAGGCGCAGCGTGGTGCGGGTGCGAGCCCCGGCGTCGAAACTCATCTCGACCAGCAGATGGCGGGGCAGGGTATCGAGCCGCACGCTGAGTTGCCAGAGCAAGCCACAGCCGGCTGGCGGCGCGAGGCCGAACGCCGGGTCGGCGGCGGTGTCGGCGACGGATGCCGCTGCCGCGGCCGGCGCCAGGCAGGCAGCTGCCAGCACCCAGGCCAACGCCCTCAGACTCACGCTCAGCGGCGCCATCGGTGCCCCGGTGTGCAGACGCTCACCCGGCGTCCACCGCCGCCCGCCACCGGGTTGGCCTTGCGGGGTGGGCAGTGATCTGAAAAGGCGCATGGGTGGGAGGGCAGCAACAAGGGCCAACCCCGGGGAGGGCAGAACGGCAGGCCGGCCAGCTTAGCCTATGGCCGGATGCCCGCCGGCTCGGGCCCGGTCAGCGCCCGGCGCCCGCCGAGCGACAGGTCCAGACAGCCCCAGCCTGCCGGTCCGAACGGGCTAGACCTGGTTTTGCCCGCCGGCCTGGCCTTGTTTGAGCGTCTCCAGCATGGCCGCCATTTTTTGGTGCAGCATGTTGACGGCTTTGAGCGGGCGCACCATCACCTTGAAGTCGATGATCAGGCCAGCGTCGTTCCAGCGGATCAGGTCGATGCCGTTGACCGTGATGCCATCGATTTCGGTGCTGAACTCCAGCAGCGCGTCCTGCTCACCGACGATCTCTCTCTCGTAGCGGAACTGCGCCGTGTTGAGCACCTGCATCGCGCCCGCCAGGTACTGGAAGGTGATCGCCTTGCCGCGTTGCGGTGTGTGCACCACCGGCGAGTGAAACACCACGTCGTCGGCCAGCAAACGGCCCAGCGCGGCCATGTCGCGTGACTGCACCACTTGGTGCCAGGCGGCAAGAGGGGTCGGCTTTGTCATCAGAGTCCTTGGGGGTGGAGCTTGAGTGTGGCACGCAGCGAGCCGGCACCCACACCGGCCGGGCAGGGTGGGCTCAGGCCACCCGGCGAAGGCGAGGGGCCCGCCGCGTCTGGGTCTGGGGCTCGGGCGGCGCTTGGCTGCCCGGTGGGTCGGTGGGGTCAGCGGGGTCGGTAGCCGGCGCCAGCAGCACCCGGTTGCGGCCGGTTTGCTTGGCCGCCAGCAAGGCTTGGTCGGCGGCGGCCAGCAAGGCCTCGGGGCTGGCCAGCAGGTCGCTGCTGTCGGCCACGCCGGCTGAAAAGCTCTGGCCTTGCAGGCGCGGTTGTGCCTTGCCCGTGCCCAGGTCGAATGCCGCCTGGCGCCAGCGCCGCAGCAGGGCTTGCACCTTGAGGCGCGCGGCGGCGGCGGTGGAGCGGGGCAGCAGCAGGCAAAACTCCTCCCCGCCGTAGCGGCATGCCAGGTCGCTCTTGCGCAGGCTTTGCGCCAGCAGCCGGCCAAAAGCGGCCAGCAGGGTGTCGCCGGCCGGATGGCCGTACCGGTCGTTGACCGCCTTGAAGTGGTCCAGATCAATCAGCACCAGCGCCAGCGGCGTGCCGGCGCGGCGCGCAATCGCCAGCTGGGCCGGCAGCACTTCATTGAGGTGGCGGCGGTTGTACAGGCCGGTGAGCACGTCGACCGTGGCCTGTTGGCGCAGTGCCTCCTGCAGCGCCTGCACCTCGATAATTTTTTGAGCGAGTTGCCCGTTGATGGCGGCCAGCCGGGCGCGCGAGCGCTCGGTGGCCTGGCGTTTGGCCTGGCTGTCCTGCAGCCGGTGGGTCAGGCGCAGCAACTCGGTCTGCAGCGCGGCCGAATGGTAGTGGGCACGGTGCGCCTGCTGGTCCTGGCGTTGGTGCAGGGCCTGCCAGGTCTGCAGATCGGCCAGCGCCTGGGCGGTGTTGTCCTGCCGCTGGTTGAGTGCCGAAGCGTGCTGGAAAAACTGGCAGCGCACCCGCAGGCTGAGGCCATCGACCTGGTCATCGCAGGCGACTTGACGCACGCCTGCCAGGTAGGCCAACGCAGTAGCCGTGTCGCCTTGCCCCTGCGCCAGCAGGGCGAGCGCCACCGCGCGCTCGACCCGCTCGTCAGGCACGCCCAGGCCGGGCGCGATCAGGGCCATGCCGACCAGGCGCTCGCCCAGAGCCAACTGGCCGGCCGACAGCGCGGCGATGGCCAAGGCCTCGAAATGCGGCGCGTTGCTGCCCCGGCCGCTGGCGTCGGTCGGCAGGGTCAGCACCTGATCGATGTCGGGCAGCGCGTCGGCCGCGCGGCCGAGATCAGTCAGGATGATGACGCGGTTGATCAGCAACGCGCAGCGCAAAAAGCTGTTGCGCATGTTCTCGCAGCGCGACAGGCCCTGGCCGACGTGGCGCAGCGCCTGCTCGCAATCACCCAATTGCGTCAGTTCATTGGCCAGGTTGCAGTGCAGCACCGCATCAAAACCGTTGCCGCGCCGCGGGCCGGCATCGCGCAAGGCCTGGTGCATATAGGCAATGGCCTGCTCGGACTGGCCGAGCGAGGAGTAACAGCCCGCGATGGCGTTGAGCAGTACCGCCCGGTCTCGCGGCTTGAGCAGCCGCTGGCCCTCGTCGCGCAGCGGCAGCAGCAAGTCCACCGCTACCCGGAACTGGCCGCCGCGCCACAGCGTGCGCGCCAGCCCGACCGTGGCCAGGATGCTGCCCGCGCGGTCGCCCAGCGTCTCGAAGCCGGCACCGGCCCGCCGCAGCTCGGCTGCAGCCTGGGCCAGGGTGCCGAAATACTGCAGATGGAAGCCCCGCACGGTGCGGGCCTGGGCTTGGGCCAGCGCATCACCGTGCTGCAGGGCCGAAGCCAGTGCCCGGTCGGCGTAGCGGATGGCCTTGTCGGGCTCGACCAGAAACAAGGCCCAGGCTCTGCGGGCCAGGCGCAGCGCAGGGGTCGGTGCGGACACGGGCAACATCGGCAGATTATTGTCGCGACCTTGCGCTGGCAAGGCCGGTTTTGAGCGGCCGGAAACGAAGACTTACCTGCCGGGTGGGCGGTGCAGTCGGCCGCCGCCCCGGTGCCCCTCACTCGCCAATCGGCTTGCCCAGCGGCACCCAGCGCTTGCCGTCAAAACGCAGCAACTGGATCTTGCGGAATATGTTGTAGTTGTCCGGCGTCACCGTCATCGAGATGCCGGGCAGCAGCATCGGCGCGGCAAACTCCCTCAGCCCGGTCATCTGCCTGAGGATGTTCTCGCGGCTCAGGTCGTCACCCGCAGACTTGAGGACATGGCTGATGGCGGCGCAGGTGGCCCAGACCGCAGCATTGCTGGAATTGTTGACGTCGCCCTTGGGGTAGTACTTCTGCATCCAGGCCAGCCAGGCCTTGTAGTCGGCGTCGCCGTGCCAGGTCGGGTCGGTCGGGTCCTTGACAACGCCGGCCGACATCACGCCCACCGTGTTTTCCAGCCCCACCAGCGACAGCGTCGGGTGCACCTGGGCCGAGACATGGCTGATGTAGACCAGCGGCTTCCAGCCCAGGTCGACCATCTTCTTGAGCGACTGGCTGACCTGCTTGGAGTAGGCCGCCAGCACCACCGTGTCGGCACCGCTGGCGCGCAGCGAGACGATCTGCGAGTCGACCGTGGCGTCGGTCTGCTCGTAGGTGATCTCGGCGATCAGCGCCTTGGCCGCCTGGGCGCCCAGGCCGGACTTCAAGCCGCGCAGGTAGTCTTTGCCGTAGTCGTCGTTCTGGAAGAGGATGGCGACCTTGGCGGCGGGCTTGTCACGCAGGATCTGCTGGCCGTAGGTGCGGGCCTCGAACTCGTAGCTCATCAGCGCCGAGGTGCTGTACGGAAACTCCTTGGGCTGCTGGAAGTTGTTCGAGCCCGACAGCACAAACAGCTGCGGCACCTTCTGCGCATTGAGGTACTTGCGAACCGACGACGAGGTGGCCGTGCCCACCTGGTTGATGATCGCGTCGACCTCGTCCTGCTCAACCATCTTGCGCACCTGCTCCACCGTCTTGGGCGGTTGCAGGGCGTCGTCCAGGCTGATCACCGTGACCTTGCGGCCATTGATGCCGCCGTCGTCATTGATCTTGGCAAAACACGCCACCGTGGCATGGCCGATCGCGCCGTAAAACGATGCCGGGCCGCTGTAGGGCACGGTGTTGCCGAGTTTGATTTCGGTTTTGGAGGCGGCCAGGGCGCCAGGCGCCAAAGACGTGAAGCCGAGCGCGGCCGAGGCGGCGATGGTGCTGATCGCCAGGCCGGCAGCGCGCCTGTAGGGGCAGACAAAGTTCATGGTGTGGGTGTCTCCTGCGGATGCAACGCTCATTCACCGAGGCCCTCCCCGGTCAAATCCAGTCTATCGGGCCTCAAGCCCACCCGCGTCGCTTGCGTTACAGCCTGCGGCGAAGGGCGCCATGGGGGGTCATGGTCTCGTCCTCACATCCCCCACATCCGTCAGCCTTGGCAAGCCGGGCGCGCTGCGGCTATCGTCGGCATGGCATCGGCGCGCGGCGCCGATCAGCGCCACCGTCAACCCGACCGGAGAACATCACCATGGACACCCAGCACTGCCCGTTTGTCTGGTACGAACTGATGACCAGCGACGATCAAGCCGCCGCCGCCTTCTACAACCAGGTGGTCGGCTGGCAAACTGCCGACGCCGGCATGCCCGACATGCGCTACACCTTGCTGTCGGCCGGCGGGGCAGCAATCGCCGGCCTGATGACGCTACCGCAGGCGGCTTGCGACGCTGGTGCACGGCCCGGCTGGGTCGGCTACATCGGCGTGGCTGATGTCGATGGCATGGCCCGGCGCCTGCAGCAGGCCGGTGGCCAGGTGCACCGCCCGCCCGAGGACATCCCCGGCGTCGGCCGTTTTGCCGTGGTGGCCGACCCGCACGGCGCCAGCTTCGACCTGTTCCGGGGCAACCAGGCCGAGCAAGCGCCTCAGCCGCCGATGGGCACACCCGGCACCGTGGGCTGGGCCGAGTTGTCTGCCGGCGACCTGGGCAGCGCCTGGACTTTTTACAGCGGCCTGTTCGGCTGGACCCGGGAGGAGGACATGGACATGGGCGAGATGGGCGTCTACCGTCTGTTCGCTGCTGGCGGGCCGGCCATCGGCGGCATGATGGACAAGCCGCCGCAGGTGCCCGCGCCGGGCTGGCTGTACTACTTCAATGTCGAGGCGATCGACGCGGCCATGGCCCGGGTGACGGCGGCTGGCGGCCAGGTGCTCAATGGGCCGATGGAGGTGCCCGGCCCGATGTGGACCCTGCAGTGCCTGGACCCGCAGGGCGCGGCGTTTGCGCTGGTGGCGCCGATGCGCTGAAGGGCTGAAGGGCTGACCCAGCCGGGTCAA
Source organism: Betaproteobacteria bacterium (assembly GCA_025358155.1). Classification (GTDB taxonomy): domain Bacteria; phylum Pseudomonadota; class Gammaproteobacteria; order Burkholderiales; family Burkholderiaceae_C; genus Pseudaquabacterium. The sequence continues at coordinate 12,309 of JANYKR010000056.1, forward strand.
CCCGCGCGAGCCGGCGCTGCCCGCTCACATGCTGCGCCGGTACTGCCCGCCCACCTCGAACAGCGCGTTGGTGATCTGGCCGAGCGAACAGCAGCGCACCGCGTCCATCAGCACGTCAAACACGTTCTGGTTGGCTATCACCGCCTGCTGCAGGCGTTTGAGCATCGCCGGTGACTCGGCGGCGTGGCGGGCATGGAAGTCGGCCAGCCGGGCCAGCTGCGAGGCCTTCTCGTCCTCGGTCGAGCGCGCCAGCTCGATCTGCTGCGGGTTCGGGTCAACGTGGGGGTTGCGGAAGGTGTTGACGCCGATGATCGGGTACTCGCCGGTATGCTTTTGCATCTCGTAGTGCATCGATTCTTCTTGAATCTTGCCGCGCTGGTAGCCGGTCTCCATCGCGCCCAGCACGCCGCCACGGTCGGCGATCTTCTCGAACTCGGCCAGCACCGCTTCTTCCACCAGTTCGGTCAGGTCGTCGATGATGAACGCGCCCTGGTTGGGGTTTTCGTTTTTGGCCAGGCCCCACTCGCGGTTGATGATCAGCTGGATCGCCATCGCCCGGCGCACGCTGTCCTCGGTTGGCGTGGTGATCGCCTCGTCGAACGCGTTGGTGTGCAGGCTGTTGCAGTTGTCATAGATCGCGATCAGCGCCTGCAGCGTGGTGCGGATGTCGTTGAACTGGATCTCCTGCGCATGCAGTGATCGGCCGCTGGTCTGCACGTGGTACTTCAGCTTTTGCGAGCGCTCGTTGGCGCCGTACTTGTCGCGCATCGCCACCGCCCAGATGCGGCGCGCCACCCGGCCCAGCACGGTGTATTCCGGGTCCATGCCGTTCGAGAAGAAAAAGCTCAGGTTGGGCGCAAAGTCATCGATGTGCATGCCGCGCGCCAGATACGCCTCCACAAAAGTGAAGCCGTTGCTCAGCGTGAAGGCCAGCTGGCTGATCGGGTTGGCGCCGGCCTCGGCGATGTGGTAACCCGAGATCGATACCGAGTAGAAGTTGCGTACGTTGTGGTGCACAAAATACTGGGCGATGTCGCCCATCACCTTGAGGCTGAATTCGGTTGAGAAGATGCAGGTGTTCTGGCCCTGGTCTTCTTTGAGGATGTCGGCCTGCACCGTGCCGCGCACATTGGCCTGCGCCCATTCGCGAATCTTGGCAGTCTCGGTCTCGGTGGGCTGGCGGCCGTTGTCGGACTCGAACTTCTCGACCTGCTGGTCGATCGCCGCGTTCATGAACATCGCCAGGATCGACGGCGCCGGGCCGTTGATCGTCATGCTCACGCTGGTGGCCGGGTGGCACAAATCGAAGCCGCCGTACAAGACTTTCAGGTCGTCCAGCGTGGCGATGGACACACCCGAGTTGCCGACTTTGCCGTAGATGTCGGGCCGGCGGTCCGGGTCGTTGCCGTAGAGCGTGACCGAGTCGAAGGCGGTGCTGAGGCGTTTTGCCGGCATGCCCTCGCTGACCAGCTTGAAGCGCCGGTTGGTGCGGAAGGCATCGCCCTCGCCGGCAAACATGCGGGTTGGGTCTTCGCCTTCGCGCTTGAAGGCAAAGGTGCCGGCGGTGTACGGAAAGCTGCCCGGCACGTTGTCGAGCATCAACCACTTCAGCAACTCACCGTGGCACTCGTAGCCGGGCAGGGCGACCTTGCGGATCTTGTTGCCCGACAGTGTGGTGTGCACCAGCGAGGTCCGGATCTCCTTGTCGCGGATCTTGACCACGTACTCGTCGCCAGCGTAGGCGCGCTGCATCTCGGGCCACTGCGCCAGCAGCTTGGCGGCGGCGGGGTCGAACCTGGCGGCACGCACGTCGGCCAGGCGCAGCACGGTGTTCTTGGCGCCGTCGCGTGCGCTGTCGTCCTGCTGCAGCATCACCGCGGTAGACCGCAGCTGCTGCAGCTCACGCGCCAGCCTGGCCTGCGACCGGGCGCGGGCCTTGTAGCCCCGCACCGTGTCGGTGATCTCGGCCAGGTAGCGGGTGCGGGCCGCCGGCACCACGGGGGTCTGGTGGGTGCTGAACCGGGTGTTGACCAGCGGCAGGCGGCTGGCTGTGACCGGCAGGCCCAGCTCGGCCAGCCGGATTTTGAGCGCCTGGTAGAGCGCGGTGACGCCGTCGTCATTGAAGCGGCTGGCCATGGTGCCGTAAACCGGCATCTGATCCGGCATCACGGTGAACGCTTCGCGGTTGCGCTGCACCTGCTTGGCCACGTCGCGCAACGCATCGGCCGCGCCCTTGCGGTCGAACTTGTTGATCGCCACGAACTCGGCAAAGTCGAGCATGTCGATTTTTTCCAGCTGGCTGGCGGCGCCAAATTCGGGCGTCATCACGTACATCGGCACGTCCACCAGCGGCACGATGGCCGCATCGCCCTGGCCGATGCCCGAGGTCTCGACGATGATCAAATCAAACCCCGCTACCCGGACTGCTGCAAGCACATCGGGCAGCGCGGCGCTGATCTCGCTGCCGGTGTCACGGGTGGCCAGGCTGCGCACATAGACCCTCTGGCCCGAGTCGCCGCCGGCGACGTCCGACGGTTTCCGCCACGGCCCGATCGCGTTCATCCGGATGCGGTCGCCCAGCAGCGCACCGCCACTCTTGCGGCGCGACGGGTCGATGGAGATCACGGCGATGCGCAGGTTGTCGTCCTGGTCGAGCCGGATGCGGCGGATCAACTCGTCGGTCAGGCTGGACTTGCCGGCGCCGCCGGTACCGGTGATGCCCAGCACGGGGGTCCGGGCGCCGGACTTGCCGGTGCTGGCAGCGGCGTTGCTGGAGGACCGCAGCTCGGCCAGCAGCTCGGGCGCCACCTGCTTGTTCTCCAGCGCGGTGATCAGCTGGGCCAGCGCCCGCCATGCCGGCTCGGAATGGCCTTGCACGGCCGCCAAGCTGGTGGGTGCGTAGCCCGACAGGTCGCGGTCGGCGCGCATCACCATCTCGCCGATCATGCCGGCCAGGCCCATGCGCTGGCCGTCCTCGGGGCTGAAGATGCGCACACCCTGCTCGGCCAGCGCGCGGATCTCGGCCGGCACAATCACCCCGCCGCCGCCGCCAAAGACCTGGATGTGCTCACCGCCGCGCGCCTTGAGCAACTCGACCATGTAGCTGAAGTACTCGTTGTGGCCTCCCTGGTAGCTGCTGACGGCAATGCCTTGCACGTCCTCTTGCAGCGCTGCTGTCACCACCTCGTCGACCGAGCGGTTGTGGCCCAGGTGGATCACCTCGGCGCCCATGCCTTGCAGGATGCGCCGCATGATGTTGATCGCGGCGTCGTGGCCGTCAAATAGGCTGGCAGCGGTGACAAATCGAACCTTGTGAACCGGGCGGTAGTTGGCCAGGGCCTGGTACTCGGCGGACAGATCGGTCATGGGGCGGTCTCCTTCGGGGGGGCAGCTTGGACGGTTGGGGCGGCTCGGGCGAGTCTGGCGCGCCCTGTCGCAAAGGCGCAACGCGAACCAGCGTCAAGTCTAGGCCCGTTGCGGCTGCAGGGCGATGGCGCGAACGCTCAGCAGCCTGACGTAATTTGCCAGAATGTCGTGATGCCTACCGCCTGCCAGACTGCCGCCGCCACGGTTGCAGAACCCGCTGCCGCACCGCCATCCATGCCAGAGGCGGCGGCTGAGGCCGCCAGCGGCGCCAGCGTGTCGATGGCCTTTGTGCGCAGCGCAGTCCGGGCGCTCAGTGCGCCGCAGCGCGAGGCAGCACTCGCCGAGGCCGGCATACCGCCGAGCCTGCTGGCGTCGGCGGCGGCCCGCGTGCCCGCGGCGGCCTTTGCCCGGCTGTGGATCGCGGTGGCGCGATGGCTGGACGACGAGTTTTTTGGGCTGGACAGCCGGCGCATGAAAGTGGGCAGTTTTGCCATGCTCTGCCACGCTTTGGCCAGCCAAACCCGCGTCGGCCCGGCCTTGCGCCTGGCCGTGCGCGGGGTGGTTTTGTGGTTTGACGACATCGGCGTGGCTTTGCGCATTGGCGGGGGTGTCGCCGGGCTGGTGATCAGCAACCGTATCGGTGGCCTGGCGCCTCTGGAGTCGCCCGCTGCGGCCGATCAGATCGAAGATGCCCGCCGTTTTGCCGATGAAACCCTGTTGGTGATGCTGCACGGCCTGCTGTGCTGGCTGGTCGGGCGGCGCGTCCCGCTGAGCCGGCTCGATTGGGCCCACCCCCGGCCGGCCCATGCCGACGAGTACCGCCGCATGTTCTCGCCGCTGCAGCGCTTTGATGCCGCTGCCACGGCGATCTGGTTTGACGCCCGGGTGCTGCAGGCCGAGGTGGTGGTGACCCCGGCGGGGCTCAAGGCGTTTTTGCGCGACTCGCCGCAGTCGGTGTTCTTGAAACAGGTGCAGACCACCGGCGTGAGCGACCGGGTGCGCCGGCTCTGCCGTGATGCACTCGACCGGGGCGATGCCGCACCCACGTTGTGCCTGCTGGCGCGTGAATTGCAGCTCTCGCCCGCCAGCCTGCGGCGGCGGCTGGAGGCTGAAGGCGCGGGCTGGGGCCAGGTCAAGGACGCTGTGCGGCGCGATCTGGCATGGCAACACCTGGCCTGCGGCGAGCTGAGTGTGGGCGAGATCGCCGCGCGACTCGGCTTCAACGATGCCAGCACCTTTTACCGCGCCTTCCGCAAATGGACCGGCAGCGCCCCCGGCGCCTGGCGCAACGCTGCCCTGGCCGGGGCCGCCCGCCAGACAGCGCGCCCGGTAGCCCATCCCACCACCCATCCCGCCACCCATCCCGCCACCCGCACGACCGCCCGCCCGACTGCCCGCCCGACTGCCAGCCTACCCAAACCGCCGCCATGAGCAAAGCCTTCACCCGTGAATCTGACGCCGACGCCGACGATGACGACGAAGTCAGCCCCGGCCAGGCGCCGCTGCCACCGGGCACCCGCAATTACCTGACGCCGCCCGGCTACCGGCGCCTCCGCGACGAGTTGCTGGCGCTGATCGACGAGGAGCGGCCCAAGATCGTCGAGATCGTGTCGTGGGCGGCCAAGAACGGCGACCGTTCGGAGAACGGCGACTACCTCTACGGCAAGAAGCGGCTGCGCGAAATCGACCGCCGCATCCGCTTCTTGAGCAAGCGACTCGATATCGCCGAGGTGGCCGACCCGGCGCTGCACTTTGGCAGCGACCAGGTATTTTTTGGCGCCACCGTGACCTATGCCAACAGCCGGGGTGAGCAGCGCACGATCACGATCAAGGGCGTGGACGAGGCCGACAACCTGGCCGGTGAGGTGAGCTGGATTTCGCCTATCGCCCGGGCCTTGCTCAAGGCCCGTGAGGGCGACGAGGTGCGGCTGCAGACACCAGGCGGGGCCGAGACCTTGGAGGTGTTGGCGGTGACCTATCCCGCACCGCTTGCTCAGGCCTGAGCCCGAACGGCCGAACGCGGCCCAGAAACCAGTCGGCGCCCGCTTGCTGGAGCAAACGGGCGCCGGTGGTGTTGTCCTGGCTTTTCCTGAGCAAGTGTCGCGTCTGGCGATCTGGAAACCACTGTACCGGTGCACGCGCGCCGAAGTTGTGACGAATTGCCATTCCGCAGGGCACCGAACTGGCCTGCAGACCGACGGCTTAACCTCAAGACCGCAGGGCTGCGTCTCAGGGCTTGAGCCGGTTTGCCCGCATCACCGGCGGTGAGCGCTTGAGCGCACGCAGCACGTCGGCCAGGTGTTGGCGGTCGCGCACTGCCAGCAACAAGCGCAACTCGGTGGCGTCGTCCTGCGGCTCGGCATCCATCTCGATGTGGCTGATGTCGGCCTCGGCCGCGCTGATGGCCGCTGCCAGTTGAGCCAGCGCGCCCTGTCCGTTTTTGACCAGCAGCTTGACGCTGGTCTCAAAGTGGCGGGTGGGCTGCTCGGCCCATTCGACTGCGATCCAGCGCTCGGGGTCGCGGTCGGCCAGGCGTTTGCCGATGTTGCACTCGCTGGTGTGCACCAGCAGGCCCTCGCCCCGGCCCAGGTAGCCGCGTATCTCGTCGCCCGGGATCGGTCGGCAACAGGTGGCCAATTGCACCGACGCGCCTTCGGTGCCGTCAATCACCACGCCGGGCATCGGGGTGGCCACATCATCGGCCACGCCAAACTTGTTGAGTGTCAGCGTGATCGCGTCGGGCCGGCCGCCGCGCTCGGCCATCAACTGGGCCAGGCGCTTGGCGACGATGGTGGCGATCTTGCGGCCCAGGCCGATGTCGACCAGCAGGTCGGCGCGGCTGCGGTTGCCGCTCCAGCGGGTGAGCTGCAGCCACAAGGCCAGCGCCGGTGCGTCGTCAAGCTCGGCTGAGGGCATCAACAAGCCCTCGGCACGCAGCGCCTGGGCCAGCAGCTTCTCGCCCAGCGTGCGGGACTCTTCGTGCTCCATGGTCTTGAGAAAGTGCCGGATCTTTGATCGGGCGCGGCCGGTGCTGACAAAGTTCAGCCAGCCCGGGTTGGGCCGGGCGCCGGGCGCGGTGACGATCTCGACCACGTCACCGCTCTTGAGCACGGTGCGCAGTGCCACCGCCTCGCCGTTGAGCTTGGCCGCCACGCAGTGGTCGCCGACATCGCTGTGGATGGCGTAAGCAAAGTCCACTGCGGTGGCGCCCCGGGGCAGCGCCAGAATCTTGCTCATCGGCGTGAAGACATAAACCGCCTCAGGCACCAGGTCGATCTTGACGTGCTCCAGAAACTCGGCGGCATCTCGCGTCTCGTCCTGGATGTCGAGCAGCGATTTGAGCCACATCGCGCCCAGGCGTTGCGCCTCGCCGGCCGCATTGCCGTTGCTCTTGGGGTCGTGCTTGTACATCCAGTGCGCGGCGATGCCCGACTCGGCCACCGCATTCATCGGCTCGGTGCGGATTTGGAACTCCACCGCCGTGCCCAGCGGGCTGACCAGGGTGGTGTGCAAGGACTGGTAGCCGTTGACCTTGGGGATGGCGATGTAATCCTTGAACCGACCCGGCACTGGCTTGTAGGTCTGGTGCAGCAGGCCCAGCGCCAGGTAGCAGTCCATCGGCTGCGGCACCACGATGCGGAAGCCGAAGATGTCGGTGACTTGGGCAAATCCGGCGTGCTTTTGCCGCATCTTGCGGTAGATGCTGTAAACGGTCTTTTCTCGGCCGCTCACCTGCACCTTGACCTTGGCATGGGCAAACGACTTCTCGACATCACCCCGCACCCGCTCGACGATGTCGCGCCGGTAGCCGCGCGCCCGCTTCACCGCCTTGGCCAGCGCGGCATGGCGCCAGGGGTAGAGGTGCTGGAACGACAGATCCTGCAACTCGCGGTAGATCAGGTTCAGGCCCAGGCGGTGGGCAATCGGCGCGTAAATGTCGAGTGTCTCGCGCGCGATGCGGCTGCGCTTGGCCAGTGGCATGCCCACCATCGTGCGCATGTTGTGCAGCCGGTCGGCCAGCTTGATCAGGATGATGCGCACATCGCGCGCCATCGCCAGCAGCATTTTGCGGAACGACTCGGCCTGGCCCTCCTCTCGGGTGGAGAACTGGAGCTTGTCAAGCTTGGTCAGGCCGTCCACCATCTCGGCGGTGGGGGCGCCAAAGCGCTCGATCAGCTCGATCTTGGTGATGCCGCAGTCCTCCATCGCGTCGTGCATCAGCGCGGCCATCAGGGCCTGGGCGTCCAGCCGCCAGTCGGCCACCAGGCCTGCCACCGCCAGCGGGTGGGTGATGTAGGGCTCACCGCTGGCACGCATCTGGCCGAGGTGGGCCTGGTCAGCAAACTTGTAGGCGTCCCGCACCAGCAAGACATCGGCCTTGCTGAGGTAGCCCAGCTTCTCGGCCAGCGTGGCAAATGACGCCAGCACCTTTTTGCCATCGGCGCCGGTGGGCGTGGGCGTGGGGTTGCGCAACTTGGCCTGCAGCACGGACGGCAGCAGCAACTCAGCCGCAAAGGATCGAATGCTCATGCCCGAATTTAGCCTGCTTTGGGCTGGCCTATGCGCGAGGGGGCGGTTCAGCCGGAAATTGACGCTGGAAGCCTGCGGTTTTCTGCGCCAGACCGGTGCGCCCTGCCATGGCGGCTTCAGAATAAAAAAAGCGCCTCGACGGCGCTCAATTTGTGCAGCGCCCTGGGCACTGCGGTGGCAGCGTCGCCCCGAGGCGCGTTGCCGGTTTGGCAGGATCAGAGCGGCACGCGGCGCAGCATCTCGACACCGATCTCGCCGGCAGCGATTTCGCGCAGCGCAGTCACGCCGGGTTTGTTCTTGCTCTCGATCTTGGGGGCGTGGCCCTGGCTGAGCATGCGGGCGCGGTAGGTCGCGGCCAAAACCAGCTGGAAGCGGTTCGGGATCTTGCTCAGGCAGTCTTCGACGGTGATGCGGGCCATAGGATTGCCTTCAGGAGTGAGGGGAGGGTCAGATCAGGTTCAGCGCCGCAAAAACTTGCGATTTGTTGCGTTTTTGCGCAGCGTAACGCAGGCGCTGCGAATGCACGACGGTCTTGAGGTCAAACAGCGCCGTCTCGAACAAACCGTTGATGATAACAAAATCGAAATGCCGGGCCTGCGCCACTTCGAGCTGCGCGTTGACCATGCGCTGGGCGATGACCTCGGGCGGGTCTTCGCCGCGGCGGGTCAGGCGCTGGCGCAACTCGTCCCAGCCTGGCGGCAGTATGAAGATCAACACGGCATGCTCAAACAACTGCTTGATCTGCAGCGCGCCCTGGTAATCGATCTCCAGGATCACGTCGATGCCGGCGGCCAGGCGCTGCGTCACCGCCGGCCGAGAGGTGCCGTAGAGGTTGCCATGCACCTCGGCCCACTCGAAAAAGTCGTCGTGTGCGGCCATCTGGCGAAAGTCCGGCTCGCTGATGAACCAGTACTCCCGGCCATCCCGCTCCTGGCCACGCGGTGCCCGGGTGGTGTGCGAGATCGACACCGTGAGGTGTGAATCAAGCTCCAGCAAGGCCTTGACCAGACTGGACTTGCCGGCGCCACTGGGCGCGGCGACGACGAACAAGTTGCCAGGGGTTTCCATGGCGGGGTATTTTCACCCAGACTGGCGGGTCAAGGATGGGCTCAGCGTGCAGCAGCCGGTCTGGGCGGCGCCCTCAGTGCCCAGGCACCGCCGCCGGCCTTTGACACAGACCCTGCAGGGGCAACACGCCACCCAGAAGCAACAAAGCCCAGGCTGAGGCCTGGGCTATGGACTTGATTCAAATGGTGCCGGTGAACGGAATCGAACTGTTGACCTTCGCATTACGAATGCGCTGCTCTACCAACTGAGCTACACCGGCAACAGCCTAGAAGTATAGCCCGGGATGTGGAGGCTGCCCGTTTCAGCCGCTGCCTGTCTGCCAGGTTTGCCGTTGCCGGCCGTGCAGCGCACGACTTGTGCATGCCAATGCACAGAACAGCGGTCCGTTGGCTGCCAGACTATGATCTGCCAGTTGCGGCTCGGGCCTGGTGGGCCCGCCTGGCACTGCGCCTGAGTCGCCGTGCCGACAAGCGCAAATCCCCGCCGTGGTGCCCGGCGCTTCTGAAGGAGCCTGCCCTGTCCACCACCGACATCAATTCCGAGCCAGGCGACGAGGCCGGCCGGGCCGAGGGTGAGCCCGCTGATGGCGACCGCATGGATGGCAACCGCACCGATGGCATGTCCGAGTTGCGGCGCCAGCAAACCCTGCTCAAGACGGGTGCGCTGCAAAACGCGATTCTCAACAGCGCCAATTTCTCCAGCATCGCCACCGACGCCCAGGGTGTCATCCAGATTTTCAACGTCGGCGCCGAGCGCATGCTGGGTTACACCGCTGCCGAGGTGATGAACCAGATCACGCCGGCCGATATCTCCGACCCGCAAGAGGTGATTGCCCGTGCTCAGGCGTTGAGCGTCGAGTTGGGCACGCCGATCACGCCCGGCTTCGAGGCCCTGGTGTTCAAGGCATCGCGCGGCATCGAGGACATCTACGAGCTGACCTACATCAGGAAGGACGGCAGCCGGTTCCCGGCGGTGGTCTCGGTCACGGCGCTGCGCGATGCCAAGGACGTGATCATCGGCTACCTGCTGATCGGCACCGACAACACCGCGCGCAAGCTGGCGGAAGAGGCGCTGCTCCAGGCGGGGGCCCTGCAGAGCGCGATTTTCAACAGCGCCAACTTCTCGAGTATCGCCACCGACGCCAAGGGGGTCATTCAGATCTTCAACGTCGGCGCCGAGCGCATGCTGGGCTACACGGCTGCCGAGGTAATGAACAAGATCACGCCGGCCGATATTTCCGATCCGCGGGAAGTGATCGCACGCGCCAAGGCCCTGAGCGTTGAACTCGCCACCCCGATTGCGCCGGGATTTGAAGCTTTGGTGTTCAAGGCCTCGCGCGAGATCGAAGACATCTACGAGCTGACTTATATCCGCAAGGATGGCAGCCGCTTTCCGGCAGTCGTGTCGGTCACGGCGCTACGCGATGCACAAGACGCCATCATCGGTTATCTGTTGATCGGCACCGACAACACTGCGCGCAAGCAGGCGGAAGAAGCGCTGCTCAAGGCGGGAGCCTTGCAGAATGCGATTTTCAACAGCGCCAACTTCTCGAGTATCGCCACTGACGCGAACGGCGTCATTCAGATTTTCAACGTCGGCGCGGAACGCATGCTGGGCTACGCGGCCGCTG